>JAFVCP010000119.1 GCA_017479185.1 Clostridia bacterium
AAGGTAGCGCTCTAACCAACTGAGCTACGTCCCCGTAAAATATACGTTTCTTTTCTTAACGCGTATATTTTATCAAATTTTTTTTCTTTTGTAAAGCGTTTATCGCTCTTTTTTATTTTTATTTTTTAAAGTGTTTCGACGTTTATAAGACTCGAATTTCCGCCTTGACCTATCGGCGTTCCGCCTGTCATCACTACGGTTTCTCCGCTTTTTACCAAACCGCTTTTTTTCGCCGCTTGTTTCGCAAAATAAAACAATATATCCACCGAATTGTAGACATCGCTTTTCATTGGTATAACTCCCCAGGAAAGCGCCAATTTTCTGAATGCTTTTTCGTCGGAAGTCATACCTATTATCGGCACTTCCGGACGAAATCTCGACACCATTCTTGCCGTCATTCCCGTCTGCGTACAAACAACTATTGCCTTCGCCCCGAGATCATGCGCCAGCATACACGCAGAGTGAGATAATGCCTCCGATGAAGAAGAGATAACGTATTCATCGTCGCCTATTTGCTGAATATATACTCTGTTCTTTTCGGCTTGTTCTACGATTTTAGCCATTGCTTTTACCGCTTCGATAGGATATTCCCCCGCAGCCGTTTCTCCCGACAACATTACTGCGCTCGAACCGTCGTAGACAGCGTTGGCGACGTCGGAAATTTCCGCTCTTGTCGGTCTTGGGTTATGTATCATAGATTCCAGCATTTCCGTTGCGGTTATACACCTCTTGCCGAGGATCCTGCATACGTCGATAATTCGCTTCTGGATATTGGGAAGTTCTTCGTAGGGAATTTCAACCCCGAGATCTCCTCTTGCGACCATCACTCCGTCCGACGCTTTGACTATGCTCTCGAGATTATTTACTCCCGTTCTGTTTTCTATTTTTGCGATTATGTCTATTTTTTCTCCGCCGTTCTCCGCTAAAAAACGCCTTACCGTTTCTATATTTTCTTTACACGATACAAAAGACAATGCGATAAAATCGACGTCGTGTTCAATACCGAATAAAATATCCTTTTTATCTTGTTCCGACAAAAAGTCTACTTTTAAATCTTTATCGGGGAAAAACATACTTTTATGATCAGACGTTTCTCCGCCTTCCAAAACTACGGTATTGACGTCGTTTCCAACGACGCTTTCAACCTCAAATGAAATCAGCCCGTTGTTAAGGAGTATTTTATCCCCCTTTTTCATCACTTCGGCAATACGATTATAGGTAACCGAAACTTTGTGTTCGTCGCCTTCCACCTCGTCCGTCGTAAAAGTAAAACTATCTCCCTTTTTTAAAGTTACTTTTCCGTTTTTAAAAGTTTTCGTTCTGAATTCCGGACCTTTCGTATCAAGAAGAATAGGTAAAGGAATATTCCTCTCTTCTCTCAGGCGCTTTATTATCTCTATTTTAGAAGCGTGTTCCTCATGCGAGCCGTGAGAAAAATTCAAACGACAAACGTTCATACCCGCATCATACATTGCGGATATGGTTTCCATATCATTGCTTGAAGGTCCTAAAGTGCAAACGATTTTAGTCTTTTTCATATATTCGGATCTCCTTTATTAAACGTTACTTTTCCAAACTGCGTTTATAATAAAACAAATACTGTTGCATATATCCCGACTTTTCCCTAAATAACTCCGTAAAATAAGAGGTTATTTTATTCCTGTCGGTGAGTTCTCCTTTAAAATCCTCGCGGTAGATCTTTTCTATCCAGGTATCCACGGGAAAACTGTCGGTTCTATGATACCCGAAAAGCGAAATGCAATCGGCGACTTTCGGTCCTATCCCGTACAGAGTCAGCAACCTTTTTTTCATTTCGGCGGTTGGCAATTTATCCAATTCTTCGAGATCGAAACCGCTCAACAACTCGTTCGCGCACTTGTCCATATAAGACGCCCTGTACCCGAAACCGTTTTCCGCGAAAAATCTCTCGCCCGCTTCGGCTATTTTCGCCGCCTTGGGAAAAGAATAATATTTTTCACCCATAAAAACTTTCTCTTCTCCGAGTTTTTCGCACATAGTTTCAATACATTTTTTTATTCTCGGAATATGATTGTTCTGCGATACTATAAACGAAAAAAGCATTTCCTCTTTCTGTTGGCGAAGAATCCTTACTCCACTGCCCTTAGCGGCGGCGGTTTTTAAAATATCGAACCGACTTTCGAGGGCGAAATCGACGATCTCTCCGTAATTTACGCCCATATCGAAGAAATTATCGAAATATTCTCCGTCTTCCGAGATAACGACGATCCCCTTTCCGTCATTAAATGCGTAACACGCCTTATCCCCGCTGATGACCAAATATCCCTCTTTAAAGGGGCGAAAGCGGAAAATTTGTCCGCATTCGAGCGTGTCTTGGATATTAAAAAACGTCCCGTCGTAAACCTTTTCCGTCATAAGCAAATCTCCAAATTTAAAGCGGAAATCACAAAGTGAAATCCGCTTTCATTTTTTTATTCAGCAGTATAAATACTTACTTGTTTCTTGTCTTTGCCGAGCCTTTCGAATTTTACGACTCCGTCGACGAGAGCGAACAAAGTGTCGTCCTTTCCGATACCGACGTTGGTTCCGGGATGGAACTTGGTTCCTCTTTGACGAACGAGAATGTTTCCGGCAAGAACTTTCTGACCGTCAACGCGCTTAGGTCCAAGACGCTTAGCGGCGCTGTCGCGGCCGTTTCTGGTGCTTCCCACACCTTTCTTATGAGCGAATAAACTAATTAAAAACATAATTCTTTACCCTCCGACCTTACTTTACGGCGATCTCGACAAACTTTACTTTTGTGAAAGGTTGTCTGTGTCCGCGCTTTCTTCTTTCGTTCTTTTTGGCTTTGTACTTATAAACGATGATCTTTTTATCCTTCGCGTGTTCCAAAACCTCTGCTGTCGCCTTGTAAGCGGCGGCGTCTGCTGCGACTTTGACTCCGTTCTCGTCGGAAACGAGAAGAACGTTGAAATCAACCTTGTCGCCTACGTTTGCGTTGAGTTTTTCAAGCCTTACTTCGTCGCCGACGGCAACTTTGTATTGCTTGCTTCCGTTCTCAATTATTGCGTACATTGAAAAATAGACCTCCTGTCTAATCTCGCCGAGATATATTTTTCGGGGCGTTTTCGGCATATTTTTGCCAACGACTTTAATTCCCTTCTCGCGCGGTTCCAAAGTAGTATAACACTTTTACGAGCGCTTGTCAAACGTTTTTCGTATGATTTTTATCTTTTCCGTCAATACTTATTTAATAAAAGGAGGTTTTTATGGACGAAAAATCAAGCGAAGAAGAAATACTCAACGTCATTTACAAAAACGCTCATATCGGACTTCAATCCATTTCTGATATTCTTCCGGAAACAGAGGACGAAGATATGAAAAGAGAACTCACCGAAGAATACGAAGTGTACGAGGAATTTATCGGCAGACTTCGCGCATATATGCGCGAAAAGAAGGTCGAGCCGAAAGAGATCGGCCCCTTTAAAAAAGCGATGATATTTACCGGCGTTAAAGTGGATACTTTAAGGGACGATTCGAGGTCGCACGTTGCCGAAATGATGATAAAAGGCACCGTTATGGGAATAACGGAGATCGGCGCGCTTTTATCCGCGAACATAGGGGCGCCCATTGAAGTCAAGAACTTTGCCGAGGAACTTAAAACGCTCGAAGAAAAATATGAAAAAAGACTGAAAAGGCTTCTATAAGTCGATTATCGACAAAAATCGCGGGGAAAACGATCTTCGTTTCCCCCGCTTTTTTTTATTTATTATACGGCGTTCTGCCGTACAGCGATTGCACGCCGTCGCTGTATTTTTTCATCTTGTCGTATTGCTTTATTTCGACGTCGCTGTCGAAATCCATAAGTTTTTGTTTTTGCGCTTTCGAAAGTTTGGTCGGTACCTCGACGTTGACGGTAACGTACAAATTCCCCGTTCCTCTTCTCGCCGCGATGCCCTTTCCCCTTACGAGGAAAACCTTGCCCGACTGCGTTCCTTCGGGAATTTCGAGATCGGCTACGTCGTCGAGCGTCGGAACTTTGACTTTTCCGCCGAGCGCCGCCGTTTTGAAATCTATCGGAAGATCAAGATAAAGATCGAAATCCTTACGCTTGAACAACTTATGCGGAGCGACTTTGAATACGACTATAAGATCTCCGGGATCTCCGCCCATAGTGGAGGCTTCTCCGAAGCCTCTTTTTCTCATATAACTGCCCGTATCCGCTCCTGCGGGGATATCGAACTTGACCGTCGTCGACTTGCGTTGATAGCCTTTTCCGCCGCACGAAGCGCATTTTTCGGTTATGATTTTACCGCTTCCGCCGCAAGAATCGCAAACTCTCGTCTGTATCGTCCTGAATATGCTGTTGCCGGACGCGTATTGAATAGTTCCCGAACCGTGGCATTTTTCACAAGTTTTATAAGCCGTTCCGTTTTTGGCGCCCGTCGAACGACAAGCCGCGCACGGCTCTTTTCTCGTATAAGTAACTTCCTTTTTGCAGCCTTTCGCCGCGTCGAGGAATGATAGTTCGACTTCGATGGTAATATCCTGTCCCGTTCTATCCTGTTCGGCAGTCCTTCCGCCGCCCGTAAACTGACTGAATATATCTCCGAATATGTCCGAAAATCCGCCGAATCCGCCGCCCGAACCGCCGAATCCGCCGAAACCGCCCGCGCTTCTGCCGGGATTTTCGAGTTCGAAATCGTATTGCTGTCTTTTCTGGGGATCGGACAAAACCTCGTTCGCCTCGTTTATTTCTTTGAATTTTTTCGCGCACTCTTCGTCGTTGGGATGAAGGTCGGGGTGATATTGGCGGGCAAGTTTTCTGTAAGCCGATTTTATCTCGTCGAGCGTGGCTTTTTTATCCACGCCGAGAGTTTCATAGTAATTTTTTGCCATTTGAGTCCTCGTTGCCAAATAAACTATTTTACGAATAAGGCAGATAAACCGCCTTATTCGTAATAACTATCATTTATTTCAGTTTTGGTGGAATTCGGTGTCGCCGTCGGTAGAAGCGCCGGAGTCGCCGGGATTTGCTCCGCCGTTTTGAGCGGCTTGCTGTTGATAAAGTTTGGTAAATACGGCTTGAACGTCGTTGGAAAGTTTTTCGGTCGCTTTTACGATCCTGTCGTTGTCGTCGCTTGCGAGTTCTTCCTTGGCTTCCTTGACCGCCGCTTCCACGGTCGCTTTATCCTCTTCGGTGAGTTTATCTCCGCTGTCTTTGACCGTCTTTTCGACTTGGAAGATAAGGCTGTCGAGTTTATTCTTGTTTTCGACCGCTTCCTTTCTCTTCTTGTCTTCCGCTTCGTATCTTTCTGCGTCTTTTACCGCCTTGTCGATATCTTCTTCGGAAAGGTTAGTCGACGAAGTAATGGTTATATCCGCCGCTTTCTGAGTTCCGAGATCTTTCGCGGTAACGTGGACTATACCGTTCGCGTCTATATCGAAAGTAACCTCTATCTGAGGAATACCTCTGGGCGCGGGAGCGATGCCGCCGAGATTGAATTGTCCGAGCGTCTTGTTGTCTTTAGCGAACTGCCTTTCGCCTTGAAGAACGTGAATGGTAACTTCGGGTTGATTGTCAGCCGCGGTCGAGAATACCTGCGATTTCTTTACGGGAATGGTCGTATTTCTGTCGATGAGTTTGGTAAATACTCCGCCGAGAGTTTCGATACCCAAGGAAAGAGGAGTTACGTCGAGAAGAAGAACGTCCTTTACTTCGCCGGTCAAAACGCCGCCCTGAATAGCCGCGCCGATCGCGACGCATTCGTCGGGATTGATGCCCTTGAATGGATCTTTACCCGTTTCGGCCTTTACCGCTTCTACGACGGCGGGAATACGAGTCGAGCCGCCGACGAGTATGACTTTCGCTATATCGCCGTAAGAAAGTCCCGCGTCGCTCATCGCCTTTCTCATAGGTTCTTTGGTAAGTTCTACGAGATCTTTGGTCATAAGGTCGAACTTATCTTTGGTCAAAGTTACGTCGAGGTGTTTGGGTCCCGTCGCGTCCGCCGTTATAAAGGGAAGGTTTATATTTGTCGAACTCATAGAAGAAAGTTCTATCTTCGCCTTTTCGGCAGCCTCTTTTATTCTCTGCATAGCCATTTTATCTTTCGAAAGGTCTATGCCTTCTTTGCTCTTGAAATCGTCGACTACCCAATCCATTATCTTCTTATCGAAATCGTCGCCGCCGAGCATTCCGTTACCGTTGGTCGCGAGAACTTCGAATACTCCGTCGCCGATATCGAGAATGGATACGTCGAAGGTTCCGCCGCCGAGGTCGTATATCATAACCTTGTGCGAAGTCTTATCTTTATCGAGTCCGTACGCAAGCGCCGCAGCCGTCGGCTCGTTGATTATACGCAATACGTTAAGACCTGCGATCTTGCCCGCGTCTTTGGTCGCCTGACGCTGACTGTCGGTAAAGTAAGCGGGACAGGTTATGACCGCGTCTTTAACCGTTTCGCCCAAATAGGCTTCGGCGTCTTTTTTGAGTTTGGAAAGTATCATAGCCGAAATTTCCTGCGGGGAATACTGCTTATCGTCTACTTTTACTTTATAGTCCGAACCCATATGTCTTTTGATGGAGATGACCGTTCTGTCGCTGTTCGCGACCGCCTGACGCTTCGCGACCTGACCGACAAGTCTTTCTCCGTCTTTTTGAAAACCTACCACCGAAGGAGTGGTCCTCGAACCTTCCGCGTTCGCTATTACTACCGGCTCGCCGCCTTCCATAACGGCAACGCACGAATTTGTCGTTCCTAAATCGATACCTATTACTTTACTCATAATATTATTACCTCTCTTATATTTTATTTTGATTTATAATTTTATTTTACAACGGATACTTGGGCGTATCTTATTACCTTTTCTCCGAGTTTAAATCCTCTTCCGAATACGCTTTTGACAGTTCCGCTCTTGTCGTTCCCGTCGCCGTCGACCTGCATTACCGCCGCCGCGGTGTTGGGATCGAAATCGCTTCCCTCTTCGGGAGAAAATTCTTTGACTCCAAGACTTTCGAGCGCCTCGTGATACTTTTTAACGAGTTTTTCGATGCCCTCTCTCGTCTTGTCGTCGAGTTCCATTTTAAGCGCCCAATCGAGGCTGTCGCCGATCGCGAGGATCTTGGTTACCGCTTCGAGTTTTCCGTCGTCGTAAGCGTTCCTGACCTCTTCGGCTTTACGCTTTCTCACGTTTTCGCAATCCGCCCTCGCCCGAAGATAATCGTTATGATTTTCTTCCGCGGCAAGTTTGTTCTTCTCGTTTTCGGTCTTTAATCCTTCGTTTTCTTCGATATACTTTTTAAGAAGATCTTTCGCCGACGCTTCGTCGAGTTCGTCGATCGCAACGCCCTCTTTCGTTTCCTCTTCCCGAGTATTCTCTTCAACCTCTTCGACTTCTTCTCTTTTATCTTTCTTTGACATTTTTACCTACCTTTTACTCAATATGCTTTCGAGAACTTTTCCGACGTTTTCAAGCACCGCTACGACTTTCTGATAATCCATTCTTATAGGTCCTATGACTCCGTAAGTCCCGAGTTTGTTTCCGTTCGCCGTATAGGTCGCCGTAACGACCGAACAGTCCGCGGGGATCTCGTCGTACCCGTCCGTTCCTATTTTTACGTTTATCTTTATATCTTTGCCGTCCTCGGTAAGAAGGTTCATCATCTTATCTTTGCTCGTTACGACCGATAAAAAGTTCTGAATTTTATTTATATCCGCATATTCGGGGTGTTGAAGAATTTTATCTTCGCCTTCCATTACCACGTCGCCTTCGCTTGCCTGCAAATAGACTTTAAGGGCTTCGATGACGTTTACGAATATATTTTTATACCCCATAAAATCGTCTTGAAGTTCGGGCTTTAAATTGCATATCTCCTCAAAGTTCTTTCCGCTGAACATATTGCTCAGAACCTTTTCCGCGTCCGAAAGTTGTTCGTCGGTCATCCCTTCGGGAACGCTGATATAATTATCTTTCAAAAGCCTGTATTCGGTAACGATTATTACGAGAGCCTGATCTTTTTTAAAGCGGAAAAACTTGATATTTTCTATCTTTTCCCCGCTGTCCTTACTTTTAAGCCCGACAGACGGGTAAGAAGTAAGTTCGCTGATGATCTTGGTCGTACTTTTTATTACTTCCTCTAAATTATCCGCCTTTTCAAGAAATATTTTCTTTATATAGTCGAGTTCTTTAACGGAAAGTTTATCCTTGACCATAAGATCGCTGACGTATAATTTATATGCTTCGGCGGAAGGAACTCTCCCCGACGAAGTGTGTAGTTGAGTAAGATACCCGAGTTCTTCCAAAGCGAACAGTTCGTTCCTTACCGTTGCGGAACTTATGTTGCTCAGATGCCTTTCCGTCAGACTTTTACTCGATACCGGAACGGCAGTTTCGATATAGTCGTCGACTACGAACTGCAATATTTTCTTTTTTCTGTCGGAAAGTTCCACTTTTTGGCACTCCTGTCTGTTAGTTGTTAGCACTCAAAGGCTTCAAGTGCTAACTTTGGCTATATTATAACCTTATTATTGAAGTTTGTCAATAGTTTATACGGCATTTTTTAAAATTTTTTTTATTTTTAGGTTCGATATATCCCCGTCAACGGTTTTTAAGGACGTAATTCCTTGTCAAAGTCCTTGACAATGCGAAAAACGCGTTGCCCCTATCCTATCTCGCGTAAAAAATCCCTTCCAAAAATCGGAAGGGAATTAAAAGATTTTTATTTTTTACGTTTTATTTTTCTTACGACGGCGTTCAGGTAAATTATCAACGACACGAGAACGATCGCCGCTATCGCCGATACTACTTGTTGAGCGTACGCGTTTAGTCCTAAAAATTTATTTCCGTTGCTCTGTATATAAGATACGAGTGGACTTACGGCGAGCGTCGTAAAAAATCCCGCGAAGCCTGCAAACGCGCTTTTAAGCGCGAGAGCGCCCGTCCTCTTTTCCTTATCGACGTAATCGTAAATAAGGTTTATAGTCGCGCTGTTTATGCCCGCCATCGCTATTGCGGACAGCATATAGTATATCGTATAAAACGCTTTGCCGTTTTCGGGAACGGTAAAAACGTTCACGCAAAACCCGACTAACGAGATCGTAAAGCAGACGTTCAACATTCTCGCGAAGGAATATTTATCCGCGAATTTACCCATAGGCGTCGAGAATATCGACCTTACGACGGCGTACAGCGCGGCGAGAATTGAAACGAAGGTCATCGAAAACCCGAGTTCTTTGATCTGATATGATCCGTAAAAGGGCGTCGCGGAGTAGGTAACGATATTCCACAAAACCGAAATGAAGATCACTTTCAATAAGTTTTTATCGCGAACGAGTTCTCCGAAAAGTTTTTTCGCGGAGATCTTTTCGCGATCTTCCGCAGGTTTTTCCTTGGAAAAAACCAAAGTCGCGCTATGAAGCGACATAAGGACGAAAACGCTGATACCGCACGCGATAAACGCGCCGTTTATATTGCCGCTCTCCTCAAAACGGTCGATGAGCGCGCCCATCGCGTAAGAAAAGATCATTCCGCCCATTAAAGACACCATCTCTTTTTTCGCCGTAAACCTTCCGCGTTTATCGTCGTCGACGAGGGACATAAACCAATTTATCTTAGGGGAATTGACAATGTTGTTTATTATATGCCCTACCAACAAAAACGCAATAAACAGCGCCGCTTTCCACTCGCCTGAAAGATCGAAAAAGGGCGTTAGATAAATAAGCGCGAAAGAGAGTTGATTTATACTGTGAAGCAACGTAACCCAACGCTTTACGGGGCGTTTGTCGGCTAAAAATATAGCGAATATCTGGAAACCGCAACCCAACGAAACGAAGGAAGTAAGTATGCCCGTAAGCATATCCGACATACCTATCGCCGACGTTATTTTCGCGAGATAGGCTCCCGTTACCAAAATGGATATAAAATATTCGAGCGCCGCTTCGGCTACGTATAGTATTCTGCTTAATTTGTATTCGTCTTTAAATTTCATAATTATTTATTCGCAAAACAAGGTCCCTACCGAGTCGCAACACCCTTCGTGTCTTTTAATAATTTCGAGATATTTTTCGGCATATTTTTCAAAGTCGTTTATCGGGCATCCGATCCGCTGTATCGGTTCCATTTTTTACCTCTTTATTTTATTGTTCGCTCGCGCGTTCTCGCCTTTATTATACGAGCGTAGTAATGCTATGTCAATCGAAAAATTTCCGAAACTGTTTCGAAATAATTGACATATATTTTACAGTTTATTATAATTGAATAAATTGCGCCGTTAAACTTTACGGCGCGAACGCAAGGTGATTATTTTATGACTTTGAGAAAATTTGCGGCGCTTATAGGATACTCCCCGTCTACCGTTTCGAAGGCGTTTAACGGCGCGGCGGACGTGAACGCGGAAACTCGTGAAAAAATACTTTTTTTGGCGAAGGAGCAAGGCGTTTACGATCTGTTTCGCAAAGAAAAATACGACAAAAAAATGATCGCCGTCCTGATACCCGAAACGGAGAGCAGGTATTATACTCGATACGTTTCCGTCATAGGCGCTATTCTGAGCAAAAAGAACGCCTCGATGACCGTTTCGGTAACTTCGTTCGACAAAGAAAAGGAAAATGAACTGATAAATTATTTTTCTTCCGAAAACCGTTCGGACGGAATAATTACGATAAGCGGCGGCTATCCTGCGCGTAAATATGAGAAAGTTCCGATCGTATATTGCGGCAACGCAAACGATATTTACGCGGATTCCGTCAACGTGGATTTTTTCAGCGGTATTTCTGAAACCATCGATACTTTTAAGGCGTTGCGGCATAAAAAAATCGCTTTTATCGGCGACGTTTTAACCAAAACAAAAGAAACACTTTTCCGTAAAGCGATGGAATATCACAAGATCCGGATCGACGAAAAACTCATCGTAAAAAGCAAAACCAGATTTGAAGAGGGCGGCTACGATTGTATGGACAAACTTTTCGCCGCAAACGCGGCGCCTACCGCATTGCTCGCGGCTTACGATTATCTCGCGCTGGGCGCGATAAAGCGCATAGAACGGGAAGGATTATCCGTTCCGCAAGATATTTCGGTGGTGGGTATGGATAACAACGATTTAGCCTCCCACGACAAAATCGGGCTATCCAGCATCGATAGTCATCACGAAGAGGTATGCAAACTTCTCGTAGACCGCCTTTTTGAAAAAATAGAAAGAAACGGTTTGACGCCGATACGGAAAACGGAGATCAAAACTTCGCTCGTAAACAGAAAAACGATAATGATAGCGAAAAATTCTTTATAATATAAAAGTCAAGCGAAAATACAAAAGTCAGGCGAGATCAAACGCCTGACTTTTTATATGAAATATTCAGAAATTATTCTTCGCTTTCCGTCGTCGAAGCAATTTCGCCGTTTTCCGAAGTTTCGCCCTCGGAAAGTTCGCCTTCTTCTCCTCCTTCGGGAAGTTCCTCTTCGTCCTCGTGAGGCGCGATCGCTATCGAAGCGAGTTTCGCCCCGTCGAGGCGCATTACCTTTACGCCCTGCGTATCTCTTCCGATAAGTGAAATTTCGCTTACCTGCGTTCTGATCGCGACGCCGTTATCCGATATCATCATTATATCTTCGTCGCCGTTTACGGGTTTTATTCCGACGAGATTACCCGTCTTTTCGTTGAATACGCCCGCCTTTATTCCTTTTCCCGCTCTCGACTGCAAGCGGTAATCGTCTATTGAACTCCTCTTGCCGTAGCCGTTGGAAGAAATGGTTATTATCGTATCTCCCGGGGAAATAACCGTCATATCTATTACGAAATCGCCGTCGCTTAAATCTATCGCGCGGACGCCCTGCGTATCTCTTCCCATCGGACGAACGTCGGTTTCGCTGAATCTTATACACTTTCCTTCGTGCGAGCCGATAAGAACTTCCGCCGTTCCGTCGGTGAGTTCCGCCGAAATGAGTTCGTCTCCCGGAAGAAGGCTTATCGCTATCTTGCCGCCCTTTCTTATCGAATCGAATTCTTTAAGCGCGGTTTTCTTGATAAGACCGAATCTCGTCGCCATTACGATAAATCCGTCGGAAGCCTTTTTCTCCTGCTTTTTATTCTCATCGAATACTTCTTCGGTATTTTCGACAGCCGCCGTATTTTCTTCTTTGCTTATCTCTTCCGCCGTTTCATCCGAAAGTATTTCCTTTCTCGGTATGACGGCGGTTATCCTTTCGCCGTTGGAAACCTGAATGAGGTTGACTATCGCCCTTCCTCTCGCAACTTTGCTCGCTTCGGGAACTTCGTATCCCTTTATGGTATAAACTTTACCGAGCGAACTGAAGAAAAGAAGGTCGTCGTGCGTCGAACAGACGAACATATTTTCGATGAAATCTTCGTCCTTGGACTTGTGCGCCGTAACGCCCTTGCCCCCTCTTCTCTGCGAATGCCATTCCTTTATGGGGAAGCGCTTGATATAGCCGAGGTGCGTCATTGAAATCACGACGTCCTCTCTTTCGATGAGGTCGGCTTCGCCTATATCGGCGTAATCGGTGGAAATCTCCGTCTTTCTCGGAGTGGGATATCTGTTCTTTATGTCTTCGAGGTCGTTTCTTACTATCGCTCTTACTCTTTCGGGTTTAGCGAGAATATCCTGAAGATCCTCGATCGTCGCGTCGAGTTGACGGAGTTCTTCGTTGAGTTTGTCGACTTCCATAGACGTGAGCCTTTGAAGTCGCATTTCCAAGATAGCGTTGGTCTGCTTGTCGTCGAGAAGGAAATTTTCTTTGAGTTGCGAGGACGCTTCTTCCTTATCCCTGCTCCTCTTGATTATCGCGATGACTTCGTCGATATTCGCAAGGGCGATGACAAGTCCCTTTACGATATGCTCTCTCTCCATCGTTTTGGCGAGATCGTAACGGGTTCTTCTCTCGATAACGTCTATCTGATGCTCGACGTAATATTCGAGTATTTCTTTAAGATTTAAAACCTTGGGGTCGGTCCCGACGAGCGCGAGAAGGATTATTCCGTCGCTGACCTGCAAGTTGGTCTGCTTATAAAGAGAATTTAAAACGACTTGCGCGTTCGCGTCCTTCTTTATCTCTATTACAACTCTCATTCCGTGCCTGTCCGACTCGTCGTTTATATTGGAAATACCTTCCAACCTCTTGTTTTTGACGTAATCGGCAATGGTTTCGATGAGTTTTTGTTTGTTGACCTGATAGGGAAGTTCGGTAACGATGATCCTCTCTCTCGTTCCGTTGTTGAACTCCTCTATTTCGCATTTCGCCCTTAAAATTATCGAGCCTCTGCCCGTGCGGTAAGCGTTTCTTATTCCGCTTCTGCCCATTATTATACCGCCGGTCGGGAAATCGGGAGCCGGAATATATTTAAGAAGGTCGTCGACCGATATTTCGGGATCGTCGATAAGGGCGATAGCCCCGTCGATGACTTCTCCGAGATTGTGAGGCGGAATATTAGTCGCCATACCTACCGCTATTCCGTCGGCGCTGTTGACCAAAAGATTGGGGTATCTTGCCGGCAAAACGACGGGCTGCATTCTCGTATCGTCGAAGTTGGGATAGAAATCCACCGTTTCCTTATCGATCTCGCGGAGCATTTCGAGCGCCATTTTGCTCATTCTCGCTTCGGTGTACCTGTACGCCGCGGCGGGATCGCCGTCGACCGAACCGAAGTTTCCGTGCCCGTCGACGAGAGGCATATTTATCGAGAAATCCTGCGCAAGCCTTACGAGAGCGTCGTAGACCGAACTGTCTCCGTGAGGGTGATATTTACCCAAGACGTCTCCGACTATCGTGGCGCACTTTTTATAGGCTTTATCGGGCGTAAGACCGAGTTCGTTCATAGAATAGAGTATTCTTCTGTGAACGGGTTTAAGACCGTCCCTGACGTCGGGAATAGCCCTCGAACGGTTTACGCACATTGCGTAGTCGATGAAACTCTGTTTGAGTTCTTTATCGACTTCTATGTCGATTATTTTGGTCATATCGAGGGTTTTTCTGAATTCGCTCGTCAAAGCCTCGTCAAATTCTTTTTTAGCCATAACTTTTTACCCCCTTTTTAAGTGTCGAGTTCGCGATTTGCGAATTTCGCGTTCTCTTCGATGAACTTTCTTCTCATTTCGGGTTCCTCGCCCATAAGGAGAGTAAAGTTGGCGTCCGCCTGTACGGCGTCATCTATCGTAACTTTTCTCAGCGTTCTCGTCGCCGGATTCATCGTCGTGTCCCAAAGTTGCTGTTTATCCATTTCTCCGAGACCTTTATAACGCTGTATGTCGCAACGGGGATTTTCCGCGCAGAACTTCTCTTTGTCGGCGTCGTTATAGAAATAATAGTCGACTTTATTCTTCGTCGCCTTATAAAGAGGAGGCTGAGCGATATAGACGTGTCCTTGTTCTACGAGAGGACGCATATATCTGAAAAAGAAAGTAAGGAGAAGTATTCTTATATGCGAGCCGTCCACGTCCGCGTCCGTCATACAGATTATTCTGTCGTATCTTATTTTAGTTACGTCGAAATCGTCGAGCATTCCGCCGCCGAACGCGGTTATCATCGCTTTGATCTCGTCGTTTTCGAGAACTCTGTTCACTCTCGTCTTTTCGACGTTGAGAATTTTACCTCTTAACGGAAGAATGGCTTGGAAACGCCTGTCCCTGCCCTGTTTCGCCGTTCCGCCTGCCGAATCCCCCTCGACGAGATATATCTCGCAAAGTTCGGGATTTTTCTCCGAACAGTCGGCGAGTTTTCCGGGAAGAGCGGTAGACTCGAAAGCCGTTTTCCTCGTCGCCTCTCTCGCCTTCCTCGCCGCTTCTCTCGCTCTTTTGGCGGTAAGGCATTTATTTAAAACCTCTTTGGTAAACGAAGGATTTTCTTCGAGATAACTTCCGAAGCCTTCGGTCATAGCCTTGGTTACAAGCCCTCTTATCTCGCTGTTGCCGAGTTTGGTCTTGGTCTGACCTTCGAATTGAGGTTCGGGAAGTTTGACCGATATGACCGCCGTCAAGCCCTCTCTGACGTCCTCGCCCGAAAGTTTGTCGTCGTCTTTTACGAGATTGAGTTTCTTGCCCGCGTCGTTGACGAGTTTGGAAAGAGCGAACTTGAAACCGTCGATATGAGTTCCGCCTTCTTTGGTGTTTACGTTGTTCGCGAAAGCGATGACGTTTTCGTTATACCCGTCGTTATACTGCATCGCGATCTCTATCGTAACCGCCTCGTACTTTTCTTCGAAATAAAGCACTTCGCTTATCGGCTGTTTATTCGTATTCAAAAATTCGACGTATTCGATTATACCGCCGTTATAGAGGAGTTCGTCTTTCTGTTCCTGCCCCTCTCTCTTGTCCTCGAGAACTATTTTCAGCCCTTTATTCAAGAAAGCGAAGTCGCGGAGAGTTCCCCTTATCGTATCGTAATTGAAAACGGTGGTTTCGAAAATTTCGTAATCGGGTTTAAAGGTAATTCTCGTTCCCGTTTCGTCGCTTTCGCCTACGACTTGCAATCTCGCTCTCGGCACTCCTCTGTCGTATTCCTGACGGAAGTGTTTGCCGTTTTGGTATACGTCTACCGAAGCCGTTTCGGAAAGGGCGTTGACCGCTTTAAGTCCGACTCCGTGAAGTCCCGACGAAACCATATATCCGCCCCCGCCGAATTTACCGCCCGCGTTGGGCTTGGTCATAACGACTTCGACGGTCGAAACTCCCTCTTTTTCGTGTATGCCGGTGGGAATACCTCTTCCGTTATCTCTAACCGAGCAGGAGCCGTCTTCGTTGATGGTTACGGTTATGGTATCGCAATATCCCGCGAGAGCCTCGTCTACCGAATTGTCGACTATTTCCTTTACGAGATGATGAAGCCCTCTCGCGTCGGTAGAAGCGATATACATTCCCGGTCTTTTTCTGATATGTTCAAGCCCTTCGAGGACTTGTATCTGATCGGCGCCGTAAGAAGAAGCCACCTTATTTTCAACGTCCATTTTTCTCTCCTTATATTATGAATTACTATAATATAATAGTTATATAACTTATTATAAACTATAAATTAAAATAAGTAAAGCGAATTAAACAAAAAAAACGGCTCCGCCCGCCGTTTTTTATAAAAAATCATATTAAATCCCTCTTAAAAAATATTGTTCAAACAATATGAATTTGGTTTATAATACTTTCTCCTTAATTTTTTTAATAAAATATGATAATTATGTCGCAGAAATATATACCATAAGCAATGAAAGATTGGGGAAATAAATAAAAAATATATCATATTTTTTTCAAATGAAGATATTCCTGCGCAAAGTCAGGTTTATATTTTTGTGGTATTTACCAAAATACTCAAGAGATAAAAGCATTATATAATAAAATATTTTCGTATTCAGAACCCATATACCGACCACAAATCATATAATCGATTAAATCCTATCTCTTTATAATCCACTTTATCCATTAAAACCATTATGCTTGTTGTGTATGCTGCTAAATTCGCGGCTAAATAAAA
>JAFVCP010000120.1 GCA_017479185.1 Clostridia bacterium
AGTATCCAAAATCGCTTCGAGTTCTTCATCCGTTAACTTACCGTCTTTTTCTTCGCCTTCTTCGGCAGTATCAGCCGCTTCGACGACGGTATTGATAGCCGCGATAACTTGTTCTTTGTCATCGTCTGCCTTAGCGACGGGCATGGTAACGACTGCCATACCTACCAAGGCGAAAACCATCAAGACCGATAATGCAACAGTAATCAACTGTTTCTTAAGTTTTGACATAATTGTTTCTCCTTATTTTTTGTCCCGCATAATAGCCTTAAACTTGCGTTCAACCTTCGGTTTAACGCAATTAAAAGGGTTTTTTAGGGATATTTTAATTTAATTATAACTGTTTATAAGACTATTGTCAATCATTTTTCAAGAAAAATACAAAAATTTTAAAGGAATTTTTTCCAAACAAACCCGCTTTAAGCGCGGTTTTTCGGTCTTTTTACCCCGATCGGTCAAACGCTTTAAAATGGCAAACGCAATATCTTGATATTATGTATAAGACCGACCGCTAAATGTTGTAAAATTTTCAAAAAACGACTTATATAGCAACTTATTTTTTGAGAAAAGGAACCGATCGGATCGAAAATTTATTTGGTCGGCTCCTTTTCCACAGCCGTTTATAATTATTTGATGATCTTGGATACAACGCCCGAACCAACCGTTCTGCCGCCTTCACGAATAGCGAATCTCAAACCTTCTTCGCAAGCGATGGGGGTTATAAGAGCAACGTCGATAGTAACGTGGTCGCCGGGCATTACCATTTCAACTCCTGCGGGAAGTTTGATGGTTCCGGTAACGTCGGTAGTTCTGAAATAGAATTGAGGACGATAGTTGTTGAAGAAAGGAGTGTGTCTTCCGCCTTCTTCTTTGGTAAGGACGTAAACCTGACCGCTGAACTCGGTATGAGCGTTTACGGTGCCGGGCTTCGTGATTACCTGACCTCTTTCGATACCGTTTCTGTCGATACCACGGAGAAGAGCGCCTACGTTATCGCCTGCTTGCGCTTCGTCAAGAGTCTTTCTGAACATTTCAAGTCCGGTAATAACAGAAGTGGTGGGCTTTTCTTGAAGTCCTACGATTTCAACGGGATCGCCTACGTGAGCAACACCTCTTTCAACTCTTCCGGTAGCAACCGTACCACGACCGGAGATCGTGAATACGTCTTCAACGGGAAGAAGGAAGGGTTTAGCGTCGTCTCTTTCGGGAGTGGGAATATAACTGTCGATAGCGTCCATAAGTTCAAGTATGGGAGCGCAATCGGGAGAAGCAAGGATCTCGTCTTTGCTCGCTCCGCTCGAAGCCTTTTCCAAAGCCTTTAATGCGGAACCCTTTACGATAGGAGTATCGTCGCCGGGGAAGCCGTATTCGTCCAAAAGTCCTCTGACTTCCATTTCAACGAGTTCCAAAAGTTCGGGATCGTCTACTTGATCGGTCTTGTTAAGGAATACGATGATATAGGGAACGCCAACCTGACGAGCGAGAAGAATGTGTTCTCTGGTCTGGGGCATCGGACCGTCGGTCGCTGCAACTACGAGGATCGCGCCGTCCATTTGCGCGGCGCCCGTGATCATGTTCTTAACGTAGTCCGCGTGTCCGGGACAGTCAACGTGAGCGTAGTGTCTTTTGTCGGTTTGATACTCGACGTGCGCGGTATTGATCGTAATACCTCTCGCTTTTTCTTCGGGAGCCTTGTCGATTTGATCATATCTCATCGCCTCAGCGTCGCCTTTGCACGCCATAACCATAGTGATTGCGGCGGTTAACGTGGTTTTGCCGTGGTCAACGTGTCCGATAGTTCCGATGTTAACGTGCGGCTTGCTTCTGTCAAATTTTGCCTTTGCCATTTTTGTTTCCTCCAATTTTTTTGTTTTTGTCTTTTATTTTTTTTATTTTTTTTGTATTATAAACCGCTTTCGCGATTAAATAATCTTATTTTGCCTTTCGGCTTGCCTTTTTAAGGCGCGCGCTATATATATTATATATTGATATAGCGATTTTGGTTATCAGTCGTCGTTTTTGACCGCTCTTTCGCCGATGATCTTTTCGGAGATCGACTTGGGACATTCGGAGAAGTGGTCGAACTGCATAGTGAACTGACCTCTACCTTGCGTCCTCGATCTTAAATCGGTCGCGTATCCGAACATTTCGGAAAGGGGAACGTAACTTTCGATGACTTTCGAACCGTTTCTGTCTTCGGTTCCTAAAATAGTACCTCTTCTCGACGAAACGTTACCCATAAGGTCGCCGAAATAATCTTCGGGGGTTACGATCTCAACCTTCATTATAGGTTCCAAAAGAACGGGGTTCGCTTTCTTCATACCGTCTTTAAACGCAAGCGAGCCTGCGATCTTGAACGCCATTTCCGAAGAGTCGACTTCGTGGTAAGATCCGTCGTATACGACAGCCTTGAAATCCACCATTTCGTATCCCGCGAGGAAACCGTTCTTCGACGCTTCTTCGATACCCTTTCTGACGGGTTCGATATATTCCTTCGGAATGGATCCGCCGACCGTTTCGTCTTCGAACACAAAGCCCTGTCCGGGTTCCAAAGGTTCGAAGCGCACGCGGCAATGTCCGTACTGTCCTTTACCACCGGATTGACGCTTATACATTCCTTCGGCTTCGACCGCTTTTCTAAAGGTTTCTTTATAGGAAACTTGCGGTTTTCCGACGGTCGCTTCAACTTTGAATTCGCGCAAAAGTCTGTCGACGATTATTTCAAGGTGAAGTTCGCCCATTCCGGCGATTATAGTTTGTCCCGTTTCTTTATCGGTATAGAACTTGAACGTAGGATCTTCTTCGGCAAGTTTCAAAAGCGCGAGCGTCATCTTTTCCTGTCCGGCTTTGGTCTTGGGTTCGATCGCGACCTGAATAACCGGTTCGGGGAATTCCATCTTTTCAAGAATGATAGGATGGGCTTCGTCGCAAAGCGTATCGCCCGTAGTGGTGTCTTTAAGTCCTACTATCGCGCATATATCTCCCGAATAAATATCCTCGATCTCCTCTCTGTGGTTTGCGTGCATCAAGAGAAGTCTTCCTACTCTTTCCTTCTTTTCCTTCGTCGAGTTGTAAACGTAAGATCCCGAGGAAAGTACGCCCGAATATACTCTGAAATAAGCGAGTTTTCCGACGAAAGGATCGGCAACGATCTTGAACGCAAGTCCCGCGAACGGCTCTTCGTCCGAAGTCTTTCTCTCTTCTTCTTCATCGGTGTCGGGATTTATTCCCTTAACGTGATCTACGTCCAACGGACTCGGAAGATAATCTACTATCGCGTCCAAAAGGTGCTGAACGCCTCTGTTTTTATAACTCGATCCGCAAAGAACGGGTACTACCGCCATCGAAAGAGTCGCTTTACGAAGCGCCGGCTTCATTTCTTCTTCGGTAAGTTCTCCGCATTCGAAGAATTTTTCCATCAAAGCGTCGTCCTGCTCCGCGCAAGCCTCCATAAGCGCCTGTCTTGCTTCCGCAGCGGCGTCAGCGTATTCGGCGGGAATGGGTCCGACGGTGAAATCCTTTCCGAGATCGTCGTGATAAATTATCGAATTGTTTGCAACAAGGTCGATTATTCCCGTAAACGTATCTTCTTTTCCGATAGGAAGGCAGATCGGCATAGCGTTGGCTTTAAGACGATCTCTCATCATCTGAACGGCGTTCTGGAAATTCGCTCCGTTTATATCCATCTTGTTGACGTACGCGATACGCGGAACGTGATATTTATCAGCCTGACGCCATACGGTTTCGGACTGAGGCTCAACGCCGCCCTTCGCGCAAAACGTCGCGACCGCTCCGTCGAGAACGCGGAGTGATCTTTCAACCTCTACGGTAAAGTCAACGTGTCCCGGCGTATCGATAATGTTTATTCTGTTACCCTTCCAAAAACAGGTCGTCGCGGCTGACGCAATGGTTATTCCGCGCTCTTGCTCCTGAACCATGAAGTCCATCGTGGCAGCGCCGTCGTGAACTTCTCCGAGTTTATGGGTTTTTCCCGTGTAGAAAAGTATTCTTTCGGTCGTGGTGGTCTTACCGGCGTCGATATGAGCCATTATACCGATATTCCTCGTGTGCAATAAATCGTATTGTCTTGGCATCTTCTTACTCTCCTACTTTTACCAACGATAGTGAGCAAACGCCTTGTTTGCTTCAGCCATCCTGTGCGTGTCTTCTTTCTTCTTTACAGCGCCGCCGGTATTATTGTAAGCGTCCATAAGTTCGCTCGCAAGTTTATTGCTCATATCTCTGTCGCTTCTCTTTCTTGCGCTGGCAACTATCCAACGAATAGCAAGCGTTTGCCTTCTCTCCGGTCTGATTTCGATGGGAACCTGATAGTTCGAGCCTCCCACTCTTCTCGCCTTTACTTCGAGAAGGGGCATAACGTTGTTCATCGCTTGATTGAAAATGTCCATCGGTTCGGCGCCGAGTTTTGCCTGAGCCTTTTCAAGCGCTTCGTAAACGATGGTTTGCGCCGTTCCTTTCTTGCCGTCAAGCATTACCTGATTTATAAGTTTGGTAATTACTTTATTGCCGTATATAGGATCGGGCAACACGTCCCTTTTAGGAACGTTACCTCTTCTTGGCATTTTAATGTCCTCCTTTAAATTTTTTAGGGTCTTAACCCGGTACAGCTATCGCTCTTAAACCTTTATTATATAATATGATAATACGAGGGAGCGAACCTTCCGACGGCTTTACCCGTCGTACTGCCTACTTTTCGGGCGTTTTCAGAATATTCCGATAAGTAGGTAATTTGATCTTAGGCTTGCTTTAAAGTTTCGGGCGGTAATTTTTCCGCGAGTAAATTATTTAGGCCTCTTCGCGCCGTATTTACTTCTTGCCTGTCTTCTTTTTGCAACGCCCGCGGTATCTAACGTTCCGCGAATGATATGATAACGAACGCCGGGCAAATCTCTTACCCTGCCGCCGCGGATAAGCACGGAACTGTGTTCCTGAAGGTTATGCCCTTCGCCGGGAATATATATCGTTCCTTCTTGCTTATTCGTAAGCCTTACTCTCGCTATCTTACGAAGCGCAGAGTTAGGCTTCTTGGGTGAAGTCGTCGTTACGGAAAGGCATACGCCTCTTTTTTGAGGGCAATTCCCCAAAATGGGAGCCTTGCTCTTATCTTTCGCCGTAACTCTACCCTGCTTGATCAACTGGTTGATAGTTGGCATTTCTTACCTCCTTATTTTATTTTGGAATATTCTAAAAACGGGCCTATTCCGTTTAAAGAAAGCGTTTTAAAGGTCAAAACCGCTATATTTTACTCGTCTTTCTTTATTTTTAACGACTATTATACGATTTTATACCATTATAGAAAGTATTGTAACACTTTTTTAATTATAAGTCAACGATTTTTAAGCATTTATAACGAATATTTGCTCATAAAAAAATTTTTTATTATTCCGTTAAAAACGTTTGACATATTTTTACGATGGTGTTATAATGACTACAAATTTCAAATATATCTTTCGGAGAAGATATTATGAAAACCGTTAACTTCACTTTTGTCTTTAGATTCTTTTTTAACTACTGCCTTTGTCAGTAGCGATTGGTCGTGGAGAAAAACGTGAAGAAACAATAAAGTTTTAAACGCCTCTTACGAGTAATCGCAAGGGGCGTTTTTTTTGGTAACCGAATGAAGGCGTACGCAAACACGGAAAGTCAACCGTTTTTACGGGTTAGATATTGTTTCCATTCGGTTGAATCTTTTAATTTTCGAAAAGTTTTTTTGGAGGCATAAAACAATGAAAAAAATCATCACCCTCTTGCTGTCCGCAATGCTTTGCATTTGCGCTGCAACAACCGCCATTTCCTGCGGCAAACAGTCGGATTATAACGTCGAAGTCATTCAATACGCTCCGCACGAATCTCTCGACGCCGCGAACAAAGGCTTTTGCGACGCTTTGGAAGAATGGGCAAAATCCGAAAACAAAACCATTTCGTTCAAACAGTCCGGCGCAAGCGGCGAGGCTTCGAATATCCTTACCGCGGTAAACGTAGCGATCGCCAATAATCCCGACGCCATCCTCGCTATCGCGACGCCCGTTGCGGTTTCCCTTGCCGGAGCGACTTCGGATATCCCCGTTTTATACACTGCGGTAACCGATCCCAACGCCGACTCGTCTAAACTTACGGGAAGAAGCAACGTTTACGGTACGAGCGATATGCAACCCGTTGATCAACAGATCGATCTTATTAAAGATCTTCTTCCTTCGGTCAATAAGATCGCTTTCGTTTTCAGTTCGGAAGAACCTAACAGCCGCACGCAAGTCGAACTCGCCAAACAAGAATGCGATATACTCGGTATTTCTTACGAAGAAAAAACTGTTACCGACGTAAATTCCATTCAGCCCACTATCCAATCGATATCTTCCGACGTGGACGCTATCTATATCCCCACCGATAACACCCTCGCCGCGAACATGGGAGTCGTCGCGACCGCAAACACCAAAAAACTTCCCATAGTTACCGGAGCCGGCAGTATGCTTACCGCCGACGGAGTCGACGTCGCTTCCGCAACGCTCGCTATCGACTATTACGAACTCGGCAAACAAACGGCGGAGATCGCGATCAAGATACTCAAAGGGGAAAAAGTGTCCGACGAAGACCGTCATCAATACTACAAGGGCGCGACTACTCTCGAAATAACCGATACCGCTATCAGCGACCTCGGACTTTCGGCGGAACGCGTTCAAGAGATCAAAAACAAATACGCTAACAAATAAAACAAAAACGCTTTTACGGAGTCTATAATGTTACTTCAACTATGCGCGCCCTTAACAGCCGTCTTTAACGTCCTGCCCGGAAGTATCGCCGACGGCTTTATATGGAGCATCCTCACGATCGGCGTGTTCATTTCTTACAAAATACTTAATATCGCGGATATGTCCGTCGAGGGAACTTTCGCCCTCGGCGGAACCGTAACCGCGGCGCTTCTCACGATCGGAGTCCCCGTAAGCGTGGCGATGATCGTCGGAGCGATCGGCGGCTTTATTGCCGGCGTTTTTACGGCGATCTTACATACGAAATTAAAAATTCCCGCTATTTTATCGGGAATTCTCACTATGTTTATCCTATATTCGATAAATATCCACGTCCTCGGAAACAAGGCAAGTCTTGCTCTTTTAGGGAGAATAACCTTGATGAGAAAACTCGCCGAGGCGACTTCCCCGATGGTCGCAAACCTTATCGTGGGCGGAATTTTCGCCCTTTTGACCGTCGGCGCTTCCTATTGGTTTTTCGGTACGAAATACGGCTCGTCCGTAAGAGCGACCGGCTGTAATCCCGAAATGGCGCGGGCGCAAGGAATAAACACCGACGGAAGAATTATTTTAACGCTCGGAATATCAAACGCGCTTGCGGCTTTATCGGGTAGCCTTCTCGCTCAATCGAACAATAACGTTACGGCAAATATGGGAAGCGGCGCCATAGTCATCGGGCTTGCCGGCGTGGTTTTGGGCGAAGCGTTCGTAAAAGAAAAATGGCCCTTCGCGTTCAGACTGATCGGGGTTTTAGCGGGAAGCGTTCTTTACAGAATAGTGATCGCGCTCGCCCTTCAACTTCTTAACGGATTCCTGACTGCGGACGATATGAAACTGATTTCGGCGGTTTTGATAATCGCCGTTCTCGCGGCGAAAAGATTTTCCGCCAAACGCCCGCTGAAAACAAAATCCAATAATTTATCGGAGAACTTAAATGCTGAAAATAAATAACGTAGTGAAGATCTTCAATAAAAACACGATAAATCAAAAAATTGCTTTAAACGGGATAGACCTCGAACTCGAAGAAGGAGATTTCGTAACCGTGATCGGCGGTAACGGCGCGGGCAAAAGCACTCTTTTAAACGTGATAGCGGGCGTTTTTTCTCCCGACGAGGGGAAAATAATTCTCGACGGAAAGGATATTACCAACGTCCCCGAACACAAGAGATCGGCTGACGTCGCGAGAGTTTTTCAGGATCCCATGAAGGGAACTGCCGCCGAAATGAACGTCGAAGAAAACGTCGCCATAGCGAAAATGCGCGGCAAAAAAAGAGGATTAGGGTGGAATGTAACCAAAGAGGACAAAAAAAAGTTTAAAGAATTAGTTTCTCAACTCGATTTGGGGCTTGAAAATTATATGTCGCAAAAAGTTTCGCTCCTTTCGGGAGGACAAAGGCAAGCCTTGACGCTTCTGATGGCGACCATAAACAAACCTAAACTTTTACTTCTCGACGAACACACCGCGGCTCTGGATCCCAAAACGGCGGAGAAAGTACTTGAAATAACCTCGAAAGTTACGCAAAATCAAACTACCGTTATGATAACACATAATATGAAAGACGCCCTTCGCTTCGGCAATAAAATTATAATGATGAACGAAGGGAAGATAGTATTTTCCGCGTCCGGAGAAGAGAAGAAAAAACTTACCGTAAACGCGCTTTTAGAAAAATTTGCGATAGTCGGCAATCAAACCGACAGAGTTCTTTTGTCATAACGGCAGAGAACAATATGCTCCCGTTTGGAGAAAAACCGACCTATATGGCGGTTTTTGCGGGGGCAGCCCACCCCGAACCATTCTTTTTACGAACTATCGACAGGATAAAGTCGTATATCGTTTGATCCCGAGTTTTGTTGACTTTTTCGGCGGCTTATGTTATAATTCAATTATGAGTCATAAAGAACAACTTCACAGCGGGAAATTATATCTTCCCAATGACGACGAAATTTTAAAAGAACAGTTTGACTGTTTGGAAAAACTGTACGATTACAATTCGACCCGCCCTCACGAAGGACAAAAAAGAGAGGCTCTCCTTAAAGAAATGTTCGCGGAAATAGGCGACAACTGCTATATAGAACCGCCTTTCCACGCCAACTTCGGCGGAAAACATTGCCACTTCGGCAACGGGGTTTACGCCAACTTCAATTTGACCTGCGTAGACGACACTCATATTTTCGTGGGCGATCACACGATGATCGGTCCGAACGTTACCCTCGCGTCGGCAAGCCACCCCGTTTCTCCCGAACTTCGGGAAAAGGGTTATCAATACAATTTACCCGTCCGTATAGGCAAAAACTGTTGGTTGGGCGCCGGTGTTATCGTTGTGCCGGGAGTAACAGTCGGCGACGGCTCCGTGATAGGCGCGGGAAGCGTGGTTACGAAGGACGTGCCGCCGAACGTCGTTGCCGTGGGAAACCCCTGCAGGGTTTTAAGACCTATCGATGAAAAAGATAAAAATATTGAATTGTAACAAAAAAACGGGGTTATCGCGCCCCGCTTTTTGATTTAATCGACTTATAGGTCGATTTTTTTATTTATTCGCCAAATGGAAAGGTTAAAGCAAAACCACGCCGTTTTCGGCGCAGACGCGCTTGGTTTCCTCATCCCAAAGCGAAACCTGAACTTCGCCTATATGCGCCTTATTGAGCAAAAGCATCGAAAGTCTTGACTGCCCTATTCCGCCGCCGATCGTAAGCGGTAAACGCCCTGCGAGAAGTTCTTTATGATAATAAAATTTACGTCTGTCGTCCGCTCCCGCTTTCGTCAACTGCTCGTCCAACGATTTGGGATCCACCCTTATTCCCATAGATGATATTTCAAACGCGCAGCCGAGCAATTCGTTATAGAACAAAATATCTCCGTTGAGCGACCAATCGTCGTAATCGGGCGCCCTGCCGTCGTGAGGTTTTCCCGATCTCAATTTATCCCCTATCTTCATAATAAACGCCGTCTTTTTCTCTTTAAGATAGGCGTTTTCCCTTTCTTTCGGGGTTTTGTCGGGATAAAGATCTTCGAGTTCCTGCGAAGTTATAAACGAAACTTCTCTTTTTAAAGAAACTTTGATCTGAGGATATCTGCATTTTATCGCGTCGAGCGTTTCGCAGATCGCCCCGACTATAAATCTGACGACTGTTTTCAGATATTCTTCGTTGCGGGTTTCTTCGGTTATTATTTTTTCCCAATCCCATTGATCGGTATAAACCGAATGAAGATTGTCGAGTTCTTCGTCCCTTCTTATAGCGTTCATATCGGTATAAAGCCCCTCGCCGACAGAAAAGGCGTACCTTTTGAGGGCAATCCTCTTCCATTTCGCGAGAGAATGAACGACGGCTCCCGTTCTTCCCGTATCCTTTATCTCGAACTGCACGGGACGTTCTACGCCGTTAAGGTCGTCGTTTTCTCCCGTGGAAGGATCGACGAACAGCGGCGCCGAAACCCTTTTTAAGTTGAGCGCAAGGCACAACTTATCTTCAAAAGCACGTTTTATGATCCCTATCGCCGTTTGCGTGTCGTATATATCGAGATCGGGTTTATAATTTTTCGGAATAAACAGTTTGCTCATATCTCATAACTCTTTTTTTTCGCATATTTTATCATTTTGACGGAATGAAGTCAAACGATCGAAGCAAAAAACCGCAATATTATTCAATATCCGACTTATTTCAACGCTTCGGTCGCCTCGGCAAGATAGTCGCCGACGCTTTCTATCTCCCCTTTATCCACGAGCGAGGACAGTTCTTCATCGATAGGAAGAGCGCCAAGAACGGGGATATTGAAATTCGCCGCGACTTCGTTTAATTTGCTTTTCCCGTAAGGATATATCTTCTCGCCGCAATGGGGGCAGGAAATATAACTCATATTTTCGATTATTCCGTAAATTTTTACGTTCATCATCTCCGCCATTCTGACCGCCTTTTCGACGATCATCGAAACGAGATCCTGCGGCGTGGTAACGACTACGATACCGTCTATCGGAAGAGATTGGAATACGGTAAGCGGGACGTCGCCCGTTCCCGGCGGCATATCTACGAACATATAGTCGACGTTTTCCCATAACACGTCGGTATAGAACTGCTTGACGGCGCCGCTTATAACGGGACCTCGCCAAACCACGGGGTCGCCGTCGTCGGACAAAAGAAGATTCATCGACATTATTTTTATTCCCTGTCTGCTTTCTACTGGATAGATGGTGGTTCCGTCAGAATTGCCGTACGCTTTTTCGGTTATTCCGAACGCTTTCGGAACGGAAGGTCCCGTAACGTCCGCGTCCAAGATCGCCGTCTTATATCCTTTTCGCAAAGCGTTTACGGCGAGGATATCGGTTATCATAGATTTTCCGACCCCGCCCTTGCCGCTCATAACGGCTATCATTTTGCCTATTTTAGTGCTGTCTTTCGGCGTCGCGAGAAAATCTCTTTTTTCGCACGTTTCTCCGCAACTCGAACAATCGTGATTACATTCGCTCATTTTTAATTCTCCGTTTAAATTATTTTACCGTCGCTTACGCGAATATTGTTGTATTTTTCATAACCCGGAATACAATCGGGTTCCGTACAGGTTATGATAGTCTGAATATCTTTTACTTTTTCGATCAATCTTTCTCTTCTCGACGCGTCGAGTTCGCTCATCGCGTCGTCGAGTATCAAAACGGGGGCTTCCCCGAATCTGTCCTTAAAAATTTCGGTTTCCGCGAGTTTAAGAGATAGCGCGGCGGTCCGCTGTTGACCTTGAGATCCGTAAACTCTTACGTCTATGCCGTTTATTTTGATTTTTATATCGTCGCGATGAGGTCCGACGGTAGTATATCCGAGTTCGAGATCTTTTTCTCTTTTTTCTTTAAGACTTTCGGAAAGTTGAAGGGCTATCTCCTCTTCGCTCCCCGCGAATTTATAATCCCCCGAAATTTCAAGTTCCTCTCTGTCCGCGGTAATAAACGAGTGCGCCGAAAGGGCGAACGGGGCGAGTTTTTCTATGAATTTATTTCTTTCCGCTATTATTTTTGCTCCCGCTTCGGCAAATTGAGCGTCCCATATCGGCAAAGTGTCGAAAATCATTTCCCTGTCGGGTTCTTTCAAGAGATTATTTCTTTGCGTCAGTATCTTTTTATATTTTTGCAAAGCGTAAAAATAGTTTCTCGACAACTGCGAAAGGGATATATCCATAAACCTGCGCCTGTCTTCGGGGCTTTCCTGAACGAGTTTAAGTTCCCCCGGATTAAAAAACACCGAATTTATATTTCCGAGAAGTTCCCCTATCTTCGCAACCGGAACTCCGTTTACTTTTACCTCTTTGTTTTTATCGACGAAAAACGACATTTCGACCTCGACCGCCCCGAAACGAGAGTTTGCGACCCCCTTCACCGTCGCCTTTTCTTCGCCGTAAAAAACGACCTGTTTATCCCTCGTCGCCCTCGGAGAATAACCCGTGCATAAATAAAAAATAGCCTCGGCAGAATTGGTTTTTCCCTGCGCGTTCGAGCCGCTTATCACGTTTATCCCGTCGTCGTATTCGAATTTCTCGTCTTTGTAATTTCTGAAATTCTTGAGTTGAAGTTTTTTTATAAGCATTTTTTTCCACTTTACGAAATGACTTGATTTTTTTCGTCTTTTAGTATATTATATATAATACGGAAAAAATAGTAAAGTATTTTTACTAAAACGATATACAAACTTTTTTTAAAAAGGCGTGGAAAAAATGGAACAATACGAAATTTTATGGGAAAAAGCGCTCGCGGAGATGCGAACCACGGTAAGCACTATCGCCTACTCTACTTACATAACCCAATTAAAGCCGATAGATCTCGAAGGGACGGTCCTCGTCCTTTCCACAAAAACGGAAATGTTTGCGTCCGAAGTCGCCACAAGACTTATCGATAAGATAAAAGCGGCTTTGAAGTCTGCCAATACCGGCGTTACCGACGTAAAACTTTTCGTCGGGGACGGAAAAGACGATTATCTGAGAAAAAAGGGATTTTCAACGGTCAAAGAAGAAGTCGAAGCGACGCCTATAAACCCGAAGTACACCTTCGACGCCTTCGTGGTGGGTTCTTCCAACAGATATATGTACGCCGCGGCGAAAGCCGTCGCCGACAATCCCGGCAACGCCTATAATCCCCTTTTTATCTACGGCGGAGCGGGGCTTGGAAAAACTCACATAATGCACGCGATCGCAAATCAGATAAAGAGAAACAATCCTCTTTTAAACGTATTGTACGCAACCTGCGAAAAATTTACCAGCGACCTTATTACCACGATAAGGCAGGGAAAAGCCTATTCGCAGGAAGGAATGGATTTCAGAAACAAATACAGAAACGTCGACGTGCTTATTATAGACGACGTTCAATTTCTCGCGAAAAAACAGTCCACGCAAGAAGAATTTTTCCACACCTTCAACGAGTTGTACGGACAGAACAAACAAATCGTCCTTTCGGCGGACTGTCATCCCAAAGATATAGAACTCCTTTCCGAAAGGCTTATAACCCGCTTCGAAGGCGGACTTATGGCTCAGGTACTTCCGCCGGACGTAGAAACCAAGATCGCCATCTTGCAGAAAAAAGCCGAAACGAGAAAATGTATACTTTCTCTCGACGTCGCTCTTTATCTCGCCGAACGGTCGGGAAACGACGTAAGATCGCTCGAAGGCTTGCTCAATAAAGTTTTATTCGCGTCTATGCTTCGCGAAAGTCCGGTTACGGTAGATCTCGCGAGAGAAGCGATAAAGGAAAGTTCTTCGGACGGAAATCCCGACGAAGCGATAACGCCCGACTCGATCGTGGAGGCGGTATGCTCGTTTTACAAGATCCAACGCGCCGATCTCGTAGGTAAGAGAAAAAACAAAGAACTCGTAGAACCGAGGCAGATATGCGCCTATCTTATGACCGAAATGCTGTCCATTCCCCTCGTTTCGATAGGGCAAGCGCTGGGCGGAAGAGATCATACGACGGTAATGCATTCGCGGGATAAGATTGCGGAACTTATAAAGGAAAACTCTCGAATCGAACGAGAAGTTAAAGATTTAAGGAATTTGATTTTAAAAAGATGAATACTCAATATTTCGAAGAGAGTTTCGAAGCCGTCGTCATAGGCGCCGGACACGCGGGATGCGAGGCGGCGCTGGCTTTGGCGAGAAAAGGACACAAGACGGCTATACTCTCCGTCAATTTGGAAAATATAGCGTTTATGGCTTGCAATCCCTCGATCGGGGGAACGGCGAAAGGTCATCTCGTCCGCGAAATAGACGCTCTCGGCGGAGAAATGGGAATAAACGCGGACAAAACGATGACGCAGATAAAAATGCTCAACCGCGGAAAAGGTTCCGCCGTTCAGTCTTTAAGGGCTCAATCGGACAAATTCCGCTATCACGCCCTGATGAAAAAAACTCTCGAAAACACGCCGAACCTCTCGGTCATACAGTGCGAAGCGGTTGAAATAATAGTCGAAAACGGAAGGGTTTCGGGCGTAAAAAACGCATACGGCGGCATATTTCGCTGCTCGACGGTAGTGGTCGCGACGGGCGTTTATCTCAACGGCAAAGTCATTGCGGGAGAGTGGGAAAGAGCCGCGGGGCCGTCCGGGTTTTCGCCCGCAAATCAACTTACGGCAAGTCTTATTTCCCTCGGTTTCGAAATTATGCGTTTCAAAACGGGAACTCCCGCGAGAGTAGACCGCAGATCTATCGACTTTTCCCAACTCGAAAGACAAGACGGAGAAACCAACGTCTATCCCTTCTCGTTTATGACGGAAACCATCCCCGAGAAGCAAGAACCTTGCTACATAACTTATACCAATACTCAAACTCATAAAATAATTCTCGACAACCTCGATCGTTCCCCTCTTTACAACGGAGCGATAACTTCCACAGGTCCGAGATACTGCCCCTCGATTGAAACCAAAGTCGTGAGATTTTCCGACAAAGACAGGCACCAGATCTTTCTCGAACCCGAAGGCGACGACACGAACGAAATATACGTTCAGGGAATGTCGACTTCTATGCCGCACGATATACAGATCGCGATGTATAGGTCGATAAAAGGGCTTGAAAATTGTAGGTTTACTAGATACGCTTACGCGATAGAATACGATTGCATCAACAGCCTTGACTTAAAAGCCTCTCTCGAATTCAAGAAGATCCCCGGGATATTTACAGCCGGTCAGATAAACGGTACGAGCGGTTACGAAGAGGCGGCGGCGCAAGGTCTTATAGCCGGAATAAACGCCGCTTTATATCTCGAAAACAGATCTCCGTTTATTCTTAGTCGCGACGAGGCGTATATCGGCGTTCTTATTGACGACCTCGTTACCAAAGGAACCAACGAGCCGTACAGAATGATGACTTCGAGGGCGGAATACCGTTTGTTTTTAAGACAAGACAACGCCGACAGCCGTCTTACCGAAAAGGGGCGCGAAATAGGATTGGTTTCGGACGAGAGATATGCGAAATTCCTCGAAAGAACGAAAAAGATCGGTGAATTGACCGACGAAATAAATCGTCCTATGTTTCCGAAAGAATGTCGGGAATTCGTACTTTCCTACGGCGGGAACGAGTTACACTCGGGACTGAGCGTCGCCGATATGATAAAGAGAAATATCCCCCTTTCGGATATTATGGAAAAATTCGATCTGTATAAAGAATACCCCTTCGATATTCTCGAAAGGGTGGAAACGGATATAAAATACGAGGGATATTTGAAGAAAAACTACGAACAGATCGAAAAGGCGAGAAAACTCGAAGAAAAGAAGTTGCCGGAAGATATAGACTATTACGCAATAAAAGGACTTCGCGCCGAAGCGCAGGAAAAACTCGACCGTATTCGCCCGCTCAATCTCGGGCAGGCGGGAAGGATATCGGGGGTAAATCCCGCGGATATTTCCGTACTTATGGTCTATTTAAAGAGATAAAATGGATAAAGAAGAAAACAAAAAAGAAAAGGGAGAGGACAATAAGATCCCCCCGAAAAAGATCAAACCCGCCAAAGAAAGCGATTTTAAACGCAAATATTTTGAATTTTACGACGATATAAAAATCAGCGACAGACAGGATTGGTAATCGTATGAAACTCGCTCTATGGGCAAAAATCAAAGAATCGCTCGTTTCCGTTTTACCGGTTTCGATCATTGTCCTCGTAACTTCTCTTACGGGGATACTTCCGCTGACATTTACCGAAAATATTATTTTCGCCCTGTCGTCGGTCGCGCTTATAATAGGGATTGGGTTATTCAATTTGGGCGCAGATCTCGCAATGACGCCGATGGGTTCTTACGTTGGCGAGGGGCTTACCAAATCCAAGAAAATTTTACTTCTCATATCGGTTTGTTTCGTTATGGGAATGTTAATAACCGTCGCCGAGCCGGACTTATCCGTTCTCGCCGAACAAGTGGGCGCGGTATTAAGCGGCGAGGCGTTGATAACTATCGTAGGTTTGGGAGTGGGGCTTTTTTTGGTGGTTGCGATAGTAAAAACCGTACTTCAAAAAGAACTCAACGCAATTCTGACTTTCGCTTACGCCGCAATGTTCGCTTTTTGCGCCCTTTTGATAGAAAACGGGAAAAGCGGTTTTCTTCCTCTTTCCTTCGACGCGGGCGGCGTTACTACGGGGCCTATAACCGTGCCGTTTATAATGGCGCTCGGCGCGGGCGTCGCTAAAACCATAGGCGGGAAAAAACAACGCGAAAACAGTTTCGGGATAATCGCTCTTTGTTCGGTAGGACCGATACTTTCGGTAATGATCTTATCTCTTTTTGCAAACGGCGACCCTTCGTTTCCTCTGCCCGATTATTCGCTCGGCGTCGGAGAACTTCCCTATCTGACGATGGAAAACGCCCTCGACGTTTTAAAATCCTTGATTCTTATCGTCCTGTTTTTCTTCGTTCTGCAGTTTACCGCGCTCAAACTTCCAAAAAGCAAGATAATTCAAATAATTATCGGTATTTTATATACTTTCGTCGGACTCGTCGTCTTTCTTACGGCGGTGTCGTTCGGCTTTATGCCTATCGGCTATAAATTGGGAATGGCTTTAGCCCAAAAAAGTCCTTCGCTTCTCATTGTTTTCTCATTCGCGATAGGTATGGTGGTCGTTCTTGCCGAACCCGCCGTCCACGTCCTTACCAAACAAGTCGACGAAATCACTTCCGGAGGAGTAACCAAATTACAGATGCTCGTCGCCCTTTCCATCGGCGTCGGAGTATCGATAGGACTTTCCGTAATAAGAATAGTTTTCGGGTTTTCGATATTGTATTATCTTATCCCCGGTTATCTTATCTCGATCGGACTTTCTTTCTTCGTTCCCCCTCTTTATACCGCGATAGCCTTCGATTCGGGCGGTGTCGCGAGCGGACCGTTGACTTCGAGTTTTATCTTACCTATGGCTATCGGCGCGTGCGTCGCTTTAAACGGCGAAGCGGAAATATTGAGCCTTGCCTTCGGCATCGTCGCAATGGTCGCAATGACTCCCCTTATAACCATTCAGACCCTCGGTTTTAAGGCGATAGTTTCCAAGAAAAGAAAAGACGCCGTTGCGATGAAGAGAATAATCACCGCGGACGACGACCAGATAATTTATTTTTAAACCGAGGGAAAAGATCAAAATGAACCAAATAAAAGTTAAAAAACCGATCTTCCGACAGAAAAAAAGCGAAAAATCGACTTCTCCCATAAAACTCGAACTTCTTATAACCGTAGTCGAGAAGAAAAAAGCAGATTTTTACGCCGATCTTATTCAATCATACAACGCCAATATGCAACTCAAAGTTCTTGCCCGCGGAGCGGCAGGCTCCGAAATTCTCGAATACCTCGGTCTTGCGGCGACGGATAAGATCGTCCTTTTAAGTCCCGTAAGAAAGGATAAACGGGACGAGATAATGGACGCGCTCGAAGAAAAATTCAAAACCATCAAAAACGGAAAAGGCATTTCGGTCGCAATCCCGTTATCGAGCGTTATAGGCAAGCAGGTATTCGGCTTTTTAGCCGACGACGAAAGACTTATCAAGGAGTAAAATGATGGAAGAAAAAAAATACGAAACCATTTTTTGCATAATAAACGCCGGATTTTCGGAAACGGTAATGGACGCGGCGAGAGAAGCCGGCGCGAGGGGCGGAACGGTTATGAGCGGACACGGTACCGCCAACAAAGAAGCCGAACAACTATATAAAATCACCGTCCAATCGGAAAAAGAAATAGTTATGATAATCGTTGAATCCAAGATAAAGGACGAAGTATTGAAAGCGATCAACAAAGCGGCGGGACTGAATTCCCCGGGCAGAGGAATAGTTTTCTCTTTACCCGTTACGAGGGCGGTCGGTCTTGCCGGAAACCAATCGGAAGGAACCGAAAAAAACGCATAAAAAAGGCGTTGTCTTTACTTATTCCCGACACCCGTCGAAAATAAGGCGAAACGACGCCTTTTTTATTTATATTTTATTTATTATAAATGATTTTTTCGCTGTTGAAAATTTTAGCGAGGATATAAACGCCCAACGCGATAAACAGGATATTCGTTATCACGGTAATAAGGAAAAACAGCGGATCGAAAGAAAGCGAAAACAACCCCGCAAGGCATTGCGTCGAATTATACACGGGGATCAGATACGCCCAGAAACGAGGATTCGCTCCGCCCGAACCTATCATCGAGGACACCCCGACGAGCATTACGACGAACATAACGGGAAGGGCGAGTTGCGACGCTTCCTTAACGCTTTTAGCGAGCGCCGAAATTATCGACAACACGACGGTAAACATTACTACCGTAACCACGATAACTCCCAAAACGCCGAGGTAAGTTCCGACTCCGTACATTCCCATATCTATATCGCCCATTCCGCCCATAAGTTTCGGAAGCGAGGCGATAAGCCCGACGAACGACACGAGCGACGATACGATCGCCGTTACCGAAAGGGCGAGTATCTTGCCGAGCGCCAACGAACTCCTCTTTATCGGCGTTACCAAAAGCGTGGCGATAGTTCCCCTTTCTTTTTCTCCCGCGATAGATTCGGTCGCGACCGCCATAGCGCCCGAAAAAAGAAATATCATCAATATAAACGGCAACATCATCGTTATTATCATAGCCGAAGTTTCTTCTTTTGTCGCGAGGTCGTAACTTCCTTCGCCGCCGTTTAAAACGAACACGGTCTTGACCTCGACCGAGCGGGAATATATCATTCCGTATACGGCGTTATACGCCGTTTGAGATTGAGTATTGACGGTATTATACCAAATTTCGACGGACGGCTGTTCTCCTTCGGACAGTTTTCGTTCGAACTCTTCCTCAAAAAACACAAGAATGTCCGCGGATTTGTTTTTGACTTCCTCTTTTGAAGCGTCTTTATCTTCGACTGCTTTTACCTCGGCGTTAAGTCCCGTCGCCTTTAAGTCGTCCGAAAAAGAGGACGGCGCGTTTATGGTCTGTATAATAAATTTTTTATCGGGATCTTCGCCGAACATATCGCTGAAAAAAGAACCCATAAAGGAATAAATGACGAAGATCATTATTCCGGGAAGAACGAGCGAAGCGAGAAGCCTTTTATCGGTGAAAAACCTTTTAAGTTCCTTTTTCATTACCGTGAATATCTTATTCATCGCTTCCTACCTCTCTTGAATAAATATCGAAAAACACCTCTTCGAGCGGTTTTTCGCGGGTGATCTCTTTCAAATTACCTTCGGCGGTCATCTTCCCGTTTATTATGATCCCCACTCTGTCGCATATTTTTTCTACGAGAGAAAATATATGGGTGGAAATAACGATAGTCTTTCCCTCGTTTTTGAGTTCGAGAAGAAAATCGGTTACGGTCTTTGCGGTTATAACGTCAAGCCCGTTAGTCGGTTCGTCGAAAATAATGAAGTCGGGGTCGTGAACTATCGAAATAACGAGAGAAACTTTTTGCTTCATACCCGTCGAAAGATCGCCGACTTTGACGTGGGCGAACTTTTCGATACCGAAACGGGAAAAGAGTTTGGCTTTTCTCCTTTCGGACTCCTCTTTCGGAACGTCGTGAAGAGCGCTGAAATAATCGTAAAGATAATCGGGCGTGAAGAAATCTTCGAGTTTAAGTTCTCCCGTCAAAAATCCTATTTTTTTTCTTACGCCGTCGGGATTTTTCCTCACGCTTTCGCCGTCCACCACAGCGTCCCCTTCGTCCGCCCTGATAAGCGTGGAAATAATTCGAAGCGTAGTGGTCTTCCCCGCTCCGTTCGGACCTAAAAGCCCGAATATCTCGCCTTTATAAGCCGAAAAAGAAAGCCCGTTTACGGCGACTTTATATTTATTTTTCGTCTTTTCGAGCGCCTGCTGTTTTCTCGAAAGTTTAAAAGTTTTTTTCAGGTTTTCTACCCTTAATATCTCTTCCATAAGAACTCCGTTTTTATATATAAATCAAAAGATCGAAAAAGGTTTTGCCTTTTTTCGATTTTCCGTCCTCGCCTTCCAAAACGAATTTTCCGTAACCCCTTACCGTAACGACGTCCCCGTCTTTAAGAAATTTCGCGCCGTTTTCGATTTGCTTTCCGTTTACGGAAACAAAACCCTTTTCGCAAAGGTTTGCCCCCGTTTCCCTCGACAAATCGTAGGCGCGGCACAAAAGGGCGTCGAGCCGACAAGAATTTGCCGAGATCTTTTTTTTCTCGGTTTTAGGTCTGAAATCGTCGGGGATCGTTTCAACCTCTTCCACTTTGACGGACGAACTTCCGACTCTGCCCAATTCGGCTTTTATAAGTTCGGCGACTTTATCGTCCGCGACAATATACGCCCCTTCGGCGTTTACGAATATATCCCCTATCTTTTCCCTTTCGATGCCGAGATTTAAAATCGCCCCGAGATAATCTCTGTGCGACAATCCCGAAGAAAATCTGACGCCCTCGGTTCTGACGAATAATCGCCTTATAGGCGGCTGTTCGGTATATCCCAACCTTTCCTCGTCGCCGAATACGGCAATTTTGCGTTCGGCAAATTCCACGCCGCCTTCGAATCTTAAATAGGGAAATCTTTCCTTGGATAGGCTTTGCAAAGTCGGCGATAAAAAAGGCGAATAGAGATAAACGCTCCGAGAATAACTCCTCTCTTCAAGTTCGCTCATTCGCTTTAAAAACGCTTCGTTTTCCATTTATTTCCTCTTTTCTTCGGCGTCCGTTTCTCCGTACGAGATGAATTTATTGGTCTTTATGAGTTGAGAAGAAAAATCGTCGAATTGTTTTTCGTCTATCACTATTCTGTAAGAACTGCCGTCTTTAAACGATATTCCGAGTTTATTGTACCTCACGTTCTTAACTACGGCTTCTATCTCCGAAACCTGAAAAACTTCTTTGATAAAACCGAAATTTACCGTGAGAGTTTTATCTTTTATAGTATAATCGGAAGAAACGATAGCCGCGGTGATCTCCGCTCCGAAAGCGATCGGCAAAATTATGCAAAGCCCGATGGATATATAATTATAAACTGTGGTTTGTATGGGACTTTGCAGGGAATTTATCAATCTTATCAGATTCCATACGAAAAGCGCTCCCGCCACTATATAAAACAGGACGAACACGACTATTATGAAAAAAGAAAATTTGTATTTATATCTGTATTTCATATTAAAATTATACCATTACTCTTTAATATTGTCAACTTTAATTGCCAAAGACGATCAAAAGTGTTAAAATATATCGGAAACAAATCGACAGGAAGGTTATAAATGAGTATTCTCGAAATAAAAGGTTTGACTCACCGTTATGACGACAAGGATCTGTTCGTAAAATCCAACCTTACGATAAACAACGGAGAACATATCGGAGTCGTCGGGCTTAACGGCGCGGGAAAATCGACTTTCATAAATATCGTCGCAGGAAAACTCGTTCAGGACGACGGAGAGATCTTAAGACAACCCAATTTAAGGATCGGATATCTCGATCAGCACGCAACTTTGGACAGGTCTCTTACGGTAATGGAATATTTAAGGCAGGCGTTTTCATACCTCGACGAGATCAACTCCCGCCTCGAAAAACTTTACGAAAATATGGGGAGCGCCGACGGCGACGAACTCGACAAACTTATAAATAAATCTTCCCGTTTACAAGAGGTTTTAAACGACGCGGGATATTACGATCTCGACGCCCAGATAAAAAAAGTCGCGAACGGTCTTGGGGTAAACAAGTTCGGCTATGAGTCGATAATCGGCAATCTTTCGGGCGGAGAGAGGGCAAAATTGATGCTTTCCAAACTTCTCCTCGAACAGCACGACTTGACGCTTTTGGACGAGCCGACCAACTTCCTCGACGTCGAACACGTCGAATGGCTTATAAAATATCTCAACTCTTACAATAAAACCTTTCTCGTAATATCTCACGACACGATATTTTTAAATCAAGTCGCAAAAGTCATCGTAAGCATAGAAAACGGAACTATACGCAGGTTTTCGGGAAATTACGACCAATATCTCACCCAGAGAGAGATACTCAACAAACAATACGAGGACGAATACAACCGTCAACAGGCGGAAATAAAAAAATTGCAGGATTACATCGACAGAAACAAGGCTCGCGCCTCGACTGCCGGAATGGCGAATTCACGCAAGAAAATGCTCGACCGCATCGAAGTTATGGCTAAACCGCAAACGGTATACGACTGTTCTTTTTCTTTCCCATATATCGAACTCAACACCAAAGACCTTTTAGTCGTGGAAGGGCTTAAAATAGGCTATGACCGCCAACTTATTCCCGACGTTTCTTTTCATTTGAAATCGAATACAAAACTATGGATAAGAGGAACGAACGGCGTCGGCAAGACGACTCTTATAAAAACGTTGCTTCATCGTATTCCCGCTCTCGGCGGTTCTTTCCGTTTTCATATTGCGGCGAAACCGGGATATATCGAACAGGACTTATATTTCGAAAACAAACAGGATTCTGCGTATAACGTCTATAATAGCGCTTATCCCCGTTTAAGCCAAAAAGAAGTCCGTTCCGCCCTTGCGAAAGTCGGTCTTTTAGGCGACCTCGCCGTAAAACCGGTGGGAAATCTTTCGGGTGGAGAAATGATGAGATTAAAACTTGCCGTTACCTGCAATTCCCCGTCGAACATTTTAATACTCGACGAGCCGACGAATCACCTCGACGTAAAAGCCAAAGCGGCTCTAAAAAAAGCCATTGCGGACTATGAAGGAGCGTTAATTCTCGTCACGCACGAACCCGACTTTGCCGAAGGAATTTGCGACGAAGTGTTCGACGCAAAAAGCAAATAATTCTTATGATAAAAATACTTGATTTTACAAAGAAAAACGCCGTTCTTCTTATCGCTGTTACGGTGGCGATAGCGACTTCTTTTATAGTTCCGCCCGACGGCGAATATCTTAAATATTTCGACTTGTCGACTATTTTTTGTCTTTTGGGAACGCTTGCGGTGGTATGCGCCCTTTCCGACGCTCATTTTTTCGAGATTATCGCGAGGAAAATAGTTTCCGGGCTGAAAGACTCGAGAAAAATAGTATTCGCGCTCGTTTTCATAACCTATTTCGGCTCTATGATAATGGCGAACGATATGGCGCTCATAACCTTTTTACCTCTCGGCTATTTCGCCCTGACTCAGTCGGGGAAACAAAAATATATGGCGTATACTTTCGTTATGCAAAACGTCGCCGCCAACCTCGGAGGAATGCTTACGCCGTTCGGAAATCCGCAAAACCTCTATCTCTATTCTTATTTTTCGATTCCGACGGGAGAATTTTTTCTCATTATGTTGCCGCCGTTTATCACAGCGCTTTTACTTATTGCGGCGTGCTGTTTTTTCGTCAAAAAAGAAAATGCGGAAATAATAGACGACTCGTCCTATTCGATTTCACCTTTAAAACTTACCGTCTATCTCATTTTATTCGCTTGCTCGGTATTGTCCGTAATGAGAGTATACCCGTATTATATCGGCGTTTCGATTACTTTGGTCGGCGTTGCGATAATGGATATAAAAGCGTATAAAAGCGTAAACTACGGACTTATTCTGACTTTTTGCGCCTTTTTCGTTTTCAGCGGAAATGCTTCGAGAATACCTCTCGTTCACGAGATAATAGGCAACCTTCTCGAAAAGAACACCCTTCTATTTTCAATTCTTTCCTGCCAGATAATATCAAACGTGCCGACGGCAACTCTCCTTTGCCGTTTTACGGGTAATTATAAAGCCCTTCTCGCCGGCGTGAATATCGGGGGGCTCGGAACGCCCGTCGCAAGCCTTGCGAGCCTTATAACTTTGGGAGAATATAAGAGAAGAGGAAGAGGTATAAAAAAATACGTCGGTTTATTTTTGGCGATAAATTTTTCTTTTTTGCTCGTTTTGACCGTCGTAGAAACGATTTTCGGCGTTTAACGGCGGAAAATTTATCTATTTTAAAAAAAGTTTAAAAAAAAATTGACTTAAATGAATAATTTGATTATAATATATAAGGTTAAAACCAAAACGAATAAGTTAATAATAATTTCGGAGGAAATAAATTATGGCAAATGTAGTTAAAGTCGGTATAAACGGCTTCGGTCGTATCGGCAGACTTGCTTTCAGACAGATGTTTGACGCTGAAGGCTATGAAGTAGTCGCGATCAACGATCTTACGGACGCGAAAATGCTCGCGCATCTTTTAAAGTACGATTCCGCGCAAGGCAGATATAAGTACGCGGAAGAAGTAAGTTACGAAACTTATGAAGACGCTGCCGAAAAGGCTCCCAAGGGCGCCGTTATCGTAAAGGGCAAGAAGATCTCCATTTACGCTGAAAAAGACGCTAAAAACATTCCTTGGGGCGAACTCGGGGTAGACGTCGTTTTGGAATGTACCGGATTTTACTGCTCCAAAGAAAAATCTCAGGCTCATATCGACGCAGGCGCGAAGAAAGTCGTTATTTCCGCTCCCGCGGGCAACGACCTCAAAACTATCGTTTACAGCGTAAACGAAAAGACCTTGACTAAGGACGACAAGATCATTTCCGCCGCTTCCTGCACGACCAACTGTCTTGCTCCTATGGCTGACACTCTTAACAAACTCGCGGAGATCAGAAGCGGTATTATGACTACCGTTCACGCTTTCACCGGCGACCAGATGGTTCTCGACGGACCTCACCGCAAAGGCGATTTGAGAAGAGCGAGAGCGGCTGCCGTAAATATCGTTCCCAACTCCACCGGGGCGGCGAAGGCTATCGGACTCGTTATTCCCGAACTTAACGGCAAACTCATCGGTTCCGCTCAAAGAGTTCCCGTTCCCACCGGTTCGACCACGATCTTGGTTGCGGTAGTTAAAGGCAACGTAACCAAAGAGGACGTCAACGCCGCTATGAAAGCCGCTTCGTCCGCTTCGTTCGGTTATACCGAAGAACAACTTGTTTCTTCAGACATTATCGGCATCACCTACGGTTCTCTCTTCGACGCGACTCAAACTATGGTAAAATATATGCCCGAAACCGACGAAACTCAGGTTCAGGTTGTTTCTTGGTACGACAACGAAAATTCTTACACTTCGCAGATGGTAAGAACTATCAAATATTTCGCTAATATCTAATAGGTATATATAATAATTTGTCCGCGACTTTATTTCGTTGCGGACAAATTTTTTTGTTTTAAAAGGGGCTGTCGCTTAAAAGGCGACAACCCCGTTCGTTTTATTTTATCGCGTCGAACTCAAATTTGACCGACACGAAAAACAGTATCACTGCGATAAGCCCTACCCCGTAAACGATATAAGCGCCTATCGGGTTTATTTCTGCGGCGACTATTCCGAAAATCAGACTTCCGTATAGCATAGCGACCGTAAGGACTACTTTCAAAACTATCGAGAAAATGACCGTCGCTTTTCTGCTTTTCTTTCCCGAATCGACTTGGGTAATATAAATTATGCCTCTTACGCTGTGCCACACGCCGCCTACGATCCCCGCGGGGAATAAAATTATCAGCGACAAAGGGACGAACAGAATTATTAAAATAACAAAACCCAAAGCCTGCCCGCCGTCCTGAGTTTCATATCCGCCCGCAAGTTGAAAGGTAAGCGCGGTCAAAACCACGAAAGCGAAACATAAAACCCCGCTTATTAAATTAAGCGCGCCGGCAACGAGTGCCGATTTATTTTTTTCCATAAATATTTTCCCCTTAATTAAGCCTGCAAAACGCAGAGCATTATTATTTTGTTACAAAGTTACGTTTATATGAACTTTTTTACCTTTATGAAGGACGAAACTCCCCTTGTTTTTCAATTCTTCCGAAAGGGAAAGGTCGTCTAACGTTATCTTTTTATCGTCAATGGAAACGCCGCCGCCCTCGATGAGCCTTCTCGCCTCGCCTTTGGATTTGGCAACTCCCGCCTGCGCCATTATATCGAGTATATTGTCAAGCCCGCTCGCGTTAAAAGACGGCATATCTTCGACGTTACCGCCGAACGCAGCCCTCGCCTGCTTTTGCGCTTCGAGCGCTTTCGCCTCTCCGTGAACGAGTTTGGTAACTTCAAAAGCGAGCCTTTCTTTCGCGGCGTTCATTCTCTCGTCGTTGTATTTGGTAAGTTCGGCGATCTCTTCGAGATCCATAAAAGTCAGAAGGCGCATACATTCGTCGACTTTCACATCCTCGACGTTTCTGAAATATTGATAGAAATCGTATACCGAACATTTATTTTCGTCAAGCCACAACGCTCCTTTCTGCGTTTTGCCCATTTTCTTGCCTTCGCTGTTCAAAAGCAAAGTACAAGTAAGGCAATAGGCGTCTTTCTGCTCTTTTCTCCTTATAAGGTCGACTCCGGCGAGCATATTCGACCACTGATCGTCGCCCCCGACTTCCAAAACGCAACCGTATTTGCGGTTAAGCACGAGGAAATCGTACCCCTGCATCAACATATAGTTAAATTCGAAGAAAGTAAGACCTTTCTCCATTCTCTGTTTGAAACATTCGGCGGTAAGCATTTTGTTTACCGAGAAATGTACGCCTATTTCCCTTAAAAAGTCGACGTAATTGAGATTTAACAGCCAATCGGCGTTATTTGCTATAACCGCGCCGTTTTCGCCGTCGAAACTTATAAATCTCGACATCTGCTTTTTAAAACATTCTATATTATGGTCAATAGTTTCTCTCGTCATCATCTGACGCATATCCGATCTTCCCGAAGGATCGCCTATCATACCCGTTCCGCCGCCGAAAAGAGCGATAGGTCTATGTCCGTATTTTTGCATCCAAGCCATAGCCATTATGGGAATATAATGACCTATATGCAAACTATCGGCAGTAGGATCGAATCCGACGTAGAAAGAAACTTTTTCGGTTTCGAGCAACTTACGGAGATCGTCCCCGTAAACGGTCTGTTTAATAAATCCCCTTTCGGTCAAAATATCCATTACGTTTTTCATAGTGATACGCCTCTATCTTGTGAATTTGTTATATTTTAACACATAAATCGACTTTTGTAAACTAAAAAAAGAGAGATAATACTCTCTTCTTTTATTCGCTTAATATCTATTACCACAATTCTCTGTTTTCGACCTGTTTCTTAACGAGCGCGATAAATTCGTCAAGAGGCAATTTGCCTATATCGCCTTCGCCTCTCTTTCTTACCGCAACCTCGCCGCTTTGGGCTTCCGCTTCGCCGATAACGAGCATATAGGGTACTTTTTCAAGTTGAGCGTCCCTGATCTTCTTGCCGATCTTCTCCGAACGGAGATC
>JAFVCP010000121.1 GCA_017479185.1 Clostridia bacterium
ACTGCTTAAAAATCGCATAAAACTATGATAAAAGCGCCCGTTTTTACAGAAAACAGACGCTTTTATCCACTCGTTGGTGACCCCTACGGGATTCGAACCCATGATACCGCCGTGAAAGGGCGATGTCTTAACCGCTTGACCAAGGGGCCATATTTATTATTTTGTAAATCCCTTCTACGGGATACTGCCGTTTCCTCTTCGAGGAGCCTCGGCAGGCTATCGACCTTTGGTCGAATAGTCGCCCCCTGATTTCGCCGTGAAAGGGCGAAACTAAATCATTTGATAAGGGGCTTTATTTTATATGTTACGGTTTGCCTTCCGACTCGCCGATCGTGATCGTGGTAGCGGCGGTCAGATTCGAACCAACGACCTGCCGGGTATGAACCGGCCGCTATAACCAACTAAGCTACGCCGCCATATGTTTTTTTCAGGCGTTCCCCGTTTCACGGGGACGCCTATTGGTTGCGGAGGTGGGATTTGAACCTCACGACCTTCGGGTTATGAGCCCGACGAGCTACCAAGCTGCTCCACTCCGCGCCGAGATTGCCTACATATATTACACGAAAATTTTCCTTTTGTCAACTGATTTTACAGGTTTTTTTTAAAAAATAAAAAATTTTATTTATACCCGTCCGTCCCTTGCCTATATCGCCGTTTTTTGCTATAATTAACTTATTATTGGAGTAACCTTATGCTCGATTTATCCCTATTCAAACCAAATACTACGGTCGCCGTCGCGATTTCAGGCGGCAAAGATTCGGTATGCCTGTTACATTTATTATCGGCTCTTTCCCGTTCGTTTCCGATCACGGTCAAAGCGATCAATATCGACCACGGCATAAGAGGAGAAAATTCGGAAAATGATTCGCTTTTCGTAAAATCGCTCTGCAATTCGCTTTCTATCCCTCTTTATTTTGAAAAAGTCGACAGTCCGTTATATAGTAAAAACAACGGAGTATCGTTGGAAGAAGCGGCGAGAATATTGAGATATAAATGTTTTTATAAAGCGATCGGGTCGGGATTCTGCGACCATATCGCGACAGCCCATCACTCTTCCGACAATGCCGAAACTATTTTATTCAACCTTTTCAGAGGCTGTTCGGTAAAAGGCGCGACCGGGATCAAAAAAATCTCCCCCGACGGCAAAATAATCCGCCCGATGCTTCAGACCTCAAAAAAACAGATAGACGATTATATTAAGGCAAATTCTCTTAATTACGTTACCGATGAAACCAACTTTGACGACTCGTTTTCGAGGAATTTTATAAGGCTCGATGTTTCTCCGCTTATAAAATCGAGATTTCCGGAATTTGAATCTTCTATTTCAAGGTTTTCGGAAATATTGACGGCGGAAGACAACTTTCTCGATTCTCTCGCGTCAAAGTACCTGACGAAAAAATCCGACGACGAATATTCCGTTTCAAAAAAAATCGACGACGTTCTCTTTTCAAGAGCGTGCGTTATGGCGTTAAAGGCGCTCGGGATCAAAAAAGATTACGAAAAACAACATATAGACCGACTTATCGCCTTAAAAGCCGAAAGAAACGGCGCCAAAATCGACCTGCCCCTTTCAGTAAAGGCGGCGTGCGATTACGAAGAGATCACTCTTTATAAAAAGAAGGAAAAAGTAATTTTTCCGGCGACAAAATTCAACCTCGGAGAGTTTTATATCGAAAAAAATAAAATAACATTCGCAAAAGTCCCAACCGCTTCGTTTGGCGACGGCGATCTGTATTTCGATATCGATAAGATCCCCTCTTCCGCAGTGATAAGGACGAGAAAAGAAGGCGACTCATTTATAAAGTTCGGTGGCAAGCGAAAAAAACTTAAAGATTATCTTATAGATAAAAAAATCCCCTCGAGAAAAAGGGACGAACTTTTAGTCGTTGCCGACGGCAGCGAAATACTTTTAATTTGCGGAATTGAAATTTCAGACCTTATTAAAGTAGACAAAACCACTTTAAATGTGGTAAAATGTATTACGGAATGATTATTTTTCCGTTCATTCGCTAAAAAATATATACTCAGGAGAAATATTTATGGAAGAAGTAATTGAAAAAATCCTATTGACCGAAAAACAACTCGACGAGAGAGTAACCGAGATCGCCCGCCAACTCGATGAAGAATACGCCGGTAAAAAACCTCTTATGGTTTGTATTTTAAAGGGAAGCGTAATGTTTTTCGCAGATCTTATAAGAAAAATGAAAATCGAACTTTCGATCGATTTTATGTCGATCTCGAGTTATGGAAACGGGGTAAAGTCTTCGGGAGAAGTCAAGATGATCAAAGACCTCGACAGAAAGATCGAGGGAAAGAACGTTATCATCGTCGAGGATATTATAGACAGCGGCTACACTATGAGTTATCTTACGAAGATGCTTTCGGCAAGGCGTCCCGAATCCATAAAAATATGCACCCTGCTCGACAAGCCGTCGCGCAGAGAAGCGGACGTTAAAGTCGATTACAGAGGCTTTGAGATAGCCGATGAATTCGTCGTAGGTTACGGACTCGATTACGCCGGACTTTATAGAAATTTCCCCTATATCGGAATTTTAAAGAAAGAAGTTTACGAAAAATAAAACGATAAGACCTGTAAAGCCGCCCCTTGATAGGGACGGCTTTACAGATATAATGGAGAAATGATTTATAAAAACAAGAAAACCTTGCGTCTGTGAGCACCTTTGATTTGTCTGTATTATATATTATTTATTTGATACCTTCTTGTTAAACTTATGTAAAATAAGTGAAATTTATTTTTTTGTCGAAAAAGAGATTGGCGATATTGATCGTCAATCTCTTTTTAAATGGGTTTCAGATGAGAAGCGCGCCTTCCGCGGTTTCCACGACCTTAAAAATATCTGCCTGTTTAAGCGTTTTCGAATCGATATAGACGTAATATCTACCGTCTTCGCCGTCGCATATAAACTCGTAGGCAGAAGTTTCGTTTCCGTTACCCTTTGGAATAACAGCCTCGCCCGCGTATTCTATTTTCAGTGATTTATTGATTTTTTCCGCAGCCTCCTCGAGGGTGTGTTCCGGGATCGGGAAATTTCTTTCGGTATGATTTATAAAATAAGTTTCGGCGTTTATAGCGCTGACTCTGCCCGTTTCCATACAAACGTTGACCTTTACCATATCGGGGTAAATTTTCGCTCCGTCTTTTTGATAAACGAAATTAAATCTCATAACGTTTCCTGAAGCGTATCCCCAAACGTCCGTCATACTGTCAAACCCCGCTTTTTTCAAGAAATTTTCAGCAATTTTCAGACATTCGTCTTCGGAATATTTTTGTACGCTACAATCTCTGAAAGCGTTGAACGCGATGAGTTTTCCTCCTTTTTCGGAAAATAGCGCAAATATTTCTCCGTTATCTATATCCGCCCTTACCGCATAACAAACTATTTTGCCGTTTTCTATTTTACCCGTTACTCTTGGCTCCGAATGTTCGTAATCGGTGAAGAGAGAGTCAAATTTTTCTACCGCTGTATTTATATTTATTTTATCATAGTTAAGCCCTTTTACTTTAACGCTGTCGAGTCCGTCGGAGAAAGGACCGTCGTATATCATTTCGGGATAATCTCTCGCCTGCTCTTCCAAAGTGTCGAATTTTTCGGTAACTCCGTCGCCGTCAAGTTGATTTACAAGACTGTCGAAATCGTAAGCGCCTTGATTCAATTCCATAGTCGCTTCGTTAAGCCCGCTTTTTACCGCGAGGTTCATCGCCCGTAAAGAAATCAATCTGTCGAAATCTTCGGGAGTGATACTTTCCCCGTCTATAAGTCGATTATTAAGGTATTTTGCATAATCTCCGATTTGATTTATTCTTTTCGCGGTCTGAAATTTCGATTCGTCCTGAAGGGGGAGTTGAGCGAGAGCCGCGTCCGCAAGAAAACTTTGAGTCGTAATTTCCCCGAGTATTTTTTGTCTACCCCGGTCGTCGGACGACGCCATAAACTTTCCGATATTTACGTCTATATTGTCGACGTAACCCACGAAATCGTAATATGCCCTTTCGCTGTCGACGGAAGCGGTAGAAGGGGCGTTTTCGACCTTATTATCGGTAAAATTACTCAACGCCAATAAAGAGCCGAGAACGAGTATCACAGAACACAGTCCCGAAACGAGGGCGACCCAACCGCCGTTACCGCTCGAACCGTTACGTCTTTTTCTTTCTCTTTCGCTCTTTTTAAAAGCCTTTCTTTCCGATTTAGCCTCATCGTACTCTTTCGCTTTTTTTATCGCTTCTTCCTTTTTCGCGTTAAAATCTTCTCTTCCCCTCGCGCGTTTTTTCATCGCTTCGGCTTGTTTTAATTGAAGTTTAAGAGTTTTTTCTCTTTCTTCGCGCATTTCGCCTTCCCTGTAAAGGCGTTCTTCCTCAGATATATTTTCCCAATAAAACCCGCCTATAGGTTGATTTATCCCGTATAAGCCGTTTATTCCGACTGTTCCGTTAATGCCCGCGCCGTTCGCCCCTGTTCCGTTTAATCCGTATCCGGGGTTTATAGCGGGAGCGGCATCGTTGCTTTCGGCTATTTTTTCCACTTTATCTATCGCACTGTTATCGCTGAATATTCGTTCGTTATCTTTCATAAAACAACACTCCTTTTTTTCGCATTATAAAGCGAAAACGTGATTTCCTATCGTGATCATGGTTTTTCTGGAAAAGATCCATTTACTCGTCGCTATCGCGGGATTATAATAATAAAGACACCCGCTCGTAGGATCGTATCCGTTCATAGCGTCTCTCGCCGCGTTAAGCGCCGAAGCGTTGGGCGTCATATTGATCTGCCCGTCGGAAACGCAGGTAAAAGCGTACGGCTGATAGATAACTCCTGAAATGGTATTCGGAAAAGACGAACTTTTAACCCTGTTCAAAACGACCGCGCCTACGGCGACTTGTCCCGTATAGGGTTCTCCTCTCGCCTCCGCGTAAATGAGTTTTGCGAGCAGATTGGTATCGGCGCTCGTATACGATCCTCCCGAAGTCGTCGTAGAAGTTGCAGAGCCTGCGGAAATTCCCATTGCGGCAAGCGTTTTAGGTCCCGCTATACCGTCTGCCACGAGTCCGTTTTTACGCTGAAAATATATTACGGCGTTTTTAGTGTTTTTCCCGTATATACCGTCTATACTGCCGGTATAATAACCCCATTTTTTAAGTTTTGTTTGGAGAGTTTTAACGGTCTGACCGCTCGAACCCTGTTTTAAGGTAAGCGTTTCGACTACCGAATTTTCGCCGAAAACCGCTTGTACTCCTCCTTCGCCAACGTGTCCGAAAACCGCGTATCCCGCCACGAATACGGTCAATACGAGCGCTATGGACACCAAAATTGCATTGCGTTTATTCATTGTTCCTCCATTTTCTTATAATTTCTATTATCTTGGATCTGTATTTCACTTCTTTTACGTCGGTAAAGCAAAACGGGGGATACACAACGCACCACCAATTATCGCCTTTAGCCTCGCCGAGTTCAACGATCAAGGCGTCGTAGTAACCGCTTTCAAGAGTTAATCCTTCGTAAATTCTCGTCGGAAATTCTTCGTTTCTGACTTCGATCGCGGAATAATAATTCTTTCCGTTGTCTTTTAATACGCTGTCGCAAAGAAACTTGATAGTCGGTTTTACTTCTCCGATTTTTTTTACCGCATCTTCTTTCGTCGGGCATTCGGAAACTATCGGAGTGAGATAGGCAACCACCGCGTCTTTTACGGCGTATTTAACGATCTGATCGCTTTCAAGATTGGAATTAGCGCGAATATGTATTCTGAGATATTCGCTCTTATCGATTTTTCCGCTTCCTTCGGCGCACGCCGTCGTTAAAATTATTATGATTATTAAAACCAAACTTATGCAAAATTTTTTCATTGATACTTCTCCCGTTTTTTTACATAAAAAAATTCCTTAAAGGATTACAAAATAAATTGTTTCCCTTTAAGGAATAAATTAAACTGTTTTTCTTTATTTTATTTTTCAACGGCAAAAGGGCTTACCGAATCAACGGCGATCGCCCTTATTCCTTCTTTTATAAGTTTATCCGCCGCCCACTCGCAAAGTTCTCTGGTTTCGAAGATCGAAAAAACCGTCGAGCCGCTTCCGGTCATTCCCGTCGCGATAGGGCAGAGCGCTTCCGACGCCCTTATTATCCTTTCGATCTCCCCGTTTAAACTGACGGCTGAACGATACAGACTGTTGACAATATTGTTTTTATCGACTTTCCCATCGTTTAAAAGAAGAGATATAAGTTTATCGTTATCGGCAAGCCCCTCTCCGCCTACGCGATCATAGGTTTCGAAACACTCCTTGGTATTCACGCCTTTTTCCGGTATTGCAACCGTAAAATGTATTTTGGGTATCTTGTCGAAAAACTCTATTTTTTCGCCTCTTCCTCTGAGTCGGGCAAAGCCACCCTTCAACTGAAAGGCGGTGTCGCTTCCCGTTAAATTGGCGACGTCTTCGAGATCTTCTCCGATTTTAAACGCTTTCGCCATAGCCTTTAAAGTCGCAGCGGACGAAGCCGAACTTCCGCCCAGCCCGCCGCTTTTAGGTATTCCTTTATATAAAGTTATATCCGCTCCCGAAGTATTGAATCTTTCTTTAAACGAAAGCGCGGCTTTATACGCGTTGTTGTGTTCGGGCGGTATATCGTCCGCGCCGACGACTTTCAAGGTTATTTTATCGTCTTTTCTCGGTCTTACGACGACCTTATCGAAAAGGTCAATGGAAATCACGACAGTATCGAGTTCGTGAAAATCTCCGTATTTTCCGATCGCAACGAGCGATAAATTTATTTTTGCGTAAGCCTTCGCAGTCGTCATAAGTATGACCCTCTTTTAAATTTTTCGACGGTAAATTATTATTCTCTCCTCTCCCGTAAGGGGATAGTTGAGTTCGCCGTTATATTTTTCTATTTCCTCGCTCGTCGTTCCGAGCGCTTTCGCAACTTCCCAAAGTCCGTCTCCCGCAGTCGGGATATAAACGCTCAACGCGCTTTCGTTGACGCGCTTTTCCGCGCCTTCCTCTATCGAAGTGATACATTCCGCCTTAACTCTTTCGTATACTTTATAATTCGCTTTAAGAGTAAACTCAAATTCGATACCGCCGTTTTTAGCCCTCGCGGAAAAATCCGAAAGACTTATTTTTTTGAATACCGGTTCGCCCGCTATTTCGGTTTCCATATCAAAAGGCATTTCGGCGACGGCGATAGAGGTACCGTTGTCGGCATTTTTGAAAACGACGTCCGCTTTAACGGCTCCCGCGATCCTGAGGATCCCGTTAGAAGTCGAATGGGAATAGACGTCCGCCCTCTCGCCTACGGCGGTTATCATTCTTCCGCCGTTCGGAATTTCGCAATTCGCGGCGCCGTCGTATTTCTCGCTGAAATTAAATTGCCCGACAAAATTTACGAACTCTTTTTCCTCTTTACGGGCAACGATCTCGCAATAATTACTGTATGCGTCGGACGCCAGTTTTACGGGAACGGAGTCTATTCCTTCCCCCGCAAATTCCAAAGTCATTTCAACAGTAATAACGCTTTTCGATTTTCCTTCGTCCGCAACGACTTTTACGGCAACCTTCTTTATTTCCGCAAGTCCTTCCGCTCTCATATTGGGAAGCGTTCCCACGTTTTCCAACTCAAACCTGAAAGGAATATTTCTCTTCTCGCGAAGTATATCGCTGTTTTCCGAAAACGGTAAAAGGCACAATGAAAGATTTACCTCCCCGTCGAAAACGACGGCGGATATACCGCCCTTTATTTCATTAAGTTCGACGGTTTCAACGTGCGACAAAACTTCCGATACGGCGTACCCGACTTCGAACTCGTCCTCTATGCGAAGAGTATCCCTGCTCACGCCCGTATTTACGTCGACGTTTTGAGTAAAATCTTTTACGAGCAATCCTTCCCCGCCCGTAATAGCGCCGAAGGAAGAACGATGAGTCGCTTCCCCTTTAAATACGAGAATACACCTCGCGACGTATCCTTCCGCCGAAGCGACTATTCTCGCCTCGTTAGCCGTTACGGTTACGAGAGGATCTTCTAAAGCGAGTTCAGCCGAAGCGTCCGCCGTAACTTCGCTCTTTTTATACCCCTCTTCCGCAAGATATACGAAAGTAAAGGCTACCTTTGCTTTTAACGTCGTCTTTCCGCCTGAATTTTCGCTTCCCGTCAGAAAAGCGCACGCCGTAACGGACAATGGTTTTTTTACCGTTTCCGTATCAGGCATAGGTATTTCTACGTTTGTTTTTACTTCTTTTACGATTTTGTTTACGAGATCAACGCCCGTATTTTCGGGTTTTATCATTATACCGTCCTCCATACTGTTCGATATAATATATGACTCGAAACAAAAATTTATAACGATTATTTCAACAACTTGTTAAAATAATATACGGGGATCGCGCTCCAACCGTGGCACAGGCTTCCCGCTCCGCCGAAATCGGCTTCTCCTTTTTCGGTTTCCCAAAAAGAGGTCGCCCCTGCGTCGAGCATTGCGGTATACCTTTCCTTTATATCCTTTATTATATAATCGGAATATTTATCTCCGAAAGAAAGCAGAGCGTCGTAGACGAAAGCCCTCATCGATAAAGTCGCGGAAATCATTTTTCCGCCGACTATCTCTTCCGCCGTCTTTTCGTTTCCTAAGCCAGCAAGAATGGCAAGGGCGTTGCCGAGTTGGCTGTACCGGTCGAGATCGTCGTAAAGTCTGAATTTATCCCCCGACCTGAAAGTCCTATCTATTGCGCTTAAAGTCTTTTCTTCGTTAAAATCCGCCTCTCCGAACAGTTTTTTATACAGACGCATAACGTAAACGAAAAGGCAGTTGAGAATAAGGCTGTATCTCTTTTTGCCCCTTCCTCCATTATCGCCTATTTGGTCGGCGTTATCGCTGTATTCCATCCATTCGTAAAAATTCCAAAAAGGGGCGGGAAAGTCGGCTATAAGTCCGTTATCGTCGATATGCTCTATAAATACCCCTATATATCTTTTTATGGAACTTTCAACTTCCGCAAGAAGCGATCTGTCTTTCGTAAACTCAACGTACTCGTAAACCTGTATGAGATTATAAAGAGAAAACGAAGGTATCGGGAAATCGTTTCCCGTAGGGAAGCAAAGCGAAAGCAATCCGTCGGGGCGGACGCCCTTCGAAATGAGGACGAGGTTCGCTCTTTGATATTCGGTCGTTTTAAAGGCGTAGTAACCGCAAAGCATCTGATTTCTGCTATCCATAGTGTAGAGCGCCTGTTCGCGCCAAGGACAATCTTCATAATGCTCGTGCATACAAAGTTTTAAAGTGTCCGCGCAAACGTCGTAGATTCTATTTACTATCTCATCCGCGCTCTTGAAGCCCTTTTCTCTCTCTTCTACGGGGTAACAGACCGGACGAAGACCCAAATAATTTATCTTTACGGGGCTTTCGCAATATACTTGCAAATATCTTCCGGCAATTCTGCGAAGGGTGTTAGTGTATTTGTTTTCGCCTTTCACGGCGCGGAAATCAAAACTGAAATCCCTGTCGCCGATTATCCGTCTGACTCCGCCGTCTACTATATGCTCTCCGTAAGATATGGTGATGAGTTGATCGATAGGCGAATCTATATCGAGGTCTATAAAACCTGCAGTTTCTCTCCCCATATCTATAAGATAGGAGTTTTCGAGTTTCAAAACGGTAATTTCAACCCTATCCTTCAATTCGAGGGGCTTGATCTGTCTTTTGTGAAGATTTAAAGTTTTTTCTACTTCGACGCTTTCTCCGTATCCATTCAAAGTCGCCCCGTTGTCGTAAGAAAAAGTATATCCGAGTTGCGAAGTTATCTTCCTTATCTCGCCGTTTTTATACTCCGTCATCTTACGGCTTTTTATGCGTTTATCGCTATATACTGCGACTTCTGCCCCACAACACACTTCGAATATTACTCCGGGATCGTCTTCGATATACGTCTGACTGTTGTCGCCGAGATGCCAAACCATTATTTTTACGCCGTTTACGTCTTCGCATTTATCGGTAATATCCACCTCGTCGTAAAACTTATAATGGGGATAATCGGCGCAACCTGAAAAAGCAACGAGTTCCTCGTTCAAAAATACGCTGTATATCCCGTCGCACGCGATTTTTAGAGTAGTGTTCTCCCCTTTTTTACACTTGAAAGTAGTAACAAATTCGGCGTATTCGTTTTTTTCGTTACCTCGGTTTATCCAAATCCACTTTCCTGTCATTTGACGATCTCCTTATAAATATTGAAATATCTTCTTCCGAATTCGAATATCGATTGGGCGGAAAAATGTATGTTATCTCCGTTTCCGATCGCCTGATTATTCGAAATCAAACCGTCCGATAAGGCGACTCCGCCGAAACCTATTTCTTTGATAACCTGTTTCGTCGCCTTTTCCACGGCGTCGCACTGATGACGATAATCCGCGCCCCAATCCTTAATTATCTCCCCCGCTATAACGGGAAATTTAAACCTCGAATATCTGTTCAGAAAATCAACCGTCTGCTCTTTAAAACGGCTATAATAAAAATCGTATCTCTCTTCGTCCGTAAATTGAGCGTTCTCAAAAGCGTCGTGTTCTCCTTGATGCCATAAAAACGCTACGATCTTATTTTCGGGATTGAGCGACAAGATCGAATCGATCATTTGATTTAATCTGTCGTACAACGGTCCGGTAATTCCCCATTCGTTGCGGGAAAACCCTGTTCCCCCTACCCCCGATTTGATTATAAGTATATCTCTGCCTTCTTTAAGCATTCCGGACGAAATATAGTCCAAAGCGAAACCTTTAGCCATATCCGCGTAGGAATTTTTACCGTCTGTCCATTCCTGATAATTTTCTATTTTATATTCGACGGGAAAAGTTACCACAAGGTTAGGAGAGCCGTTAGCGTTTTCAAAAACGTATTCCGGCGGCTTTTTGTCCACCGCCTGATAAACGTTTTCAAGCGGCTTCGGCAAAACGCCCGGAATCACACCGTTTCCTTGGGCGTTCGATTGCCCCGCAAGTATAACCACATCAAATTTCTTTTCCGTAAAATTCATTTTGATTCCTCCAGAGTTTTATTTCTTTTATTGCGTTTTTCGCAAATTTTTTTCTGAATAATAAACAACATCGCGCTTATTCCGAACGTCGCGATATACATTCCGATAAAACTTATCGGTATAGTCCACAGCCTTCCGCCGAAAGTAAACCCGTAAAAATCCACCCATCCGCCGTTCGCTTCCCCGATGATCACAACCATAACGAGGTATACGATAGAATAGATAAAGGTCGGTATAATACCGTAAAAGACTTTTTTAAACCCGAAACTCCCGTCGCTTTCGACCGCCGCAAAGTTTATTATCGCTATAACGGGAACGAGAAAATGCGTATAAATATTATTGCGCTTAAATAAATCGAAATAACTGTGTCCGAGAAACGCCGCGTAAGGAGCAAGGAAAAATACCACCGTGATACAAGTCAACGCTATCGCGACCGTGGAAGTATATTTTATGATTTTAAAAACGGTCGGAAATTCAAACCTGTCTTGCGCAACGTTTCGAAAATTAAAAAAAATCGTTATCGCCGACGTTACGGCTATGAGTATATTCGACAAGTTGGTGAAAAACACAAGACTTTTCAATCCCGTATACCCAAACCAAGCCGCATCCCTTATAACGTCGTTACGAAGATTATAATAAACCGCGATCCCGACAAAAAAGACTATAGCGATATTAAGAGATAAAGAAAGAGCGTTTCTCAATCTTAAATTTTTCATATAAACCTCTATATACTAATTATACCATAAACTTTAAATTTTGCAATTATTTACAAGGCTTATTTTCAAAAAGAAAAAGTACTTGAATTTCATTTCTGAAATCCAAGCGCTTTTTACTGATCGGTAAAAGTATTATATAATTGTTTTTAAATTTTGATAATATTTCCGCGCTTTGGAAAAAAATAAAAATTTTTGAAATAAACGCAGAAAATTTCTTGCATAAATTTTCCCAATATGTTATAATGTTTTGGCTTAATAAAGGAAACGGAGTCTCGGCAAGATACCGCCTTCGGCGGATATTCGGTTTACCTCTTTCGCCTTTTAGTTTTTATTTTTTATATTGTGCTGGTATGGCTCAGTCGGTAGAGCAGCTGATTCGTAATCAGCAGGTCGGCGGTTCAAGTCCGCCTACCAGCTCCAAAATAGGAAATCAACCCTTGTGGTTGATTTTTTATTTTGGTGTTGAAAGTTGGTTTTGAATCCGTCAAGACCCACCGATTATTCAGACGGGGTCCCCAAAAATGAAAGCATTTTTGGGGTATATAGGGCTCCCGCAAAGATTTTGCTTGCAAAAGATTTGTGGGAAGAGGAGCAATTTGCTGAAAAAGCAAGCAATTATTATAAATAATTGCGGCTAAACAAGCAAAATTGCGACGAAGGTCGGCGGTCAAGTCCGTCTATCTGCCGTTTCCCTTTCGGGAGCCTCGGCAAGATTCTTTCAGTATTCAGCTCCATAAAATAACCACTTCGGTGGTTATTTTTTTATGAAAATGACTAGCGTCAAGCGAAAAATGATATGCACCCCAAAAGTCAGACAAACTTTAAAAGATGCATATCATTTTCGATTTAAGAACGTACCGTTTATTCGGGCTTTTTATCAAAATCAAGGGTTAAATCATAATCGCCGAGTTTATTTACTTTAAAGCCGTTTTTCTTGTATTCTTCATAATTAAACGCTTCAAGTTCGTCGATTGCAAGTTTGTGGAATTCATAGAAGTTATGCCACCATTCCCAGCCGCTGCCGAGCGAATTGGCAAGATATGCGTCCGCTATGTCGCAAGCCGTTTGCGGCGCAACGTAAAAAGCACCCATCGCAAGGACGTTTACGCCGTTTCCCGTTATCGCCCTTATCGCCGCCGGAAGGCTCTCAACGACGCCTGCATGAACGTGGGGACATTTGCTCGCCGCAATGTGTATGCCCATACCGGTGCCGCAAAATACAAGCGCACGCTCATAATTGCCCTCGGATATTTCCGCACCTACTCTGAGTCCTACTCTGTGGAACATCAGATCGGTGTCGTTCGGATCGCTGTCCTTTTTAACGCCTAAATCGAGGATCTTCCAACCTTTCTTTTCGAGGTGTTCGACGACAACCTCTTTGAGCGGAAAGCCCGCAAAATCTG
>JAFVCP010000122.1 GCA_017479185.1 Clostridia bacterium
ATTTTCTTTTACGGTTTTTTGAAGATTTTCTATATGAGTGCTTCCCGCGTTTTTATTTATATTCGTACCGTCGGGTCGATCGTTTATAACGGTAACCTGCGCTCCCAAAGCGGTAAAGACCGACCTTGCTATCATCCAAGCCGAGCCGTTTGAGCAATCGAGTCCTATTTTATAATTTTTGAAGGAATGCTTCGCAAGCGAGATCAAATAGCCGATATATCTGTTTCTTCCGCTCGAATAGTCCTCGATATATCCGATATTTTCTCCTTCGGCAAAAGGTAGGTCGTTACCCTTGATTTCGAGTTTTTTAAGATCTCCGTCCAAATAATATTCTATGAATTTTGCGATTTTATCGTCGATCTTTTCGCCGTCGCTGTTAATTATTTTTATACCGTTATCGTAAAAGGGGTTGTGGGAAGCGGTTATCATAATTCCGCAATCGAAACAGTCCTGCCGCAAGACGAACGAAACGCTCGGCGTTGTCGTAACGTGAAGCATTTTTACGTTCGCGCCCGACGCGGCGAGTCCCGCGGCGACGCAATATTCGAACATATAAGAGGACAATCTCGTGTCTTTTCCAATAACGACGTTCGGCTTATAGCCGATTTTTTGTTTGTTGTATTTGGGGTTGGAAAAAAACCACCCCAAAAATCTGCCTATTTTGTAAGCGTGGTCGGCGGTCAGGACCTTGTTGGTTTCTCCCCTGAACCCGTCCGTGCCGAAATATTTCAATTCCGCGTCGTCTTTGACGGGCAAGATCGGTTTTGCGTTCTTGTGCAAAATGATTTTTCTGTTTAAAAGTTCGTCTGCCGAAATTTTAAATATTCTGCAAAGTTCGATCACGTTATCTATCTGCGGTAAAGAATCGTCGCTTTCCCATTTGGATATGGATTGCCTCGTTACTCCCAACAGCGAAGCGAGTTTTTCCTGCGAAACGCCGTTGGCAATTCTTAAATGTATTATTTTTTCGCCTATTGTCATTTATTCTCCTCGCAACTTGCGGTTGCATTTTTTAATTTGTATAAATATTTTAACAAAATTTACCCGTTTTAGTCAATAATATCAAGTATTGTTTATGTCAATTTTTATTTACATTTGTCGAAAAAGTAAAAATAATTATAAATTATTTCAATATTATTGTATTTTATTTCCCTCAAAAGTGTTAAAAAGAGCCGTCTTTTTCAGACGACTCGCTTTATTAAATTTGATCGAGATATTTTTTATGTTCTTAGGCGTTTATTATTGTTTAATTACATAGATCTTTCAATTCTCGAAGTATTAAAAACGCTTTATTATAAGACTTGCGGTAAAACTCAAAAAATGACTTTACTTTTTTCACTAAATAATATATAATGAACGATGATTCTTACGATTGTAAGAAGTCAAGTATTTTTCTTACAAAAGTGAGAATATAGTAATATGAACAATGAATTCGGTGAAAGATTAAAAGAATTGAGAACGCAAAATAAATTAGGGCAAAGCGAACTTGCAAACAGATTGGGGGTAAGTAAAGGTGTGATAAGTTTGTGGGAAAACGGATTGAGAGAACCTAAACTTTCTAACCTTATTTTGCTCGCTCGTTATTTTGAAGTTTCAATAGATTTCCTTGCGGGATTGGCAGAATAAACAGTATAGCCGAATGAAAATAAGATCGAACTCGTTAAACGACTGAATTTCGGTGTATTTCAGCAAATTTTCATTCGGTTAAGTGAGTAAATATATCGAAAGTTTAACGTATTCGGGTTCGGATTATAGAAAAGAGGCAGAATAAAACGATATTGTCGTTTTATTCTGCCTCTTGTTTTTTAAAGAAGAGGGATCTTTTCGAGATATACTATATCTTTTCTGTCCGCGGCTTCTCCTTCCGCAAGAACGAAAGCCTTCTTGTGGATTATCCCGCCCGCTTTTTCTACGAGCATTTCAAGCCCTTTAAGACTTTCTCCCGTCGACACTACGTCGTCGACGATCCCGACTTTCTTTCCTTTGATAAGATCGACGTCGTGTTTGGAAAGAAAGAGTTGTTGAGGTTTTCCCGTCGTTATCGACGATCCGTAAGAAACTTCGATTCCGTCCTGCATATACAGTTTCTTGGATTTCCTCGCGACGGCGTAATAATGATGACCGATCTCTCTCGCAACGACGTGAGTAAGTTGCAAGCCCTTTGATTCCGCGGTCAATAAAACTTCGCAATCGCTTACGAATCTCGCGAGTTTTTTGCCGCAATGTTCGGTGAGTTCCGCGTTTCCGTGCAAATTAAAAAACGCAATGTTTATTCCGCTCGGAAGCGGGAGAATGGGAAGATCTGTAGTGTAGCCTTCAATATTCAGCGTGAGAAATTTATCCATAGTTCACCTCATTACTTATCCATTTTACCACTTTTTGCTTTTATTTGCAACTATTTTAAAAGAATAACATTCCGTTTATCGTAATATATATATTATGCGAATTAAATTTCAGGAGATCTTATGAAAACCTATAATACGACGGCGGAAAAACTTGCCTTGGAATTAAATTGCGATTTAAAAAACGGACTTTCCCGTTCGGAAGTCGGGGTAAACGCCTTAAAATACGGAAAGAACCAATTAAAACCCAAAAAGAAAAAGAATTTTTTTCTCAAACTTTTAGCGGCGCTCGCCGAACCCACTCTTATTATTCTCGAATTTGCCTGGGCGGTTACGGTCGGCGTAAATATAGGTAAATATTTAAAGAGCGGGCAAGGGGATATTCTCGAATGCTTGGGGATACTTATAGCAATACTTATTTCGGCATTATTGACCGTATTTATGGAAGGCAGGTCTGAAAAAGCCTTCGAAACGCTCGGAAAGGTCTACGAAAAAATAAGCGTCAAAGTAGTTCGCGAAGGGAAAACGGTTATCGTTGGCAGAGAAGAAGTAGTCGTCGGAGATGTGGTTATACTCGAAACGGGGGATAAGATAATAGCCGACGGAAGGCTGGTGGAAAGTAAAGATCTTTCCGTCGACGAATCTATGCTTACGGGGGAAAGTAATCCCGTAAAAAAGAGAGCGGAAGCCGTTTTGGTAGACGATACGCCCCTCGCCGAAAGAATAAATTGCGTTTACTCGGGTTCTTTCGTCCACGGGGGAAGCGGGAAAATGATCGTAACCGCCGTCGGCGAAAAAGCCGAACTCGGCAAGATCGCTTCCGACCTCGATCAAGCGTCCGCAGTTTCCGCTCCGCTTAATCAAAAACTCAATAGGCTCGGTAAAACAATAACCATAATCGGCGGAGTTTCGGCGGGAGTGGTTTTCATTCTCTCGGTTTTAAGGCTCGTGATAGTCGGAGAAGTCGATTTCTTTTCCGTTCAGGACGCTTTCGTCGAGGCTATAGTCCTTATCGTCGCCGCCGTTCCGGAAGGGCTTCCGACCACCGCGGCTATTTCGCTTTCCTTAAACGTTTTAAAACTCGCTAAATCCAACGCGCTTATAAGAAAACTCGTGGCGGCTGAAACGGTAGGTTGCGTAAGCGTCATTTGCTCGGATAAAACGGGAACGCTTACCAAAAACAGAATGACCGTCATAAATATGATATGCGAAAACGGGGAAGCCGAAAAGTTTATATTAAAAAACGCGGCGATAAATTCGACCGCGATAATAAAGAGAGAAAAAGGTAAGGAAACTTACTTCGGCTCGGCGACGGAATGCGCCCTTTTGAAAGAGGGATTAAAAAAGGGCGTGGATTACGTTAAATTGCGTAAAGAAGCGCTTATAGGCGAACTTATTCCTTTTAATTCGTCGATAAAATATATGCTTACGGAAGAGGAAAAAGAGGGAATAACTTACGTCAAGGGCGCGCCCGAAGTTATCGTCGGTATGTGCGGGTTTTCGAGGGGAAAAGCGGCTTCGATCATTTCGAAAGCCGAAAAATACCAACTCGAATCGAAAAGGGTGATAGCGTTCGCGCACAGAAGTGGGGATAGTTTTTCGTTCGACGGGATCGCGGTCATTTCAGATCCCGTTCGCCCCGACGTTAAAAAGTCGATAGAAAATTGTCTTACCGCCGGCATAGCCGTTAAAATGCTCACGGGGGATAACGCCGCGACCGCGCAGTCTATCGCCAAAGAGTTGGGACTCATAACCGACAGATCGGAAGTCGCTACCGCCGCCGATATAGATAAAATGTCCGACGAACAGTTGGCGAAAGCCCTTTCTTATATCAAAGTTATCGCGAGGAGTACGCCCGCGACTAAATTGCGCGTCGTAGAAACCTTGAAAAGGGCGGGCGAAGTGGTCGCCGTTACGGGGGACGGCGTAAACGACGCGCCCGCGATCAAACACGCGGATATAGGCATCGCTATGGGAAGCGGCTCGGAAATAACCAAAGAGGCGAGCGATATAGTTTTATTGGACGACTCTTTTTCAACGATAGTAAAGGCTATTTCTTTCGGAAGAAATATTTACAGAAATTTCCAGAGATTTATTACCTTTCAACTTACGGTAAACCTTACGGCTATGCTCGTGGTCGTCGCCAGCCTCGTTTTCGGACTTCCCAACCCCTTTAACGCCGTTCAACTTTTGTGGATAGATATAATTATGGACGGCCCGCCGGCTCTTACCCTCGGTATGGAAAACGGCGGAGAAAGGTTTATGAGCGCAAAACCCGTCAGAAGAACGGACGGCATCGTAACTTTTTCTATGCTTATGAAGATAATACTTCACGCGGTTTTCGCGTCGGTCGCCGTGATCGGCGAATATCTTTACGATTATTTGGGCGCGGGCGCGCTCGGAAAAGAAACGGCGATATTCTGTCTTTTCGTTATGTTCCAACTGTTTAACGCCTTTAATTGCAGAAAAACGGGAAGCGAAAGCGTGTTTTCTTCATTCGGAAACAATAAGCCTATGGTTTTCGTGTTCGGCGCGACCTTTTTATTGCAAATACTTACCGCGCAGGTTTTCTGCGGCTTTTTCTCAACTACGCCTTTGTCCCCTCTCGTTTGGGTAAAGATCATCGCGACCGCCTCTACCACTATAATCTTCGCGGAATGTTATAAACTCGTTTACCGTTTTTTAAGAAAAGATAAAAAAAATTATCCCGCGCTTGTAAAAAACTATAATTAAAAGGGTTTTTTGGCATACACTATAATTATGAAAGAAATAAAAATTTCAGACGGCTCGGAAAAAAACGTTCCGATGACCTATCTTTCGTCCGCCCTTACGTCGGCGGCGAAAGATTTCGGCGGAGAAGTGTGTCTTTACGCCGATAAGCACCGAAAAACCATAACGGTAAAGATAAGCGACGAATACGAAGATTTTTTGAGGGGAGAAGCGGAAGATAAAATTTCCGACGTGATAGCGGTAAAATATAAGTACGATTTTTTCGTCAAGAAGATACCTGCGAGCGGCTTAAACGAAATAGAACGGGAGATACTCTATTCCGCGCTTATTTCGGCGGATATAGACGAAGATAAAAGATATATAGCGCGAAAGTTAAGGGGATTTTACGAATACGCCGTCGACGGGATATACAATTTCAGACTTTCCGCCTTAAAGCGTAAATGGTCGGAGATAGTCGGCTATATCCCCCCTTATTTCCCTTCGGGAAGGCTCAACGATTTCGTGTCATATCTTATCGGAGAAAAAAAAGGTAAGGCGGTAACCGTTGAAAACGGCAACGTGTACGATAAACATTTCAATCTTTTAAGAAGGACCGAACTTACCGGCGATATAAGCGAGGGAAGGATCTTAAGAGAGGCGCTGTTATCGGGTTGCGGAGAACTTCGGGTTTTAAGTCCCGTGCCTGAAAGCGAAGAGAGATATCTGAGGACTTACTTTATGGGAAGAATAACTTTTTGTTGAAAAACAGTTGACAAAAATTTTTAAAGGTATATAATAAATGTACAATATATAGTCGAAGAAAAGACAAGTAGTCGCTTTCGGAAGCGTTCAGAGAATCCTCTCTCGGGCTGTAAGGGGGATCGCGGAAAAAGCAGACGAAACCACTTTTTATGACGAGAATGCTCCGCTTTAAGGAGCGCAAAGAGGTAGGATCGTCCTGCAAATAAGGTGGAACCGCGGAAATTATTTTCGTCCTTAAAACTGTCGAAGTTTTAAGGACTTTTTTAATAAAAAATATATTCATAGGAGAACAATATCATGAAAGTAAAATTGGTTGACGGAAGCGTTCTCGAACTCGAAAAGGGAACGACTGTTTTAGGAGTCGCTAAGGCGATAAGCGAAGGGCTTGCGAGAAACGCCGTCGCAGGCAAAGTAAACGGGGAGATCTGCGATCTCTCCAAAGAGATACAAGACGACGCGGAAGTCGTAATAGTAACCCTTAAAGACGAAGAGGGTTTGAATATTTACAGACACACCTGTTCGCACGTTCTCGCGCAGGCGGTAAAAAATATTTACCCCACTTGCTCTCTTGCGATAGGCCCTACCATTGAAAACGGCTTTTATTACGATATAGATTTCAAAACTCCCATAACTCAGGAAGATCTCGCTAAGATCGAAGAGGAAATGAATAAGATCATAAAGGGCAATTTCCCCATTGAAAGATTCGAACTTCCGAGAAAGCAGGCGATCGCTCTTATGAAAAAGTACGACGAGCCGTACAAAGTCCAACTCATCGAAGATCTCCCCGAGGACAGCGTCATTTCATTCTATAAACAAGGAGATTTTACCGATCTTTGCAGGGGTCCGCATCTTCCGTCTACCGGGATAATCAAAGCGTTCAAATTAACTTCTTTGACCGGCGCTTATTGGAGGGGAGATTCCAAAAATAAGATGCTTACGAGAATTTACGGAACGGCGTTCCCCAAGAAAAGCGAACTCGAAGAATATCTTCAGAAAGTGGAAGAGGCTAAACTTCGCGACCATAATAAAATAGGAAGAGAACTCGAATATTTTACCACCGTCGACGCCATAGGTCAGGGACTTCCCGTCCTTTTGCCGAAGGGCAGTAAGACGATACAGGTATTGCAACGCTTCGTCGAGGACGAAGAGTATAAGAGAGGATATCTTCTTACCAAAACGCCTTATTTCGCCAAATCCGATTTCTATAAAATTTCGGGGCATTGGGATCATTATAGAGAAGGTATGTTCGTAATGGGCGAAGAGGGTAAGGATAAAGAAGTGTTCGCTCTCCGTCCTATGACTTGTCCCTTCCAATTTCAGGCGTACCTTAACAGACCGAGAAGTTATAAAGATCTTCCTATGCGTCTGGATGAAACTTCCACTCTTTTCAGGAACGAAGATTCGGGCGAAATGCACGGACTTATAAGGTTAAGACAATTCACGATATCCGAAGGACACCTCGCCTGTACCCCCGAACAACTCGAAGAAGAGTTCAAGGGCTGCCTTGATCTCGCCGTGTTTATGTTAAAAGCGGTGGGGCTTGCCGACGACGTTACTTACAGATTTTCCAAGTGGGATGCAAATAACAAAGAAAAATATATCGGTTCCGCCGAGGAATGGGAAAAAGTTCAGGGCGTTATGAGAGATATTCTCAACGATATAGGTCTTAAATATTCGGAAGCCGACGGCAAAGCGGCGTTCTACGGACCGAAACTCGATATTCAGATCAAGAACGTATTCGGGAAAGAGGATACTTTAATAACCATACAGATAGATTTCCAACTCGCGAAGAGATTTAATATGCTTTACACCGACGTGGACGGCGAGAAAAAATATCCGTACGTCATTCACAGAACTTCGATGGGATGCTACGAAAGAACGCTTGCGCTCGTTTTGGAAAAATACGCGGGAGCGCTTCCTCTTTGGTTTGCGCCCGAACAGGTCAGAGTAATGGACGTGTCGGAAAAGAGCGAAGAGTATTGCAACGAAGTTTACGGCAAACTCCTTCAAGCGGGGTTGCGTCCCGAAAAAGATCTCCGTTCGGAGAAGATCGGCAAGAAGATCAGGGACGCTCAACTTGAAAAAGTACCCTATATGCTCGTTATCGGCGAAGCGGAAGCCCAAAGCGGCGAGGTTGCGGTAAGAAAGAGAGGCGAAGGCGATATAGGCAAA
>JAFVCP010000123.1 GCA_017479185.1 Clostridia bacterium
GAAAACGCGAAAAAAATCGCTCGATCGGACACTAAACTGATAATAAGGACGCCGGTTATTCCGACCTTTAACGCGACGAAAGAGGAAATCGCCGAAATAGCGAAATTTGCTTCTTCGCTGAAAGGAGTGGAAGAAATGCATCTTCTTCCCTATCACAGAATAGGAAGCGACAAGTATGCCGGGCTCGGCAGAGAATATACAATGAAAGATATAGAACCGCCCTCAAAAGAACTTATGAACGAACTTTTGGAAGTTGTAAAATCTTTCGGACTTAAAGGGCAGATAGGCGGATAAGGAAATGAATAAATTAAATTTAAAACTTGCTAAATCTTTAAGCGAGGGAATAAGAATTTACGCCGAGAGCAAGGGCGTAAACGTCGTCGTTGCGGTATGCAATGCGGAAGGCAACCCCATAACGGTAGACGTTATGGACGGCGCGTTTATAATAAGTTATCAGGTCGCGATGAAAAAAGCGTATACTTCGGTCGGCGTTAAGATGTCTACCGAGGACCTCGGGAACGCCGTCAAAAAAGGGGGAGTTTTGGAAGGACTTCACGACGAAAGGCTTATATTTTTCGGCGGCGGTGCGCCGCTATATATCGACGGCGAACTTGTCGGAGGCTTCGGAGTAAGCGGAGGAACGGTCGAAGAGGACAGCGGTTTTGCTAAATTCGGCGTAGAACTTTTTAAACAACTTATAAAATAAATAAAGGCGAGACGACGGTCTCGCCTTTTAGAAAAATTTGCGGAGAGAAAAATGGCTGAACTAAGAGAAAAAATATTCGATTATTGTAAAGAAAAATACGGCGCTTGTCCCGAATATCTTTGGGCGAGATATCCCGATTGCGCCGTTTTGAGAAATAAAGATAACAAAAAGTGGTTTGCAATTACGATGGACGTTTCGAAAAAGACGTTAGGACTTAGCGGCGACGAAAAAGTCGGTATAATAAACGTAAAGAGCGACGAGATCGAAAGGGAGTTTCTTTTAAGGCAAAAAGGAATACTCCCCGCATACCATATGAATAAAATGAGTTGGATAACGGTTTTGCTCGACGGAAGCGTTCCTTTAAAGCAGATAAAGGCGCTTATCGACGAAAGCGTCCGTCTTACGACCGAAAAAAAGGTTAAAAAAGAATATCGGTCGCAACCAAAATCCTGGCTTGCGCCGGTAAACCCCAAATATTACGATATAGTCAAAGAAGTCAAAAAAGGCGACGATTTCCTTATGAAACAGAGCGGAAACGTGATCAAAGGAGATACGGTTTATATTTACGTCGCCGCGCCATATTCGGCGGTAATGTTTAAATGTTCGGTCGGTCAGACGGATATTCCTTACGAATACGGAGATAAAGTCGTCAAAATAAAAAAAGCGATGAAAGTTACCGCCGAGAGCGTTTATCCCGCCGATCGGTTTCCTTTTGAAAGGCTTAACGCTTTCGGAGTGATGACCGTCAGAGGACAACGGGGCGTTCCGTACGGACTTCGTAAAGCGCTCGAAAGGGAGAGCGAGGGGCATTAAACAAAAAATTATTTAAAAAAAGTCCGCGACGCGGACTTTAATTTTATGCGGAGAGAAGTTCCTCTTCGTCTTGGCTTTTATCTTCTTTTCTGGCGTTTCTTTTTTCGATAAAACCGTCTATAAGGCGGTTAGCGATCGGGAACGCGACTTCGAGAATAAGTTCTATCCCGAGCAAAACGACGTGAAGATGGGCGTGGTGGGAATTGGGTTCGAGGATCATAGAAAAGGACATATAAATTATTACGACCGATTCTATCGCGTTAATAAGCGAAGGCTTTTTACTCGCTAAACGGTGGATGGATTCGGAAAGTTCTTTGCCTTCGCGAATTATCGACCAAACCGCCCATACAAGACAGATCTTTACGAGATCGTCGCTGACGATGAAAATTATTATTCCTATAAAAAGATGAATAAGTCCGCCGAATAGAAAGAGATTTTCCCCTATGTATGTTTTTTTGATAACGCTTACGATCAGAACGTCAACGCTATACGCGACTATGACCGCTCCCACTATATAACCGACGAAATCCATTATGGAATCGTGAAAAATAAGTACCGCGATCCCCGCGAGGGTGTAAAGAATGGTTTTTATTATCTGCCATTGTTTCATCGTTGGTAAACTCCGAAAAGTTATTTGCAAATATTTTATCACAAATAATAAAAAATTCCAAGTAAAATTCAAAAATTTAAAGAAGGTGGGGAGCCGCTAAAAGTTATTTTCTTTTATATTTTTCGGCAAGGGCTTTTAAATAATTGCTTTTTTCGTCCGAAAAATCGCTTTTTTTAAACTTTACCGTCCAATTTCCGACAGTTGAGGGCGTATTGATACGGTAACGGTTGTCGTAATTCATAACGTCGGCGTAGGAAATAACTGATAGACGGGATCTTGTCGCGTAAGCGTTTTCGATAAGTACGGGCGCTACGTCTTTTTTAGTCTTTACCTTTAAATCCTTTACTATTGAATTGTCGTTGACCGCTTTTGAAAATCTTTTAAAAGCGTCGGCGTCTAACGTTTTCGCAAAACCGTACGCGGTATCGTTGTCGTGAGTTCCGACGTAGACCACGCTGTTTTCACCGACAAAAGCGGGGAGATAAGGGTTTTGCGGGTTTTGGTCGTAAGCGAAGAGCAAAACCTTCATTCCGGGGTATCCCGTTTCGGACAGCAGACTTCGCACCCCGTCGTCGATAGTTCCCAAATCTTCGGCTATAAGTCGATTTTTGAAGGGTTTCAGTATTTCTCTTCCGTATGCGGGGAGCCATTCGCCCTCTTTCGCGCTTTTACCGTTTGGTATCGCCCAAAATCTGTCGAGCCCTCTGAAATGGTCGATCCTGAGCAGATCGTATCTGCTTAATGCGAAGCGAATACGTTTTTTCCACCAAGAAAAATTGTTTTTTTTCATTTCTTCATAGTCGTAAACGGGATTGCCCCAAAGTTGTCCGTCCGCCGAAAAATAATCGGGCGGAACGCCGGCGACCGTTTTCGGCGCGAGGTTTTCGCGCAGCGCGAATTGTTTGGGGTTTGCCCAGACGTCCGCGCTGTCGGCAGAAACGTATAGGGGAAGATCCCCCATAAATTTTACGCCTTTTTCATTGGCGTATTTTTTAAGTTTTAAAAATTGTTTTTCGAGAGTATACTGAATAAAAATATGGAACAGATATTCGTTTTCGTGAAGTTCGCGGAAATTATTTAAAGACGACTTTTTGCGGTTTTTTATATCCTGAGGGAAAGCGGTTAACTCCCCGTATACGCTCTTTAACGAAGCGAAAAGGGCGTAGTCGTCGAATTTTTTTCGGTTTACGACGGCGAGGAAATCATCCGAAAAATCAAAACGGGAAAACGCCTTTCGTAAAATGGAATATCTCGTTTTGTACAGTTTGCCGTAATTTATTTTTCCGCTTTTATCTTCAGCCGTTTTTAATTCGGCGTCCGACAAAAGTCCTTGATTTTTCAGGTCGTCGAGATCGCAAAAGTAAGGGTTTAAAGAGCGGTCGTAAGTGGTCTGATAGGGACTGTCGCCGAAAGTCGTCTGTCCGAGAGGAAGCATTTGCCAAACCGATTGCTCCGATTTTACCAAAAAATCGACGAAATCATAGGCTTCTTTGCCGAAAGTTCCTATTCCGTATTTGCCGGGAAGGGCGAATACGGGCATCAATATGCCGCGCTTTTTTTTCATAAGTATCTCCTTCAATATTTATCTGTTATTTCGACCGCTTTCAATATTTTATCACGTTCGGGAAAAGCCGAAATGCGGAAAAAGCCTTCCCCGCCTTCTCCGAAAGAGTTTCCGGGCGTCAGAACGATCCCGAATTTTTTTATCGCGCGATCGCAAAATTCTTCCGAGGAAAAACCCTCGGGGGTCTTTGCGAAAACGTAGGGAGAAGAACAACTATTATTATACCACAAATTTTTCTTTTTCAAAGCGATTTTAATTATTTCGGCATTATTTTTATAATAATTTATTCTTTTTTTCACGGCGGCGCGTCCTTCTTCCGAAAAATACGCTTCGGCGCCTTTTTGACTGATAACGCTTACGCCGTTGAATCTGAACGAAAGCCTTCGTTTCCATAAGCGGTTGTATTCTCCGAGGGTTTCGGGAATGACGCAATATCCGCACCTTACGCCCGTAAAGCCGAAACTTTTTGAAAAAGATCTTATCTCCACGGCGCAGTATTCGGCGTTTTTGATCTCGTAAACGCTTTTGACTTCGTTTTCGGAAGCGAAATCGCAGTAAGCGCCGTCGTATAATACGACCGCGCCCGTCGACAGCGCGTAATTTATCCATCGGGAAAGAGTTCTTTTATCAAAAGCCGAGCCTGTGGGATTGTTGGGAGAGCATAGATAGATAACGTCGAAAATTTTTCCGACGGGAGGAATGGGGATAAAATCGTCCTCTTTAAAGCAGGGAAGGAAAGTAACTTTATTCCCCGCGAAAAGATTTGCCTCCGCGTAAGCGGGGTAGGCGGGAGTGGGAACGAGGACCGAGATCCCCGTCCCGAACAGGTCGAGAAGGTTGCCCACGTCCGATTTCGCCCCGTCCGAGATAAAGATCTCGGACGGGGAAATGCCGAGATCGCCGTAATCGAGGCTTATTTTTTCGCGAAGGGATAAAAGTCCTTCCGCGGGAGGATAACCCGTAAAAGAGCGTTTTTCTCCGAGTTCTTTTACGCTTTTGATCATTTCTTCCACGGCTACGGGGAAAAGAGGAAGAGAAAGATCTCCCACGCCGAGATCGACGACCTCTTTTCCCTGTCGTTTCATCTCTTCCGCCGTTTTTTTGAGTTTTGCAAATATATAGTCGTTTTTAAAATTGGAAAATTCCCGATTATATTTCATATTCGCCTTTAAACACCTCTGTGGTTTCCCCTTTTAAAAACGCTTCGCCGTTGATTATTTTTACTTGGAGCGTTCCCCCGGGCATAAATACGTTTAAAAACTCGTTTTCCTTCGCCCTGCCCGATATCACCGCGGCGTACGCGCTTGCAACCGCGCCGCTGCCGCAGGCGAGAGTTTTTCCGCTTCCCCTTTCAAAAACTTCGACTTTTAAACCGTTTTGAGTAACGCTCGCGCACTCGATGTTAACTCCGTCGGGAAACAACCCCGTTTTTTCAATATGTTTGACCGCAACGATTAAAGGAAGTCCGCTGAAAAAAACGACGTGTTCGTTTCCCGTATTGACAGCGAAAACGTCCCTTTCGTTCAAAAAAAGTTCGGTTTCTTTAAGGGCGGCGCGCATTTCGAACGAAGGGCGAAATATATAAGGCTTACCCATTTTTGCCGTTGCGACCGAAGTAAATTCGCCGAGATCTTCGATTATAACTGGAGAAAGTCCCGTTTTGGTGAACACGTTGATCTTATTGCCCGAAAACCCCATGTGTTTTTTCGCGAAAAACGCCGAGCATCTCAATCCGTTCCCGCAAGTTTTCCCTTCCGAACCGTCGGCGTTGAAAATACGCATAGTGATCCCGCCCGATCTTTTTTTCAGACAGATTATACCGTCCGAACCTATTCCTTTGCGTCTGTCGCTTAATTTTACGGCAAGAGCAGGGAGATCTTCTTTTTTGAGATCTCCCTGCTCGAAATAGACGTAATCGTTGCCGCACGAATGCATTTTTACGAATTTCATATTTTTCCTCGCTGTATTATTATATGAAAGAGCGCGCGAAAAAGATAAAGTTCGTAAGATTTTTATATGGATCTTTAAGGTGTTCAGGCGTTGACGCTTTGCAACCGTCTTTTTTTGATCTCGGAAGAAAGGACGAAAAGCCCTATCAGTATTTCCCATACGACGATGGGATAAACGGTAAATCTTTCGGCAAGTCCGGATAAGTTTTTTAACGGGGTGAGTTCGCAAACGATAGTCATAAATCCCGAAAACAAGCCGATAAAGCCGAGAATTTTGCCGAAAGAGGCTAAACTCTCAAACCCGTTCGCTTTAAACTTGCCGCAGGTGAAAATTATCAGGGAATTTCCGAAAATGAAACTGCAAGACGCGCCCGCATAGTGGAGATATAAAATAGCGTCGGACGACGCGTCGGCATGACATATCCCGACTATCGCCGTTCCGAGAGAAGCGAGAAAGGAAAGAGTATTTGCGAAGAAAAGTTGTTTGCGGGAAGAAAACCCGTTTTTGTATATGACCGAAAAAAACAGGAGATTGCTCCAAAAAAAAGACGCGCCGCAAATAAGGAGCGCGGTGTTCATAATTTGATAGGCGGGAGAAAAAGCGTTGTTTTCGTTTATCGGGATCCCGAGTTCGCTTATCGTGTGGGCGAAATACGCCGTTTGGGGGGAAGAGCAGTTGACGATCGTAAAGAGTTCGGAGAAAACGTAATAGATACCCACCGTTACGAACAGCGCTCCGAAAACCAACGAAAACCTGTTTAAATCGTTATTTTTCATAACAATATTTTTGTTCGTTTAATGATAAAATATACAAAAAGGCTGTCGGCGAAAAATGCCGACAGCCTTAAAACTTTAAAATACAAATCAAATTTTATTCGCGACGCGCGGTTTTTTGAAAAGGTTACGATTTTTGTAAAGATAAACGACGGGAAGGGCGCAAATAAAAGTGATCGCCGAGCCGAGCAACTCGTAGGGCAGATCGCTCAAAAAATATTGAGCGAAAGGAACTTTCCAAATAATGCAAGTCGCGCCGACGGAAACCCAGAAATAGAGAATTTCGCCTACGCTTGCGAAAGCGGCTAAAGAAAGCGTTCCGGGATTTTTATTTTTAGCGAAAATGATTTTATACGCGACGTAAGTCGAAAAATATCCGAGAAATACGGACAACAACCACCATCTTACGTTATACAAATCGTACGGGAACCAGGCGATACACGAAAGTTCGTAAATTACCGAGTAGACGGCGACCAAAACGAAATTTTGAGAAAACGTAAGCGTTGCCGCTGCGATCACGAGTAGGGGAAAGACGATATTTTCGTAAGGAATATCGAGGACGAACTGATCCGCGATCATAAGCCCGAGAATTATAAATACGCTTGCCCAACCCGAAAGTTTGCCGTTTCGATCGATATTTTTTCGGGGATCAAAAAAGGTTTTCATTTACAACCAACCTCTATATACTATGGTTAAAATTTTCAAATCGTCCGAAGTGCCGAACACCCCGTCGTTACCGGCAAGTTTTTCGTAATTTGCCGTTTTCGCGTATTTGCCGTCGCTCGAAATATACGCCGTTTGAAGGTCGTATTCGGTTCCGTCGGCTAAAACGCAGTTTTTAAAGTAATAATAATTTCCGCGCGAATAAAAGGTGATTTTTTCACTTTCGCTGTTTTTGAAAAATTCAAATACCGATTCGAAAACGGTATTTCCGTAATAGGGAATAGTCCACGATCTTATCAAAGCCCCGTCGACGTCCGAATGAGAAAAACCGTCGTTTTCTTCGCGAGAGGAAGAAGCCGATCGCTCTCTCAAATCGAGAGTAAACCAAAGAGGCTCTCCGTCGTCGCCGATCACAAAGTCGGGTAACGAAGATCGTTCGTCCTTTTCCTTTAAAGGCTCGAAAACGTTCCCCCCGCACGAAGCCGCCGTCAGTGTGAAAACAGCGACGAACGTCGCAAATAACAGTCTTATAGCCTTATTTGTCAAGTTTGATCACCGCCAAGTCGGTCGAATAAAGACCGAGGGGAGTCGGGTTTTTTACGCCTTCTACGAACGCCGAATAAGAAAGCGCGACAGCCATATCGTTGAGCGTGGTTATTTTATATTCGCCTTCGACCGTTATATCTTCGAGCCACAAAGACAAAATATCCTTTGTTTCGCCGCTTTCGGTTTTGTAAGAGCGAACGTCAAGCCCGTGCGCAAGCGCCGTCAAAATGGCGAATTGAGGATCGTAAGTGTTCCATTCTCCGATAAATACGTCGTAGTTATCGTAAAGTTCGTCGAGGGTTACGAGTTTTTCAACGGACGGCGACCAGTCGTCGTAAGCGAGTTCCGCCTTGGGATAGTATCCCTGCATCGTCTTTTCGTATTTTACGCTGTATTTATCCGAATTTATATAAAGCGTGGAAGCAAGCGGGCGACCGGAAAATCCGTTCCAATTAGGCTGTTCTGCGGAAACGGTAAATGTTTCTCCGTCTTTTTCGTAGTACGAAAGCATTTTTGCGTCCGAAACGGGGGTAGCGTTCTCGTACCCGAGGTTGTATGCCGTCATCGGCAAAACGTTCCAGAATTGGAAGCCCCAAGCCGTTCCGATATAAGCGTAAGGATCTTCGGAAACGGACGCGTCGAGTTCGGTAAGATAATCCTTTATAACGGGGAGATATTTATCGTATTTCGTGAACGCGTCGTTCATACTTTGTTTATATTGATCGTAAACGATTGAAAAAGTAAAGAGATAATCGAGCGTCGATTGCCAACGAACATATCCCCAATCGTTCTTCTCGCCGAGTATGGGATCGGCGTCGAAAAGAGAGTCGTCGATCTTGTCGTTTTCATCCAAAAGTCTGCGTATATAGTCGAGAACGGTTTCAAAACTCTCGCGGACGGCTTGATCGAACACCTTGCCGCGAACGTAATGAAGATAAGAGATGGGAAGTCTTGCCTGCGTCGAATTGGCGTTTATAACCGCTTGTTTAAAGTCGTCGGACTTTACGAAGTCGCTTACCGCCGCGTTGAGCGAATAGGCTGTTTTTTCTTCTTCGGTTTGGACGTGTTTTTGTACGATACCGCAAGAAGACAGAGCGAGAGTAGACGCGATGATAGCGATCGAAACGAGAGAAACAAATAATTTTTTCATTTTTTACTCCTTAATTATTCGAAGGGGATTTTAATTTCCCCATCGGTTTTTTAGAATATCACTTATTTTTTAGTCTGTCAAGCGTATTCGGGGTTTTTGTTTTCTCCGAATAACAGTTTTATAGCCTGATAAATATGTTTTACGGGAATTATATCCGCTTTTGATTTGAGTTTTTCCAAAGATTTCATATTTTGAGCGGGTACGAAAAACTTCTTAAAGCCGAGTTTGACGCTTTCGGCGACTCTTTTTTCGGCTTGCGTAACTCCTCTTATCTCGCCCGTAAGCCCTATTTCTCCGAACGCGCAGACGTTTCCTTCTATCGGAACGTTTCTGAAAGAACTTGCGAGAGCAAGGGCGATCGCGAGATCGGCGGCGGGTTCGGTTATCTTTATGCCGCCCATCGCCGTAACGTATACGTCCAGCGAATAAAAGGGCATATAGGCGCGTTTTTCGAGTATCGCGAGCAATAAATTCGCCCTGTTATAGTCTATCCCGAGGGGCATTCTTCTCGGCATTCCGAAAACGGTTTTTGAAAGCAGAGTCTGGATCTCGACGGGCATACAGCGGTTTCCCGAAAGAGAAGGGGTAACGAGGCTCCCCGCTTCCGCCCCTCTTTCTTCCGAAGTGAATATGCCGTTATAATCTTTTACGCCGAACACTCCGTTTTCGCGCATTTCGAAAACTCCGACTTCCTGAGCCGAACCGAATCTGTTTTTTACCGCGCGTAAAAGTTTATAATTGTCTTGCGGTTGACCTTCGAAATACAAAACGGTGTCCATAATGTGTTCGAGAACTTTCGGACCCGCGATCGCCCCTTCTTTGGTAACGTGTCCGACGATGAATACCGTCGTTTTGTTGGATTTTGCAAACCGCATAAGTTTAGAGGCGCACTCTTTGACCTGACCGACGCTTCCCGCGGAAGAATTCATTTCTTCGAGATATACCGCCTGTATCGAATCGACTATGAGAAAATCGTAATTTTTCGCTTCTTCTATTATCGAATCGAGTTCGGTTTCGTTCATCAGCATAAGATCGTCGGCGTTCACCGCCAACCTGCTGCACCGCATTTTGACCTGCGCGCAACTTTCTTCCGCCGAAGCGTATAAAACTTTGTATTTTTGAGAAAGAGAGCAGGCGACCTGCGTCATTATGGTCGATTTTCCGATCCCCGGATCTCCGCCTATCAACACGAGCGAAGAGGGAACTATCCCGCCGCCTAAAACTCCGTCGAGTTCGGGTATTCCCGAATTTATTCTCGTAAGTTTTTCGTGCGAAACGTCGGAAAGACGAACGGGAGGATTTCTCGTCGCCTTAGTCGTCGCCGTCTGCGTAGTCGGCGTGTCGATCTCTTCGATTATAGTATTGAATTTTCCGCAGTTGGGGCATCTGCCCATCCAACCCGGGCTTATCGCTCCGCATTCGGCGCAAACGAATTTCGTAGAAGTTTTTATTTTATTCATATCACAATATTTCCACCGTTTTTCCGCTTAAGATCTCGTAATCCCTTCCTCTTACCGAAACGCATACCGTTAAAAGTGAAGGATTGTAGACAAAATGACCGTCCGCCGACCATTCGAGGTTGTCAAACGCTTTGACGTAATCGTATAGTTCCCCGTTGGTCGCGTACCATATATCGTCTTTTTTGCCGATATATTTCGCAAAATTTTCTATGAGCGACCAGTTATCGTCCCTCGGTTTAAGTCCGTAGTAATTCATTATTTCCACGAGCCTTATATCGTCTTTGTTTCCGTCGTCGTAACTCAATGTTACGCATTTAAATCTGCAATCGGGAAATCTCATCAAAGAATAATGTTTCATATAC
>JAFVCP010000124.1 GCA_017479185.1 Clostridia bacterium
CGGTCATCCGGTATTTGAATTCGCAAGCATATATAACGCCTACGTCGGATACAGCGATCTCGACCACGCTATGACCGAATCTTTCCTCGGGCTTAAAAGAGAGGTTACGGTAGAACTCTGGAATAAAATACTTGCGCTCTATTTTAAAGGCGAAAGCGAAGAAAAAATCGCCGACGTCGCAAATAAGGCTATGGTAATCGGTTACGTTCGTAATATGAGGAGAACGATTCGCAGAAACGGTTTCGATACCGAACAGGGCAGAGCGACCATTGAAAACTGCAAGAACAAAATTATCGATTTGTTATCTAAAATCGACAGCCTTATCTTTTGAAGATTTAATTTTTAGAAATATTTTACGGCAATGAACTTGGGAGAGATATTTTTAGACAGTTTAATAGATTGCGCGAAGATGCTTCCACTCATTTTTCTCACTTATATAATTATCGAGATAATTGAGAGAAAGGCGGACTTTGCCAAACACGGCAAATTTCTCGAAGGGAAATTTGCGCCTCTCCTCGGTTCGCTTGCCGGGGTTTTTCCGCAATGCGGAGTAAGCGTAATGTCGGCGAAACTGCTCGAAAAGGGGCTTATAGGCGCAGGAACGCTTTTAAGCGTCTTTATCGCGACTTCCGACGAGGCTTTTTCCATACTTATCGCAAGCGATAAAAGGATAGATATTCTTCCCCTCATGGGGATAAAAATACTCCTCGCCGTAGTCATAGGTTATGCGGTGAACGCCTTGGTTAAAAAGCGTATAGTTTACGATAAAGGCGATACGTTCGGACACGAAGAGGTGTGCGCGCATTGCCACGATCACGTTCACGCCGAAGGTAAATACGCTTGGATCTCCAAGTACGTTCTCATTCCTTTGCTTCACGCCTTTCAGACCTTTTTATACGTGTTCGCGGTTACCTTCGTCTTCGGTATTTTCTTCGGAGAAGAGGGGCTTATAGGCGAGGAAAAATTCACCGAATTTTTATCGGCGTCAAAATATTTCGGGCCTTTCGTTTCGGCGCTCGTCGGTCTTATTCCGAATTGCGCGTCGTCAGCGGTCATTACTTCGGCGTATATAAGCGGCGGAATATCCTTCGGCTCAATGTTTTCGGGGCTTGTTTCCAACGCGGGTGTAGGGCTTGCGGTGTTGTTTAAGAACACTTCCAAACTCAAAAGGAATTTACTTATATTGTCGTCGCTTTACCTTATCGGTTCTTTGTCGGGACTTATAATCAATCTTATCGTTTGACGGAATATAATATAGCGGTGATAAAATGACTGCCGAAGAAAAAATAGCGTATCTTACTTACGGTAAAGTAAAGAAACTCATTTTAAAATTTGCCGTCCCGACCGTGCTTACGATGCTCGTAACCACCTTTTACAATATGGCTGACGCCTATTTCGTCGGGAAGATCAATCCGAGCGCCTCGGGCGCCGTAAGCGTAATATTTTCGTTTATGGCGATAATACAGGCGTGCGGATTTTTTTTCGGACACGGTTCGGGAAATTATATTTCGAGAAAACTCGGGGAAGGGAATATTAAAGAGGCTGAAAAGATGGCGGTTACGGGGTTTACCCTTTCGCTCGTTTTCGGCTTGTCGATAGCCGTCGTCGGGCTTGTTTCCATCGGCGGGCTTGCCGAAATACTCGGTTCTACTCCGACAATAAAGCCGTACGCCGTAGATTATTTGAGATTTATTTTAATAGGCGCTCCCTATATGACCGCCGCTCTTACCTTAAACAACCAACTTCGTTTTCAGGGAAGCGCGTTATACGCGATGATCGGAATGTGCGCCGGGGGGTTGATAAACGTGGGGTTGGACGCCTGGTTTATCATCGGCTTAAATATGGGTACGGCGGGAGCGGGACTTGCGACGGCGATAAGTCAACTATCCTCTTTCGCTTTATTGATCGCGGGTACTTTTCGCGGTGGAAATATACGGCTCGATTTCAAGAAGATCGCGTTAAAGCCCTTTTATTTCGCCGAAATAGCGAGGGGCGGGTTGCCCTCTCTCGGCAGACAGGGGATCTCCGCGCTGTCCGTAACCGTTTTAAATCACGCTTGTTCCGCGGTCGTTTCATCTCCCGACGAACTCATCGCCGCTATGGGGATAGTCGCTAAGATAACGGGGTTTTTCTCGTCCGCGATAATCGGTTTCGGTCAGGGATTTCAGCCTGTATGCGGCTTTAATTACGGCGCGGGAAAATACGACAGGGTGAAAGAAGGGTTTTATTTCAGCGTCGCCGTAACGACCTCGTTCGCCTTATCGGTCGGTTTCTTGGGCGCGATATTTTCGGACAAAATACTTTTTTTATTCACGGACAGCGTTAAAGTCGTCGAATACGGCCGCCTTCCGATGATAACTCAATGCTCGGTGTTTTTTCTTACGGGCTATATTACCATTCTGAATATGCTCTTGCAAAATATAGGCAAGGTCGCGCCCGCAAGTTTGTTATCCGTCGCAAGGCAGGGATTGTTTTTTATTCCCGCGCTCGCGCTTTTATCCTTGTGTTTCGGCGTGGTCGGCTTGTCGGTCGCGCAGGCGGTTTCCGACGCGATGACTTTTATCGTCGCGTGTTTTGTCGGAAAGAAAACCGTTTCAAATTCTTTACGAAGCGAAGAGAAAGTGGTATAATAGATTAAATAAAAAGTAAAAGGGGCGTTTCTATGAAAATATTGATCAAAAAACTCAACCGGAGGGCTGTTCTCCCGGAATACGGAACGAGCGGCGCCGCGGGCGGAGATCTTCGGTCGGCGGAAGAGGACGTCGTTTCGATAGAGCCGGGGAAAACGGCGTTTATAGGTACGGGACTTGCCGTCGCGATCCCCGAAGGATACGTCGGGCTGGTTTACGCGAGAAGCGGTCTTGCGTCTAAAAGAGGACTTGCTCCGGCGAACAAAGTTGGAGTAATAGACAGCGATTACAGGGGAGAGATCAAGGTGTCTTTATATAATCAAAGCGACGCCGTTCAGACCGTCGAACCGGGAGAAAGGATCGCTCAACTTGTCGTCGCCCCTTTTTTAAAGGCGGAATACGTGGAAACCGATATGCTCGAAAACACAGACAGAGGGGAAGGGGGATTTGGTTCCACCGGCAGAAAATGACTGCTGATCCGCGCGAAAATAAACCAAAACATAATTTTCATTAAAAATATAAATATTTTTGGCGATATTATATTGACAAAAAAAGCCTAAATTGTTAAAATATAATAGTATATTCGTAAATTACGATTTTCAGGAGTATTTCAGATGAAGAGCAAGAAGTTATTGACTTTGATCTCGGCGCTTACGGCAGCGGCCTTTACCGTCGGATCATATACTGCCGTCGCGCTTGCAGACGACGGCGATGAAAACGGAACGGACGAACCTTCCGTATCCTACGGGCTTCGTTATGTGGACGGAACGACCGAAAAAGCGGCTTACGCCAATCCGTTCGACTATATAATTAAGTACGAGGACGGAAAGGAAGTCGCTTTCGACGCGGAAATCGAAGATTTCGGCGTTTATACGGTAAACGATGAAGAAGTGCCGAGTACGGCTTACGATTTCGATTCGAAAGATATGACGGTCGAGTATTTCGTTACCGACGATTTCTCCGATCAGGGCGTCGAATACGTCGTTAAGGCGACCGTTGACGGCGAAGTTTACGCGACCAACGTAAAGGTTTCCTTACACGCCCCGGAAAATTCCCTTTATTACGATTTCGATGACGAAAAGTTGGCTGCCGCCAAAGAAGCGGTAAAATCGGTTACGGACAACCTTACCGGCAAGACTTCGGTTTCATTTACTTCGACCGATGTTACCCAAGCGCTTTGGGATCTCGTTAAGTCGGAAGTTTTCGCGAGAAAAGATCTTAAAATTTCTCTTTTCGTCGCAACTCCCGGTTCGAGCCTGCCCACTTCCGCGACTTCGACCAATACGAGCGGAAGTTATCCCTCGATAAGTCTTGGCGCGAGCGGTCAATACAAATTCTGGATATTATATCAGGACGCCGAACGCGGCGATTACAACAACGCGATCACTACCGACGGTCTTAAATTCCGTAAAAACGGAAAAGATTACGGATGGTACGAACCTGACGGCAAACTCGTCATTCCCGTATTTACTTTTGATTTTACGGCCGACGATGCCGCGGTCGTTACCCCTTCGGGCGGCGGAGAAAAAGGAATTTTGAATTATAAATACAGCGATATATCTTTTGCGGTCGAAAACGGGACCGTCGAATCTATCGAACTCTTCTACCGCGCCTCTGACGACGCCGAATGGAGCAAAGCGACGGAAGACGAAGCGACTTTCGACGCCGAATCATTTACCGCTTCTTCAATCAACTTTACTCCCGTCAAAAAGGGCGAATTTAAAGTCGTTTGTACGGCTATCGGAACCAAAAACGATACGAGAGTTCAAGGCTCGGCGACCGTAAAGGTCAACAGAGAATACGAAGTTGCAGAACTCGTTGATTTAAGAGTTCAACAGTTCTTCCAGAACAACTGGCAATCGCTTATTTTCCTCGGTATCGCCGTAATTTGCCTTATCGGAATAATCGTTATCGCCTTCTATAAGCCGAAGGACGCTCCCGCTAAAAAGGAAAAGACGGTAATCGAAGAAAAGACCACGGAAGCCGAAGAAGTAAAGGAAGCCGACGACGCGACCGAGGAAACCGCGGAAGAAACGACCGAAGAAGCCGTTGAAGCGACCGAGGAAACCGCGGAAGAAACGACCGAAGAAGTCGTTGAAGCGGCCGATGGAACTACGGAAGAACAACCGACGGAAGAGGTCAAACCCGAGGAAAGCGAAAGCGTTCAACCCGAAGCGACCGAGGAAAAACCCGCCGAAGAGGTTACCGCCCCCGTTGAAGAAGGCGAAAAGACCGAATAAGGGTAGATACAGATAAAAAACTGAAATTTCAAATAAGAGGAGTCCTCGGATTTTATCCGAGGACTTTTTTTGTACGTAACTATCGCGATTATAAAAATAATATTAAAAATTTAAAACTATGACTAAAATAGTCATA
>JAFVCP010000125.1 GCA_017479185.1 Clostridia bacterium
GAAAAGGTCTACGAGGCGGTTTCCTCTACTATCGACAGCATAAATTCGCTCATCGAATCTTTCGCGGACGACGATGACGACGAAACGACTGAATTTGAAAATATTTCCTATTCGGCGAGAACGGTTCCCACGATGAGCGAGGAAGAAGAGGAAGAAACCGAGGACGATATTCAGAAAAAGGTAGAAGAATATAAGAAGAACTATATCAAACTCGGCGGAACGGGAGCGGCGAATTTCGAAAAGGCGATTGCGAGATTAAAGGAAATGGGCGTCGTCGATTCTTCGGAGAAAAATTATTCGACCAAAGACGCGGATTCCATTCTCGCAGTGTCCTATTTCAGAAATATGATAAAGAGCGCTATCGAAAGCGAGATAGTTAGACTTTACGAAGACGGACTTAAAAAGACGGCGAGCATAAATTACGTTACCGAAACCGACGCCGCGAGAAAGGACGAAGTATTTAACGCCCTTTGGAACAGATACGTCGACCTTCAAAGATCGCAGCAGGCGACCTACGAAGGAAATATCAAAGATTTTGAAACTCAACTCGGAAACGTCAGCGATACGACCTTCGTCGTATACGATTCCGAAGTAGGATATACTTACGTTTCTCATCTCGTCGTTCGTTTCGACGAACAGCAGACCGAACTCGTTTCCGCGGAGCAGGAAAAAGCCGACGCGACCGATAGTTCGGTACAAGCCTACGTCGACGAACTCGTAAAGGAGATCGCCGTAAAAGATCTCCGCGCGACTTGGGTACAGTCGGGATACGGAACTTACGACGGAGAGAGTTTCACTTTCTCGAAAGATTACGTTTACGATACCGAAGGACCTCTCGCGACTTATAACGGAAATATCAAGAGCGTAACTACTTACGTCGATAAAGACGAGGACGACAACGATCAACTTCACCTTCAATTCCACGGCGTAACGCCCAACGAAATAGGATACGACGACTTCGCGGCTCTCGCAGGCTCGGTCATCGGCGGGGAAAACACCGTTCTTTCTCTCGGAACCGTCGGTAAGATCGCAGGATACGCCGACGACGCGAAAAAGATAAACAAGACCGATTTCAACAAGTTCGAAGATCTCAAATTCGCGTTCAGCGACGACGAAGGAAACTTCAACAATTATATCGGTTATCTCTATTCCCCGATCACTTCGTCCAAAAAATACGTTTCGGCGTTCACGAAGGCTTGTAAGGAAGTTTCCGAAGCGGGCGTAGGCGCTTACCAAATGTTCGCCTCGAAAGAATACGGACTTCACGTCGTTCTTTGTACCGCCAAAGCCACCTACGGAGTATACGATATTTCCGACGAAGGAAAGGCGGAGTTCAGAAGAGATCTCGACGAAGAGAATAAAGACAGCGTCGCTTATCTCTTTATGCAAGCCAATATAGATCTCGTTACCGATAACTATATCAGCGATGTTGCGCAGGGCTTTATTTACAGTTATACCGCGGAAGATTCCAAACAACTCGCCGTTACCAAATACGCGAGCGTGTATTCCGATCTTATAACCGAATAATAAAATAAGCGTATATTTTTCGCGGCGGAAATTTCCGCCGCGTTTAAATTTTAAAAAATTTTTATAAAAACGTTTGACTTTGTCGTATAAAAGTGATAATATATATATCGTTAAGCAGAAGTTACCCTTCTCGCCGCAAGCGTAAAGTTAAGCGGCGCATAATTTCCTTCATTTTTTAGGGGAGGATATTTTGTTACGGGCGTATTCTGTTTGCGGCCGTTTTTTTGTTCGTAAAACAAACCGAAAATATTTACGGGAAGGTAAACTACCATTAAAGAACAACAGATTCAGATCAATGAAGATATCAGAGATCGCGAAGTCCGTCTTATAGGGCAAGACGGCGCCCAACTCGGCATCGTCAGTTCTCGCGAGGCGTTGAGGCTTGCGGAAGAGCAGGATCTCGACCTCGTCAAAATCGCGGCGAACGCAACGCCGCCGGTTTGCAAGATTATGGATTACGGCAAATACCGTTTCGAAACGATGAAGAAACAGAAGGAAGCCCAGAAGAACCAAAAGGTCGTCGAACTTAAAGAAATAAGGCTTTCTATGACCATCGACGTAGGCGATCTGAACGTCAAGGCTCGTCAGGCGCAGAAGTTTTTATCAAGCGGTAATAAAGTTAAGGTTTCGATCAGAATGAGAGGAAGACAGAACGCTCACTCTTCTCTCGGCGTAGACGTTATGAACAGATTTTTCGAAATGGTTCAGGAATGCGCCGTTATGGAGAAAAAGCCGATGTTTGAAGGTAGGAACATACTTATGATCCTTGCCCCCTCTAAGGCTAACTGATAGATAAAAAAATCGGAGGATAATATTATGCCAAAAATGAAATCGCACAGCGGCGCTAAAAAGCGTTTCAGACTTACTGCAAGCGGCAAGGTAAAGAGATACAGCCAAGGCAAGAGCCACATCCTTAGCAAGAAGTCGACCAAGAGAAAGAGAAGATTGAGCGTTCTGTCTTCCTCTCATTC
>JAFVCP010000126.1 GCA_017479185.1 Clostridia bacterium
GGGCTTAAACTCTTTAAGATCTCCTGCCCGACCGCTTTTTCGCTTACCTTGGCGATAAAATCTTTCGCGACCTGTAAATTTACGTCCGCTTCCAAAAGCGCGACGCGAACTTCCCTCATCGCTTGTTTTATCTCGAGTTCGGTAAGTTTGCCCCTTTTGGTCATCTTGGAAAATATATGATTGAGTTTTTCAGACAATCCCGAAAATACTGCCATTAACCTTCTCCCAAAACTTTTTTGATCTGCTCTCCGACCGATGCGTTTTCATCGGAAAGTCGGTCAATAAGCGCGTAAACTTCATTTTTCTTTTTGAGATAACCGAGTTTCGATTCGTAATCCGACAGTTGCTTCTTGACGCTTGCGATACCGTCGAGAACGCTTTGACGGGTAACGCCGTTTATCTCCGCAATTTCAGACAACGACAGATCGAGCCTGAAATACATTTCGAACAACTCTCTTTTTTTCTCGGTCAAAAGCGGCGAATATTCGACGAACAAACGATCGAAATAAACCCCTTCGTCCAACGACATATTCTCGCCCTCCCCAAAAACGTAAAGCAAAATTACTTTACGCCTCTTATTATACAACCTTTTTTCTGTTCCGTCAAGTATTTTTACCTTACAATTTAAAAAATTCCGTCGACGAATGCGTCTTTATCGAACAATTCGACGTCCTCGATCTTTTCTCCCGTTCCGACGAACGCAACGGGGACCTGCAATTCGTTACAAAGAGATACCACGAAACCGCCTTTCGCCGTTCCGTCGAGTTTTGTAAGAATTATACCGTCGATACCCACGGCGTCGTCGAAAACTTCGACTTGAGAAAGGGCGTTTTGTCCGGTAGTCGCGTCGAGCGCTATGAACTTATAAAACTCCGCTTGCGGATACTCCCTTTCCACCACTCTCGACATTTTTTTAAGTTCTTCCATAAGATTGGATTTAGTGTGGAGCCTGCCTGCGGTATCTATAATCAAAAGATCGGTTTTCTTTGCTTTTACCGACGATAAAGCGTCGAAAACCACCGCCGAGGGATCGCTCCCTTCCGCGCTTTTGACTATTCTTACTTTCGCCCTGTCCGCCCAGACTTCGAGTTGATTTGCGGCTGCCGCCCTGAAAGTGTCGGCGGCGGCAATGGTTACGCTTTTACCTTTAGACGCGTAATAAGCCGCGATCTTGCCTATCGAAGTCGTCTTTCCGACCCCGTTGACGCCGATAACCATTATAACGGCGGGGAAATTTATTTCGAGATCGTCCGCCATATCAAGACAGTCTTTTATTTGCTTTTTAAGTTCGTTAATGACGTAGTCTTTATCCTTGACCTTTTCGCTTATCATTCTGTCGCGAAGGTTTTCGACTATTTCGTCCGCCGTCGCGACCGATATATCCGAAGAGATCAGAATATCTTCGAGATCTTCGTAAAAATCCTCGCCTATTTTATCGCGCGCGAACAAAACGCGAAGTTTTTCGCCCAATCCGTCCTTGGTCTTTTTTAACGCTGAAAAAAGTTTACCGAATAAACCCATTTTTTGATCTCCGTAATTTTTTACCCTATCTTCTTCTCTAAAATCGAATATACGCTTACCTGTTTTATCACGCGCCGAGAGTATCCACGACGTCGGCAAGTTTGACCGAAACTATCTTCGATATGCCTTTTTCCTGCATCGTAACGCCGTAAAGAGCGTCGCCGAGTTCCATAGTAACTTTTTTGTGCGTAATTACGATAAATTGGGTGTCCTGCGAGAAGTTTTTAAGATACCTCGCGAATCTCTCGACGTTGGCGTCGTCGAGCGCCGCCTCTATTTCGTCGAGAACGACGAAAGGCATCGGACGAAGTTTTAATATCGCGAACAATATCGCTATCGCGGTAAGCGACATTTCTCCTCCCGAGAGAAGAGATATTTTCTGCAATTTCTTCCCCGGCGGTTCCGCGACGATCTCGACGCCCTGTTCCAAAGGATCGTCGGTTTCGCCCTGTTCTAAAATAAGATCGGCAGTTCCGCCGCCGAAAAGTTCTTTGAATATTCTCGTAAAGTTTTGCCTTATGGCGGCAAAACCCGTGGAAAAGATACTGCTCATCTCTTCGGTAAGTTGGTTTATTACCGATTTAAGATTGTCCTCGGCTTGTTTAAGGTCGTCGCGCTGTCCGACCATCTCCTGATAACGCTCGTTGAGTTCATTATAATCGTCTATGGCGTTGGGGTTGATGTTTCCGAGCGCACTTATCTTCTTTTTAAGTGTGTTTATTTCCGTAGATGAAATACTTATATCGTAGTGTTCGTCGTATAAAGGAAGCGCCGTTTCATAGGTCATTTCGTATGCTTCAAGTATTCTCTGTTGCATAAATTCGAGTTCGGAATCAACCCTCGACAACGCTACTTCTTCGTTATACTTCCTGCCGTTCAACTTATCTATTTCGGCCTGCAACATTTCTCTGCGAAGGTTGTCCTGTCGAACCTCTTCGCCCAAAGCGTTCTTGCGGTTTTCAAACGAAGTCCTCTTATCGCGAAGAGATGAAAGATATTCCTGTTCCGCAGACGAAAGCGCAACTTTTTCAACCTCAGCAAGGAGATTGGTTATCATAACGTTATCGCTGTCGATATTCTTTTGATTGCGTTCGCAAAGGGCGTCGAGCGAAATAATTTCTTCCTCCATTCTCCCGGCGCTTTCGGTAAGAGATTTTATCTCGGAATTGAGGAAAGCCAACCTTGCCTGAATTTGCGTATTTTCGTCGATAAGTTCGTCTCTCTTCTTTTTATATTCGTCGAATACCGATTGGTGCTTTTCGGCGTCGGACGAAGCGGTTTCTCTCTCTTTCGCTAGTTGTTCGCTTCCGAGTTCGATATCGCTGTATTCTTTATTTATTTCGGTAAGACGGGTATTTATAAGCGCTATGGCGTCCTTATATCCCTCTATTTCCTTAGTCGTGTCGGCAATCTGAATTTCGATTGCGGATATTTTTTCGCGAAGAGCGACCGATTTCTGCTTTGCGTCCTGCAAAAAGGCGTTGAGACTTTCGAGTTCGTTCCTCGCCTCGCTTATCTGTATACCGAGTTGTTCCTTTCTTGCCTGATGCCTTGCCATTTCACTCTTTTTGCCTTCGAGTTCGGCGGAAATCTCTTCGAGTTTTCTGTCCATAGACAGAAGATTCGAAGTGTTTTGCTTACGGGATCCGCCCGACATAGAACCGTTTGACGAAAGTTGATCACCGTCGAGAGTAACTATTTTAAACGCAAAACGATATTTTTTCGCTATTGCAACCGCATGCTCGATATTGTCCGCTATAAGCGTATTTCCGAGCAAAAACCGAACGACGTTGTCAAAATATTCGTCGTAGCCTACGAGTTCGTTGGCAAGTCCCAGCGCTCCCGGTTCGGACAGCGCTCTCCTCGTTTCGGAACTTTCGTATCTCGGCTTCATAGATGAAACGGGAAGGAACGTAACTCTTCCGCTTTCGGTCCTCTTTAAGTATTGAATGAGATATTGAGCGTCGTCGGGGGTTGCGGTGATCACGTTTTGCACCGCTCCACCGAGGCAGGTTTCTATCGCGACGTCGTATTTCGCTTCGGTCTTGACAACGTTCGCCACGACGCCTTTTATCCTCATATTTACATCGCGATTTTCCTTCGCCGCCTGTAAAAGCCGTTTTACGGCGTAAGTATACCCGTCGAAACCGTCTTTTAAATTGGCGTAGAATTTGCGATTTGCTTCAAGAGCGGAAATTGCCGAATTGAGCGCGTATAATTTATTGTTTATGTCGGCTATAAGATTATTGGTGGACGCTATATCGTCCTCTTTGTCCTTAATATCGTCCTTCGCTCTTTGCGCCGTCTTATCTATTTTTTGAAGTTCAGCGGAATTTAAAGCGTTTTCCTGCATTAAAGAGGAAAGTTTATCGGACAAAGTTTTGACTCTTTCCACCGTTTCCTGTTGTTGTTCGGAAATAAAACTCTTTTCGGAAGAAAGCGCGCCGATATTCTGTTTAAGATTTGCGATAGACTCAACGCTTTGGAGTATCGCCTGTTGCGCCGATTGCGCCCTTCTCTCCCCTTCGGTTATTTCGGATATAACTCTCATAAGTTCGGCGTTGAGTTCGCTCGCCCTTAAATCGAGCCTTTGTATTTCGGCTCTGAGTTCCGTCTCTTTACTTTTATCCGAAGAAATATTTCCTTCGTATTCGGCTTTTTTGGACTTTGCGTCCTCTATCTCTTCCTGCAATCTCTTTACTTCGGAACGGAAGAAAGATATCTTTTCGCCGTATACCTTAGCGTTTCCCGACTGTCTCTCGAAAGCTTGCGTCTTTTCGATGAGTTCTTCGTTAAGTTGCTTGATATATTCGTCCGCCGAGGCGATTTCTCTTTGATGAGCGTTATAACTCTTTATCGTCTCTTCAAGTTCGGAATTTCTAAGCGCCGTCTGCTCTACTATACCCTTAATTCTCGTATTTATGTTATCTTTTACGGACGCCGCATTATTATGCTTATATAAGTAGGCGTTGACCTCGTGATATTTAAGGTCTTCGGAAAGAGCCCTATACGCCCTCGTTTTTTCCGCTTGTCTGCCAAGCGGTTCGAGTTGGCGTTCGAGTTCTGTGGTAATATCGACTATACGGGTTATATTTTCCCTCGTCCTTTCAAGTTTACGGACGGTTTCAAGTCTTTTCGCCTTGGTTTTAGCGATCCCGACCGCCTCTTCGAAAATCGCCCTTCTGTCTTCGGGCTTGGACGAAAGTATTTCCGATACTTTACCTTGTCCGATTATGGTATACCCTTCTTTACTTACGCCGCATTCGTGCAAAAGGTCGATTATGTCGCGAAGTCTCGCTTGCTTTTTATTGATATAATATTCGCTTTCGCCCGAACGAAAAAGTTTACGGGTAAACTGAACCTCGGTAAAATCGAGATCTTTGAATATCTTATTCGAGTTATCGAAAAAGAGAGACACTTCGCAATAAGACAACGACTTTCTGTTTTGCGTTCCGTTGAAAATAACGTCCTGCATGCTCGAACCTCTCAGCGTTTTCGCCGACTGTTCTCCGAGCACCCATCTTATAGCGTCGGCGACGTTACTCTTGCCGCACCCGTTCGGTCCGACGATACACGTAACGCCGTTATCGAATTGTATCTCCTGTTTGTCGGCAAAAGATTTAAAGCCGATAAGTTCTATTTTATTGAAATTCACTTATTTTTTCTCCTTTTGCCGCCATTAGTTTTACTTTTATCTTTAACGGTTTTTATCTCCGCCGTCAATTTGGCGTATGCTATTTCCGCAGCACCCTTCGAGGCTTCCGACTTAGTCTTGCCATTCGCCCTGCCGTATACTTTTCCGCCGACCGAAACCTCCATTTCAAAAGTGGGATTATGCGGAGGCCCGCTGACTTTTACGGATTTATACTCTATGTTGCCGAGTTTTTGTTTTTGCGCAAAAATCTGCAAAAGGCTTTTGCTGTCGGAGGGCGTAACGCCTGCCGTTTTCGAATTTTTTGTCGATTTTATCTCTCCGCTTTCTTTTACTGAAGTCTTTGAAAACAAAAAATTCTTGACGAATTTTCTCGTCGGCTCTATTCCACCGTCGACGTATATACCGGCAACCAACGCCTCGAACAGATTTTCGTGCGCCGCTTCGTGGTTTTCGGGAGAATTCCGACTTTCTCCTTCGCCGTATAAGAGATATTCTCCGAGCCCCGCCCTTTTTATTGCGGCGGCAAGCGGTTTTCTCGAAACAAGTTGCTGTTTAAATTCGGTAAGCGCCCCTTCGTCCGCCGAAGGATATTTGGAAACGAGATATTCGGCTGTCAGGAACCCGAGTATCGAGTCGCCGAAAAACTCCAACCTCTCGTTATTTTTGCCGTTGCCGTGTTCGTGCGAATAGGAAGAATGAGTAAAACATTGCCGTAATATGGCTTTGTCTTTAAAAGAGTAGCCGAGTTTTTCCTCGCACTCCTGCATATAAAAAATCATAATTTTATTCCGTTTCGAGCCGATAAAGCCCTTCTTTGATTTTTTCGTTTATGGAAAGATTGCTCGCCGAATATGCTTGAAGCAAGGCGTTTTTGAACGCCTCGGCGTTAGACGAACCGTGCGCTTTTACCACGACTTTTTCCATTCCGAGCAAAACCGCCCCTCCCTTTTTATTGTAATCGAGAACGGATTTTAATCTCTTGAACGCCTTTTTCA
>JAFVCP010000127.1 GCA_017479185.1 Clostridia bacterium
GCCTGTTGACTTCAAAAAGTCGGGCGATAGGTTGATTATTCGGCGAAAAGCGGGATTTTATTCGTCAGAAACGTTTATAATAAAGAGATAGAAAAAAGCCTTCGGCGTAAAGTTTTACGCCGAAGGCTTTAAAAATATCGATTATGAATGTTTGGTTTACAGTTTTTTAAGAATGAATTTACGCTCGCAGATCATATTTTTTTAGTGGATTTCCGTTCCGTTTATTTGAAAAATTACGTTTTCTTTTAATTCAAAATTAGAGGAAAGGGAATTACTATAACTGTCAAGCGTTAACTCTTCGTTTCCGTAAACGCAATTTGTGAAATAATATTCGCCGTAGACTATATTACCAACCTGACCATAATCAAACGTTATACCTTCTTCAAATATGCAGTTGTTAAATGAGGTTGATTGATACGCTCTGAAATGCTCATAACCGCCATTTCTTAATGTGCAGTTATTAAATACGGCAGAAGCCTCGTTTCCGAAAGATACCCAACTAAACATTAAATCGCAATCGTTTAGTTCGTATGAACCTTTGTCATCTGCGTGTAATCCATAGGTTGCGGTATTTGAAACTGAGCATCTGTTCATTATGAAATTGCCGTTATTGACGAAATGGGTGTAATCATAATCACCATAGGCATAAATAAAATTATTAAAATCAAAAAATACTGAATCGTTAATTGTTATATTACCAAGATTTCCGCAAGCAAATTTGTAAGTTAGTCGATCCCATCCGTCAAAAACACAGTTGTTTATCGTTACGGTGTTACCGAAGAAATAGACCGAAGATTGTCCGCGATCAGACATATTTTTGCTTACGTCTTCTTTTAAACCGTAAGTTGAAGAAACTGAAAGATTTGAAATAGAACACCCGTCGGCTCTCATAAGAATTCTTGCATAATATTCGTTTCCGCGACCATAAATTACGAGATTCGTTGTCGGCTTGCCATTTTCATCGACCGCTCCCTCGATAGATATATTTTTGTTTATGTCGAGATCTTCTCCGTTTTTTCCAAGTTCGATTGTGCCGGGAAACAATTTAATAGTATCGCCGTCTTTCGCATCGGAAATTGCCTTTAATAATGTGGCGCTTACGCTTTCAATACCGTTTACTTTATTATCAACCGTATAATAATAAGTTTCAATTCCGTCGCTTATTAATTTTGCGGCGGGGGCGACTACCGAATAAGTATATTCAAAAGGACTGAAACCGGTTGTCGTGAACGTAAGTATTCCCGTTTGCGCGCTGTAAGAATAATTGTCGACCGGCTCGCCGTTATGAGTAAACGAAGTTATATCTTTTCCCGTTCCGATATTTAAAGTTACGGTTACCGCTTGGTTTGCGTTTTCAACCTCTTTTCCGTCGACGAGAAGTTTTACGTCAAGACTTACCGTTTCTTGCGCCGTGTCTTTATCGGCGCTCATCGATACGTTCGATACCTGCAATTCGACCGTAGAGGTTTCGGTTACGGTAACGGTGTCATCGTTTTCGCTCGTAAACGAAAGGGTAGAGGGAACGACCACGTTTACGGTTATATTCGCTTCTTCGCTCGTCGTGGTCAATTCGGTGTCGGCAGCGATAGTGTCGCGCGTTACGGGATCGGTCGTAGTGTTTACGGTTTGAATCGCGGTTTCAAAATCCGAGTAGTTTTCAACGGTTGCGGTTACGGTTTCGTAAGTTTCGACGCCGCTGACCGACGCATTGCCTTGAACTGCTTCAACGGTAAACGTAACGGATAGATCTTCGAGATCCTGATAATCGTTGCCGGTTTCGACGGGAAGCCAAAGGGCTATATCGATATCGTCGATATTGTCAGGCGATCCCGCTCCTACGGGGCTGATTTTTTCCCAAGCACTCGTATAGGTCTTTAAACCGGTATATTCGGTCGCTTTCGTTGCGCTTTCCGCTTGCATTGAAAGGACCATCGCTTCGGTCAAAAGGCGAGCGGTATTCGCGTGAGCCTCTTCCTCAACGGTTACAAGAACTCTGTACTGAACGGTTACGTTACTTTTATTGGTTATTCCGAGAGTTGTGGTAATTTTATCTCCGGGAGTAATTCTCGAAATAGTAAGAGTTCCGCCGCTTAAAGTCGCTGTTCCGCCGTTTAAAAACGTGGAGCCGCTCAAAGGGGAATAACTGTAAAATCCCGCTCCAAGCCCTGTTTTTACTTCTAAATTTCCGTTCGCATCCGGTTCGACCGAATATAACGAAGGCTCCGAAAGCGTTGCGACTACGTCGACTTTACCCGAAGTTACCGCGATATTTACTTTGCTTTCGCTCGTAAAAAGAGCGAACGTACTTCCCGCAATAAGGGACAAGCAAAGCGCTATTACCATTATCGAGGAAAGCAACATTTTTTTCTTGGCTTTCATTTTTTTTACCTCTTTTTTTTATTTTAAATTGTGGATAACTTTTGTTGTTTTTGCTTCGCAAAAACAATAGAGTACACTCTATTGGAATTCGAAATTTACAAAAGTTAAAATTTTTTTTTGCTGTCGCAAACGGAAATATATTTCCGTTTGCGACAGCAAAAAAAAATTTTAACTTTTGTAAATTTCGAATTCCAATAGAGTGTACTCTATTGTTTTTGCGAAGCAAAAACAACAAAAGTTATCCACAATTTAAAATAAAAAAAAGAGGTAAAAAAAATGAAAGCCAAGAAAAAAATGTTGCTTTCCTCGATAATGGTAATAGCGCTTTGCTTGTCCCTTATTGCGGGAAGTACGTTCGCTCTTTTTACGAGCGAAAGCAAAGTAAATATCGCGGTAACTTCGGGTAAAGTCGACGTAGTCGCAACGCTTTCGGAGCCTTCGTTATATTCGGTCGAACCGGATGCGAACGGAAATTTAGAAGTAAAAACAGGGCTTGGAGCGGGATTTTACAGTTATTCCCCTTTGAGCGGCTCCACGTTTTTAAACGGCGGAACAGCGACTTTAAGCGGCGGAACTCTTACTATTTCGAGAATTACTCCCGGAGATAAAATTACCACAACTCTCGGAATAACCAATAAAAGTAACGTAACCGTTCAGTACAGAGTTCTTGTAACCGTTGAGGAAGAGGCTCACGCGAATACCGCTCGCCTTTTGACCGAAGCGATGGTCCTTTCAATGCAAGCGGAAAGCGCAACGAAAGCGACCGAATATACCGGTTTAAAGACCTATACGAGTGCTTGGGAAAAAATCAGCCCCGTAGGAGCGGGATCGCCTGACAATATCGACGATATCGATATAGCCCTTTGGCTTCCCGTCGAAACCGGCAACGATTATCAGGATCTCGAAGATCTATCCGTTACGTTTACCGTTGAAGCAGTTCAAGGCAATGCGTCGGTCAGCGGCGTCGAAACTTACGAAACCGTAACCGCAACCGTTGAAAACTACTCGGATTTTGAAACCGCGATTCAAACCGTAAACACTACGACCGATCCCGTAACGCGCGACACTATCGCTGCCGACACCGAATTGACCACGACGAGCGAAGAAGCGAATATAACCGTAAACGTGGTCGTTCCCTCTACCCTTTCGTTTACGAGCGAAAACGATGACACCGTTACCGTAACCGAAACCTCTACGGTCGAATTGCAGGTATCGAACGTATCGATGAGCGCCGATAAAGACACGGCGCAAGAAACGGTAAGTCTTGACGTAAAACTTCTCGTCGACGGAAAAGAGGTTGAAAACGCAAACCAAGCGGTAACCGTAACTTTAAATATCGGAACGGGAAAAGATATAACTTCGTTTACTCATAACGGCGAGCCGGTCGACAATTATTCTTACAGCGCGCAAACGGGAATACTTACGTTCACGACAACCGGTTTCAGTCCTTTTGAATATACTTATTCGGTAGTCGCCCCCGCCGCAAAATTAATAAGCGACGGAATTGAAACTTATTATTATACGGTTGATAATAAAGTAAACGGTATTGAAAGCGTAAGCGCCACATTATTAAAGGCAATTTCCGATGCGAAAGACGGCGATACTATTAAATTGTTTCCCGGCACAATCGAACTTGGAAAAAACGGAGAAGATCTCGACATAAACAAAAATATATCTATCGAGGGAGCGGTCGATGAAAATGGCAAGCCGACAACGAATCTCGTAATTTATGGTCGCGGAAACGAATATTATGCAAGAATTCTTATGAGAGCCGACGGGTGTTCTATTTCAAATCTTTCAGTTTCTTCAACTTACGGTTTAAAAGAAGACGTAAGCAAAAATATGTCTGATCGCGGACAATCTTCGGTCTATTTCTTCGGTAACACCGTAACGATAAACAACTGTGTTTTTGACGGATGGGATCGACTAACTTACAAATTTGCTTGCGGAAATCTTGGTAATATAACAATTAACGATTCAGTATTTTTTGATTTTAATAATTTTATTTATGCCTATGGTGATTATGATTACACCCATTTCGTCAATAACGGCAATTTCATAATGAACAGATGCTCAGTTTCAAATACCGCAACCTATGGATTACACGCAGATGACAAAGGTTCATACGAACTAAACGATTGCGATTTAATGTTTAGTTGGGTATCTTTCGGAAACGAGGCTTCTGCCGTATTTAATAACTGCACATTAAGAAATGGCGGTTATGAGCATTTCAGAGCGTATCAATCAACCTCATTTAACAACTGCATATTTGAAGAAGGTATAACGTTTGATTATGGTCAGGTTGGTAATATAGTCTACGGCGAATATTATTTCACAAATTGCGTTTACGGAAACGAAGAGTTAACGCTTGACAGTTATAGTAATTCCCTTTCCTCTAATTTTGAATTAAAAGAAAACGTAATTTTTCAAATAAACGGAACGGAAATCCACTAAAAAAATATGATCTGCGAGCGTAAATTCATTCTTAAAAAACTGTAAACCAAACATTCATAATCGATATTTTTAAAGCCTTCGGCGTAAAACTTTACGCCGAAGGCTTTTTTCTATCTCTTTATTATAAACGTTTCTGACGAATAAAATCCCGCTTTTCGCCGAATAATCAACCTATCGCCCGACTTTTTGAAGTCAACAGGC
>JAFVCP010000128.1 GCA_017479185.1 Clostridia bacterium
GAACGTAGCGTAATAAGTATTCGCAGTCCATACCGCGTCGAGAGTTACGTCCGCAGTTACCGTTGCCGTAGCGAAGTTATAGTCTTCGCCCGAAACCTGCCACTTGCTGAACGTATAGCCCGCTTTCGTGGTTGAAACGTCGGCAAAAGTACTCGCAGCCGTTCCGTCGGGAAGATATTTGCTCGCTATCGCGCTTCCGCCGTCAGTATCGAACGTTACCGTGAAGAATAACGGCGTAGTAGTAACGGCGTTATATTGCGGCTCGTCGCTGTCTTTCGCGTAAAGGACTTCGTCTATTCTCGTCCCTTTCTTATAATACGCTTTATAACTATACGTTTTAGCAGCATCTCTCGTTACTTCCCATACTATCATAGGCGTGGCCGTCGTATAATCTCCGCCGAAAAGACTTTTAGCCGTCCAGGTGTCTCCGCCCGCGCTTATAGAAGTATAATACTTATTCGTCGCGTGCTTTTCAAGCGTGGGCGTTTCGCCCGTAAATTCGTATCCCGCTTCGTATACGTCCGTAACGTCCGTTATCGGCGTTACCAGAAGCATATGTTCTCCGTTTGTCGATACGTTATATTTCGTATCACCGAGAGGACTCGCGTCGGCTTTCGCCGTCGTTCCGATATTTCCCATAAGCGTTATGCCCGCCGTCAGGCAAAGCATCGCTATCACGGTAAGTCCGAAACGCATTTTTTTAATCGTTTTTGTGTTCATCTTTTTCTTCTCCTTATTTTTATTTTCCATAATCATAAGTTCCGCCGTCTTCTATCGGCGTAACGGGCGTTCCGTAATCCTCGGAACCGCCATTGCCCCCGGATCCGCTTTCGCTATCCGTCCCGGTATCGGTCGTTTCATTCGTTTCAGTCTGCTCCGTTTCCGATCCGTTAGTTTGCTTTTCGCCCTTCACTCTCGCGCAACTTATAAACGCACACGCCAAGAGCGTTACCATAAATACGATCAATATTTTTTTCATGCCCGTCACCACCAGAAATTGTCGTATTCGTTGCCCGTCGTGAAAACATCGTTGCCGAGATTGCCTGCCTCTCCGCTCAAAGTCAGAACGTCTTTTCCGACATAGAAATCAACCTCGACTTCTGGCGTAGAGTAATACTTCTTTTCTCCCATTTTCTCTCCTTCGGGCGATTTTCAGCCCTTTTTTTATCCTTTACGGGATATCTTTTTTATTATAAAAGGTTAATCCTTTCATACCGTTATTTGTGTGCCGTTCGGGTGGCACTCGCCACTTCGTTTTTGCCGCTTTTTATTTAAGAAGTCAATACTGCAAATGTTTGTTTTGTATTCAAACCGCATAGAAACCGTCAAAATAAACCACGAGGTTTTCGTCGTAAACGTATCCCTTATCTTCGTCGTCTTTATTGTATGCGGTCAAAAGCGGCAAAACTTTATAGGTGGTATCGTAATATTTCCATAAATCTTCGGTTGAAACTTCAATTTCCACCCATTTGTCGAATTCCACGTTCGTAACGCTTACTTCTTTACCTTCCGAATGAGGCAGGAAGCATACTTCCTTGTAGCCTTTGGCTTTTGATTTTTCCGAAAGCGCGGAAGAATCAATATAAACCCTGAATTTTATGCTCGTAATTCCCGCCATATCCGCTTTTGTGATTCCGGGGTAACAATAGCATTTTATGGAATTATTGACGTCGCCTTCATAAATCGTTACTTTAAGCAAAGTCTTGTTATCGACGTAAGTTCCTTCCGCACGACATTTTTGGGTGTAATTCTTTATCGTCGGAAACAGATTGTTTCCGCCCGCAATATTTCCGACGTAAATTTCGTAATTCAAATCATTATCAGCCGAATTATCCATTTGGAAAATAATTATATAACCGTCTCCCGTATTATCACCGTTCACGTCGGGCTCGTTCGAGAACAAATCGTCTATCGTCCGCGATACGACCGTCCACTCTCCTACGGAAAGATATTTATCGTCCGCTCCGCCGCCCGCTTTCCAGAAAGAGAATTTCTTGCTCTTTCTCTCTTCGGGCAGACCTTTCGCCGAAACGTATATCGGAATATTTATGCTCGTTACGCCCGCCGCTTTGTATTCCGCCGCCGTTTTTGCGGGCCTGACAAGCAATTTGGGATAAGCGCACTGTTCGTTCGA
>JAFVCP010000129.1 GCA_017479185.1 Clostridia bacterium
AAGGTCGCTCCCTTTCAAAATCTTTCGCGCGCCTTGCCTTACGAGCGACTGCTTTTTCTATATAAGACGAGTGAAAGGTAATTGGTACGAAAAAGCATTCATCTCGTAATGCTTTGTTCCGCTCGGATTTTGAAATTCCTTGTAACCCTTTGATTATTTCGCAATATTTTTACAAATAAAAAGTGGAGAAAAGTTTATGAAAACCGATCTTGAAATTTCGCAAGAATACGCATTGCTTCCTATCGCGGAGATCGCCGAAAAAATCGGACTTACAACTGACGATATAGAACTTTACGGCAAGTACAAGGCTAAAATCGACCCGAAAAAGATAGACAAGACCAAAAAGGACGGAAAACTCGTCCTCGTAACCGCCATAACGCCCACGCCCGCGGGAGAGGGCAAGACCACCACTTTGATAGGGCTTGCCGACGCGATGAATTTAATAGGCAAAAAGACGGTCGTAGCGATGAGGGAACCTTCTCTCGGTCCCGTTTTCGGCGTCAAAGGCGGAGCGACGGGCGGAGGGTATTCGCAGGTTGTTCCGATGGAAGATATAAACCTTCATTTTACGGGCGACTTTCACGCTTTGGGGGCGGCGAACAACCTTCTCGCGGCGATGATAGACAACCATATTTTCCACGGTAACGAGTTGAATATCGACCTTAAACGCATAACTTGGAAAAGGTGCGTGGATATGAACGATCGCCAACTCCGTTTCGTAACCGACGGACTCGGCGGAGAGAAGAACGGCGTTCCGAGAGAGGACGGGTACGATATAACCGTCGCTTCCGAGATAATGGCGGTATTGTGCCTTGCGGAGTCTTTTTCGGATCTTAAAAAGAGGATAGCGAGAATAATCGTCGCCTACGATATTTTCGGAAAGCCGATAACGGCGGGCGACCTGAAAGCCGAAGGGGCTATGACCGCTCTTTTAAAGGACGCGATAAAGCCCAACCTCGTACAGACGCTCGGGGGAACGCCCGCGATAATTCACGGCGGACCTTTCGCGAATATCGCGCACGGCTGTAATTCGGTCATAGCGACCAAGGCAGCTTTAAAACTGTCCGATTATTGCGTAACCGAAGCGGGCTTCGGCGCAGATCTCGGCGCGGAGAAATTCTTCGATATAAAGTGCAGAAAAGCGGGATTAAGACCTTCCGCGGCGGTGGTCGTCGCGACGGTAAGGGCGCTCAAAATGCACGGCGGACTTAAAAAAGAACAATTAGGCGAACAAGATCTCGACGCTCTCAAAAAAGGCTTGCCCAATCTTTTAAGGCACGTTTCCAACGTTAAAAACGTTTACGGACTTCCCGTCGTCGTCGCCGTCAACCGTTTCCCGACCGATACCGACGAGGAGATAGACGAAGTCATAAAAGAGTGTAAAAAACTCGGCGTAAACGTCAAATTATCCACCGTTTGGGAAAGGGGCGGCGAGGGCGGAAGAGAACTCGCCGAAGAAGTGGTAAGGCTGTGCGAAGAAAAGAGCGCGTTTAAACTTTGTTATCCCGACGACTATTCCGTAAAGCAAAAAATCGAAGCGGTAACCGAGAAAATTTACGGCGGTAAAGGCGTGAATTATACCCCGAACGCCCTCGAAGAGATACAAAAACTCGAAGAGGGGGGCTTCGGCGCCCTTCCCGTGTGCATTGCCAAAACTCAATACAGTTTTTCGGACGACGCGTCAAAACTCGGCGCGCCAGAAGATTTCGAAATAACCGTAAGGAGCGTCAAGGTTTCGGCGGGGGCGGGATTTATCGTCGTTCTGACGGGTAATATAATTACTATGCCCGGGCTTCCCAAACTCCCCGCGGCGGAGAGGATAGACGTCGACGAAAACGGCGTTATCAGAGCACTGTTTTAAAATCTTAAATAGTATAAAAGACGCCTTTCGGCGTC
>JAFVCP010000130.1 GCA_017479185.1 Clostridia bacterium
ATATTATACAAGTCAATGCCCATTCAATGGAAAATATGTTCCTATTGTAGAACAAACAGCTAAAGACAATAATATTCCATTTAAAGCAGTTCATATAAATAGTAAGGAAGAAGCACAAAATGCTCCTACACCTATTACAACATACGCATTATTTAAAGATGGTAAATATGTTACTAACGAACAAATGAATGATACAAAATTCTTAAAACTACATAATGTTTTAAAATAAAATATCAGCACTACAATAATCGCACACCCTGAAAAATAGGGGTTTGTCAGCACTTATTATAACTGCACCCACGTCGAAACGGTTTGTTCGCTGACAAGAAAAGACCGAAAACAGGGTTGAAAAATTTTTAAAATTATGGACGGATTAAAGCGGATACGTTTAGAAAAATTGACTTGGGATACAGTCAATAGCATTTGTAAGTTAAAAGTCAACAAAGACCAAAAAGAATTTGTTGCTTCTAACAGCGATAGTATTATCGACGCTTATTTCGCAACGATCGAAGAAGGTATGAAAGTATACCCTTTTGGAATTTATTATGGCAAAAAACCGATAGGATTCGTAATGCTTACTTATAATTGTCCTTGGGCAACCAAGTATTATGATCTGCCGAAAAATTATTATTATATTTGGCGTTTTATGATCGATAAAAAATATCAAGGACAAGGCTTTGGTAAGCAAGCGTTAAAACTTGTTTTGGATTTTATTAAAACATTCCCTTGCGGTGAGAGCGAGGCTTGTTGGCTATCCTATGAACCCGAAAATGAAGTTGCGAGAAAACTATATTTATCATTTGGATTTATTGAGGCGTTGGATCATTATAAAGAAGGACAGGAGATCCCCGCTATTTTAATATTATAATAATCAACGCAAATATTATCTGCATTCGCCCGAAGCGCTCGCGCTTTTCGTTAAAGGTAAAGGGACGTTAAAAAAACTCGTAGGATTAACATACCCTATAAATAGTTTTTTTGAGGGGTAGTAAAGCGGTTAATGCTTTGTTAAAGCCCTTGCCAATACGAAATGTATTTGCCTCGCCTTAACGGGTATGTCGATCCTACGAGTATCGTCGTCAATAAAAAAGAAAATCATAGTAGGGTGGAAACAAAAACAAACTTTAATGGATCGTATAAAACGAGAGGTTAGGTATGAATAAAAAAATCATCGCGACAGTCATTTGCCTGTTGCTGATATTCTGTTTTGCCGCGTGCGGACAGCAAACCGAGGAAAAGAACTATGAAACGTTGAGCGGCGCGATAGAAGAAATATCGAAATACGGCAACGTTAAAATAACTACCACAAAGGAAATGATGCATAGCGGCGGTTACGAGTTCGGAGATATCGTTACGATCTCTTTCGCCGATAAAAAAATAGACGTTCCTTATTGCGCGACCTATTCCGACGTCGACGCCGGCGCGGCGGGTCTTTTCGGAAGATACGACGATGAAACGGTTACCGTTGCCGTCAACGTGGGCGATTTTGCAACTATTTACGGGATAGCCGAAAAGAGGACGCTTGAAGATAACGCTTACGAGTGGGTTTACTGCGAAGGTATTGACGAAAATTTGACTTTTACGATCTCGATGAAGCAAAAGCGCGGATATTATAATCAATATATTATTCGTCAATTATCATATTCCGACGAAAGGGAAGATTATCCTCATCTTACGGACGAGGAGTTCGGCAATTTCCGCGTGGTTTCTACTTTCGGTATGGGGAAAAACGTTTTATATCGTTCGGCGACGCCCGTCGATCCACAGAAAAACAGAAACGTTTACGTCGACGCCGCGGCAATGGAACACGGAATAACCGTAATCATAGATCTTAACGATTCCGAGGAAACTCTCGCCTCGTTCGAAGGCTATGAAACTTCTTATTTTGCGGCGACAGATCATATCGCGCTTAATATGGGGCTGGATTTTACTCAGGCAGACTTCAAAGAGAAGTTGAAAAAGGCGTTTGAATATATGATAGAAAACGACGGCGTTTACCTTATCCACTGTCTTGAAGGCAAAGACAGAACGGGCTTTGTCGTCGCGCTACTCGAGTTTCTGATGGGGGCGAGTTACGATGAAGCCGAAGCCGATTATATGATAACCTATTACAACTATTACGGTGTTAAAAAGGGCGAAGAGAGATACGATATTATTGCCGAAAGTAACTTTGAAAAGAACCTTTTGCGTTCTTTCGGCGTCGAAGAAGTTAAAAACGCCGACCTTAAAAAACTTGCTTTCGATTACATTTCCGAAATAGGGTTGACCGAAAGGGAGATAGAGGCGCTTAAAGCGAATCTCGCTTCATAAATATAAAAAATGAATAACGTAGAAAGTTACGATAAAATAGTCGATAAATGGGAAGAAAACAGAAGAAACAGGGGAATAGATCCCATTATCGTAAGTTTTTCCGAAATGCTTCCCGAAAATTCGAAGATTTTGGATATAGGTTGCGGAACGGGGTACCCGACAGATAGTTATCTCGTCGAATGCGGACACACCGTGGTCGGGGTCGATCCGTCCGTCAAAATGATCGAAAAGGCTAAATCTTTGCGGCTTAAAAACGCCGCTTTTTACGAATTCGGCTTGTTCGAATACGAAAGCGGGGATAAGTTCGACGCGGTTATCGCCTTCGATTCTCTTTTTCATCCGGAATTTGAAAAGCAGAAAGATATTTACGCGAAAGTCGGCGAACTTTTGAAAAAAGGCGGCTTGTTTTTGTTTACTCACGGAATTAAAGCGGGTAGTATCACAGGTGAAATGTTCGGGGAAAATTTTTATTACAGCGCGCTCGATAAAGCAGAATTGCTTATTTGTTTGAAAAACGCGAATTTTGAAATATTGCGGTGAATACGGTGGATACGCCGTCCAATGCCCCGACGCGACCATAAACGTTATTGCGGGAATAATGCCTACGGCGCGCCTTATGGGCGAGGGGATAAAGTTGGGGTTCGGCAGCGACGTTTCCGCAGGACAATCGCTAAAAATTTACAGTCAGATCGCGAGGGCTGTTCAACTCTCCAAAATAAAGGAGTTTTACGAGCCTGAAAACAGATCGATCTCTTTCGAACAGGCGTTTTATATCGCGACGAAATCGAGCGGAGCGGTTTTCGGGAAAACGGGAACTTTCGAGAAAGGATATTCCTTCGACGCGCTCGTAATAGACGGGCTTGACGACGGTTTCGTTTCCCTTTCCCCCAAGCAGATCGCGGAGAGATTTTGTTACGCGGGCGCGAAAGAGAATATCCGCGCGAGATTTTTGAGAGGAGAAGAAATAAAAATCTGACAAATGGAGAACGTAGAGATAATAAAAGCGACGAACTACCTCTTGCTCGAAACTTGTTTCGATATAAGAAAAAGGGTGTTCGTCGACGAAAAAGGCGTTTCGCCTCAAATAGAAAGGGACGAATACGATATTACGGGCGAAAAAGACGGGAAGCCTACCGCGGACTTTTTCATTTTAAAATGCGACGGCATTCCCTGCGGAGCGGTCAGGATCTTTTTATCCGACGACAAAACCGTTAAAGTCCAGAGATTCTGTATTTTAGGGGAGTACAGAGGACGTGGGCTCGGAGAGAGATTTTTACAATATCTCGAAGGGTATTACGCCGAAAGAGGCGTTGAAGAAATATGGTTAGACGCCAAATGCGAGGCGAGCGGTTTTTACGAAAAGGGCGGCTATAAGTCGATTTCCGACAAATTTTTCGAGGCGGGAGTCGCTCACGTCAAAATGATGAAAAGACTTTAAAAGGTGAGTAGACGAACTTTCGCCCGTAAAAAGCGTTTCCCGCTTCCGAGTCGGGGAACAAATTATGTTTTACGGGCGTAAGCCGTTAAAATTTTATTACGGGAGAGGGTACTCTCCTTTTTTAGTGAGCCGAAAAATATTTTTCGCCGAGCGCCGAAACGCTTTCGTCCGAAAGCCCGAGCGCTTTTTTGGCTTCGTCGGTGATCTCAAAGGTCATAGCGCCCCTGAATAATTGATGACGGTCGGCTTCCGCGATATTCTCGTCGGAGAGTAATTTAATAGCGATCTCCGCGGTCTGAACGCCGAGAGAGTAATAGTCGAGCGAAAGCGTCGCCCAACCGCCGTTGGAGAGCATACCCGATTCCCCGACGATGATGGGAAGATTTCGCGAGTTCGCCGAAACCACCGTTCCGAGATTGGCGGATAAAGTGTTGTCCGTCGGGATATAGATAGCGTCTGCGTCCGGTGATACGGAATTGACGACCGCGGCGATGGAATTTACGTCGGTAATAGATTTTTCTTCGAAATTCAGTCCTATAGCCCTACATTCTTCTTCGGCGATATCTATTTGCGTTCTGCTGTTGGGTTCTTCCGAACTGAAAATGAAGGCGACTTTTTCAGCCGAAGGGATAAGGTCTTTGATAAGATCTATCTGTTTCGCGACGGGTTGCATATCGCTCGAACCGTATATATTGTTTCTTCCTGTTAGTGCGACTTCTTTGGGGTCGGTAACGGCGGTGTATAAGACGGGTACCGAACTCGTCGCGCCCGCCGCGGCGACGGCGACGGGGGTGGCGATCGCGAGGATAAGATCGGGATCGTAGGCGAGGGCGCCGTTGACCGTTGGGGCGACGTTGCCCGACTCTCCGCCGGCGTTGGATTGAACGAAGTTTATTGTTTTGCCGTTTTTTTGCGCCCAATCGCCGAGTTTATCGCAAAATCCTCGGTTGGCGTTGTCGAGAGCGTCGAATCTGCCGTATTGTATAACGGCGACGGTAATATCCGCCTTCGGCGCGCAGGACGAGGGGAGAAGAAAGAGGGTTATTCCGACCAAAAGGGCGGAAAAGAGAGAGATGAGTTTTTTCATAATATTTACTCCTTAAAAAAATTTTAGAAAATAAAAAAATCCCTCCCGCTTTCTTGCGGGAAGGAAGTTCCGATCTGTTTTAAAAAACGGTTACCCTTTTTCTCCACGCAAAAGCGCTATCGTGAAGTTTTCGCGATAGTAACCGTAATAATAGTAATTTGCGTTGAAATTAAAGGTTTTCATAGTATCCTCGTTTGATTTTTGGATATTCTATCACGCTTTTGTACGTTTGTCAACCGTTTTTATAAAAAATCATAAATTTTTTTATTTACGATAGTCATTTGGCGATCGCTCAGCCTCTTTTTTATCGCGTGAGCGTAAATATCGTCGGCAAGATCGTCTGTTTCCAAGCATTTTTCGGCGAGGGGCGAAAGGAAAGAAAGGTCGTTCTTTCTCGTTAAAAGGGGGATCTCCGAGTTTTCGCAAAGATATGAGAGTATCTCCTTTTTTTCTCCGTTTACGGCGAGGACTTTAAGATAAGGCGGGTATTTCAGACATTTATTTACGAGGTCTTTTTCGATTTTTAAAGCGTTGGAAAGAAGTATCCTCGATATCCTCGTATAAGTATACCTTTTTGTCTTTACCTTTTCTTTCAGTTCGTCTACGGAAAAACAGGTTTTCGCGTAGGCTTTCAGCCTGTTTTCAAGCCCTTCCGAGCAGTCTGCGATATTTCGCATTTGCTCGTTTGTCGAAACGAGGACGGAATATAAAATATATTCGTCGATATCGGGCGGGCGCTTAGGCAGATCGGCAAAGACGAAGGGCGGTACGGCGTTTGGTATCTCTTTTTTTCTTCCGTCCGCTATTGCGGAGCGAACGGCGAGCGCCGACGGAAGCGAAGAGGTTATTTGCTTCTGATCGAACGGGTCGCCCTCTCTTGAAACAGGGTATATCTCTATACCCGATCCGAGTTTTAATATCGCCTTCGTATATTCTACGCCGAGCAGATTGTTGGGAGAGGTGAGAAGATCGTCGAAAATATCGCCGTAAAGACTTTTGACGGCGCTATGCCTCGCCTTCGCCTGCGAAACGCCTTTTTTGAGTTCTTCTTTCATTATCTTTTTAAACTCTTGGGTTTCGGCAGATAAAATTTCGGCGATTTTAAGAAATTTTTCTTTGTCGGCGGTTTCCGCGCCGAAACAAAGCGTCTTTTGACCTTCGATCGAATTTATAAGCCCCATCGCGCCGCTCGCGAAAATTTCCGCGGGCGATACGGCGAATATGGCGGGCAGTTCGATAACGGCGTCCGCTCCCGCCAAAACGGCGTGTTTGGCTCTTTGGTATTTGTCGAGGATGGCGATCTCTCCGCGTTGAGTAAAGTTTCCGCTCATAACGACGACGGTGTAATCGGGTTTTATTCGGCTTTTGACTATGTCGAGTTGTCGTAAATGCCCGTTATGAAAGGGGTTGTATTCGGCAATAATAAAACAAATTTTCACTAATGTACTCCCGAACGATTGATATTTGGAAAATATTGGTGTATAATCTTATATATAATATTTTATACTAACGGCGAAGAAATATCAAACGTTTTTAATAATTTCTTTCCGTTTAAAGGAGTAATAATGACAAAAGTTTTGCAAGACATTAAAAAGAGAGCGTCCGTTCTCGGCAAGACGATAGTTCTTCCCGAAGGAGAGGACAAGAGAGTGGTCGAAGCGGCGGCGGCGTCCGTAAAAGAAGGTATCGCCAAGATCGTGCTTTTGGGCGATCCCGACGAAATAAGACGCGCCAATCCCGAAGCGGATCTGTCGGGAGTAAAAATAATCGATCCGAGAACTTACGAAAAGACCGAAGAATACGCCGCTCTTTTATACGAACTCCGCAAGGAAAAGGGTATGACCGAGGAACTCGCCCATAAGACGGTGCTTTCCGATTATACTATGTACGGAGCGCTTATGCTTAAAAGCGACGACGTGGACGGAATGGTTTCGGGCGCTTGTCATTCGACGGCAAACACCCTTCGTCCCGGACTTCAGGTCATAAAGACGGCGAAGGGAACGCCCATAGTTTCGGCGTATTTCCTTATGATCGCGCCCGAAGGCGGCAATAAATATTGCGAGGACGGTTGCTATATATACGCCGATTCGGGGCTTAATCAAAATCCGACGAGCGAGCAACTCGCGTATATCGCGCAGTCGTCGGCAAAGAGCGCGAAAACCATCGCGGGCATAGAGCCGAGAATA
>JAFVCP010000131.1 GCA_017479185.1 Clostridia bacterium
GCGGAAATAGAACTCGTAAACACTTCGGTCGGCGGAATGGCAACCAAATGGGGACTTGAAAACGTTGACGAAAGAGTAATTGCCTACGCGCCCGATATAGTGTTTATCGCTTTCGGAATGAACGATCCCGCAACTCCGCGATCTGTATATAAAAATATGCTTAAAGAGATGATAGAAAAAATACGCAAGTCTTTGCCGAGCGCCGAAATAATGCTCGTATCGTCGATTTTGCCGAATAACGAAGCGGATGAGTATTGGTGCGCAAATCAGCGTTTTTTCCATAACGATATGGCGGAATTGGAAAAGGAGTATTCTTTCGTCGGGTCGGCTGACGTAACGGTCATACAGGAGTACGTTTTAAAGGCGGGAAAGCGTTATCGGGATATGACGGCGAATAATATAAATCATCCTAACGATTTCGGACATAGACTTTACGCGCAGGTGATACTTACGACCTTATTGGGAGAGGATTTTAATTTATAAAGGACAATTATGATTTTACAAGCATTGAAAAAACACGATACTACACCTTTTAAACCTATTCCGTTCTGGAGTATCAATTCAAAACTCGAAAAACGGGAGATAATAAGACAGATCGGGGAAATGAAAGCCTTCGGACTTGGCGGTTTCGTTTTCCACGCGCGCACGGGGCTTGAAACCGAGTATTTGTCCGACGAATGGTTTGAAATGGTGGAAACCGCGTTAGACCAAGCGAAAAAATACGGGATGAAAGTATGGATATACGACGAAAACGGTTGGCCGAGCGGGTTTGTCGGCGGTAAACTGTTGGAAAAGGAAGAGAACAGAGCGTCTTTTTTGACGTATAAGGTTTTGGATCGTTACGACGAAACCGCCTACGCCGTATACGAGTATGACGAGAGCGCCGGAGCAAGACTTTTAAAGCGAAAAGAAGTTATAAACGGGAAATATCATACGATATATAAAAATCGTTCGGACGCTTATACGGATATTCTCGATCCCTTAGTTACCGATCAGTTCATAGCGGAAACTTACGATAAGTATTACGAAAGATTTAAAGAAAGATTCGGGAAGGAAATAGCCGGGTTTTTCACCGACGAACCGCAGTATTACCGCCATGCGACGCCTATATCTTCGGTTACGGAGCGGGAATTTTATAACGCGTATCACAGCGACGTGAAAGAAGGGTTACTGTATTTGTGTTTGCAGGACGAACAGGGTTTTGCTTTCCGCGTTAAATATTATAATTTGATGAACGCGCTGTATTGCGAAAATTTTTATAAAAAAATTATGCTATGGTGCGAAGAAAAAGGCTGTCTTTTAACAGGTCATACCGTAGAAGAAACTTATATGACGACGCAAATGTGGGGAAGCGCGGACGCGTCGACTTCTTATCTGTACGAGCAGATTCCCGCCATCGACAATCTTCAAAAAAGTCTTACGGCGGAGATCTCGGCTAAAACCGTAGGGTCTGTCGCTATGCAGACGGGCAAGAATATCGTCTGTACCGAAACTTTCGGAGTCAGCGGATATTCGACGACGCCTAAACAATTAA
>JAFVCP010000132.1 GCA_017479185.1 Clostridia bacterium
AGAGTTATCGACGGTATGGACGTCATAGATACAATAGCGACCGTAAACGTCGACTATAATGATAAACCGTTGACAGATCAGGTGATAAAAACGGTTACCGTCGATACTTGCGGCGTTGAATACGAAGAACCCGAAAAATATTAAAACTTTTTTAAATCGTTTTTCATATTTATATAATATGATCGCCGATTTTCATAACGATATTTTAACAAGTAAAGATTTTACCTTTGTTCCGAGCGAATATTATAAAAACAATAAAGTCGTAACAGCAATTTTTAACGACGGAAGAAGTTTTTCGGACGCGCTTTCTCTTTGCGACAAATCTCCGTTGATAGCCTTTGAGGATATTGGTTACGACGATTTTAACGAAGAGAAAATGATCGATCGAAAACCGATTTACGTCGGCTTGACTTGGAACTACGAAAATCGATTTGCATTCGGTTGCAAGACCGACGGTAAACTTAAACCCGAAGGTCATAAAATAATAAAGTTATTAAACGCGCGCAAGATCGCCGTCGATACCGCGCATATTTGCCGTCGCAGTTTTGAGGGGATCGTCGATTTTGCCGATCTCGTTATAAATTCACATACTTGCTTTTCTAGAGTTTATCCCCACGCGAGAAATATTGAGGATTGGCAAATAAAAGCGATAATTGAGAAAAACGGCTTGATCGGGCTTACCTGTTGCGGCTATTTTTTGACGGGCGATAAGGTATGCGAAATTTCCGATCTTATAAAGCAAATAGATTATTTTTGTTCAAAGTTCGATTATAAAAAATTGTGTTTCGGAACCGATTTTTTTGGAACCGATTTCCTGCCGGAAGGCTTATATGATTACGACTCTTTCGAGAGGGTTTTTTACGAACTTGAAAATCTCGGATATACACGTTCGCAGATCAACGCGATATGGTATGAAAATCTGAACAACTTTTTGGAGATTTACTATGGAAGATAACGAAATATATCAAAATCCATTGATTTCAAGATACGCAAGCAGGGAAATGTCTGAAAATTTTTCCGATTCAAAACGTTTTAAATTGTGGAGAAAATTATGGATAGCGCTTGCCGAAAGCGAAATGGAATCGGGATTGAATATTACCGACGAGCAAATTGCCGAGATGAAAGCAAATGCGGACAATCTCAACGCTGCCGACGCCGCCGAATTTGAAAAAATATTAAGACACGACGTTATGGCGCAAGTCCACGCTTTCGGAAAACAATGCCCGAAAGCGAAGCCTATTATTCATCTCGGAGCGACGAGTTGTTTCGTTACCTGTAATTCCGAAATTATAATTATAGACGACGCCCTTAAGATCATAAAAGAAAAACTCGTAAATACTATTGATAAATTAAAGGATTTTGCCATTAAGTTTAAGGATCTCCCGACTCTCGGCTACACGCATTTACAGCCCGCGCAACTTACTACGGTAGGTAAAAGAGCGTCTTTATGGTTGCAGGATCTCGTAATGGATTATCGTTCCTTGGAAGATCTTTTGAAAAGGGTAAAATTAAGGGGAGTTAAAGGAACGACAGGCACTCAGGCGAGTTTCCTCGATCTTTTCGACGGCGACGAAGGTAAAGTCAAAGCCCTCGAAAAAAAGGTTATCGAGAAAATGGGATACGATGAAGTTTATCCCGTTACGGGACAAACCTATCCGAGAAAATTCGATTATAACGTGTTATGCGTTTTATCGCAAATCGCTCAATCCGCCTATAAATTTTCAAACGATATAAGAATATTGCAGAGTTTTAAAGAGATCGAAGAACCTTTTGAAAAGTCGCAGATCGGATCGTCGGCAATGCCTTATAAAAGAAACCCGATGAGATCGGAAAGAATAGGCTCGCTTGCAAGGTTTGTCATAAGTTTGCCCGTAAATTCGGCTATAACGGCGTCTACGCAGTGGTTTGAAAGGACATTGGACGATTCGGCGAACAGAAGAATAGTAAACGCTCAGGCGTTTTTAGCGGTCGACGGAATACTTAATCTGTATATGAACGTCGCCGAAAATCTCGTGGTCTACGAAAAAATGATAGAAAAAAGGGTAATGTCCGAACTTCCTTTTATGTCGACCGAAAATATTTTAATGGAATGCGTTAAGGCAGGCGGGGACAGGCAATATCTGCACGAGAAGTTAAGAGTTTATTCCGCCGAAGCGGGGACGAGAGTAAAATCCGAAGGAAAGGATAATAATCTTCTCGAATTGATCGAAAACGACGAGGATTTTGCGGCTGTAAAAGGAAAACTCGGCTCAATAGTCGATCCTACGAAATTTATTGGCAGGGCGCCGAGTCAGGTCGTTGAATTTATTTCTGATCACGTTCAACCTATTTTGGACGAAAATAAAGGCGTTTTGGGTAAAAAGGGAAGCGTTTCCGTATAAAAATCGAATTTCTGACTTTTTTAGATAAATTTAAAATGAAAATTTAGTGGAAAATATTGACAAGATATTCGGTTTTTGATAAAATAAAGAAAAATTTTCGAGGGTAGTTTATGCAATATAGCGTTTATTGTCTTTTAAAAAATAACGACGGGAGCGGTAGCGACGACAAAGTTTTAAGGGTAAAGGTCATTGCTGATTGTATTTCCGAGGCGCTTAAAAAAGCAAAATCGTTATTTTCGCAAAAACTTAGGAGCAAACCTTTTAATATTTTTATGTACGAAACTGCGGAATAATTTTTTCGTATACTAAAAGCGGTTCAGATAACGACTGAACCGCTTTTAATATTATGAATTTTAATATACGCCTTCGGCTATCATTGCGTCGGCAACCTTTTTAAATCCCGCGATATTCGCTCCGACTATTAGGTCGTAGGGAAGATCGAATTCTTCAAGACAATCGATGATCTGCTTATAAATATTATTCATTATCGTTTTAAGTTTTGAATCGACTTCTTCCGCAGTCCAGGAAAGTCTTTCGCTGTTTTGAGTCATTTCAAGACCGGAAGTCGCGACGCCGCCCGCGTTTACCGCTTTACTCGGACAAATTATTACCCCGTTCTTTCTTAAATATTCCACCGCTTCGAGCGTCGTAGACATATTCGAACCTTCGTTGATTATCTTAACGCCCGCTTTAACGATTTTTTCGGCGTCGTCAATGGTAATTTCGTTCTGAGTCGCGCAGGGCATATATATATCCGCTTTGACGTTTCCCCACGGCTTTTCGCCGGCATGGAAAGGCAGATTGTATTTATCGGCGTAATCTTTGATTTTTCCCGTAGTGCTTTCTCGCATTTTGAGAAGATAATCGACTTTTTCTCCCGATACGCCGTCGGGATCGTAAACGTATCCTTGCGAGCCGGAGATGGAAACGACTTTGCCTCCGAGTTCGTTAATTTTAAGACAAGCGCCCCAAGTAACGTTTCCGTATCCCGAAAGAGCAAAAGTCTTGCCTTTGATTTCCTCGCCGAAATGTTTTAAAACGTTTTCAAGGAAATATATCGCGCCGAACCCCGTCGCTTCGGGACGGATAAGACTTCCGCCGAACGCAAGTCCTTTACCCGTTAAAACGCCGTTTTCGTAATGCGCTCTTATTTTTTTGTATTGTCCGAACAAATATCCTATTTCTCTGCCGCCGACTCCGATATCGCCTGCGGGAATATCGAGATTCGGACCGATATGACGATATAATTCGGTCATAAAACTCTGACAAAAACGCATTATTTCAATATCTGTTTTGCCTACGGGATTAAAATCCGAACCGCCTTTCGCTCCGCCCATGGGCAAACTCGTAAGGCTGTTTTTAAAAGTTTGTTCAAAGCCGAGGAATTTTAAAATTCCTTCGTTTACGCTGGGATGAAATCTCAATCCCCCTTTGTAAGGTCCGATAGCGTTGTTGAATTGAACTCTGAAACCTCTGTTTACTTTATAGTCGCCGTTCGCGTCTTCCCAAACGACTCTGAAAGAAATTATCCTGTCGGGTTCTACTATTCTTTCTAAAATACAATGCCTTCTATACAACGCTTCGTTCTTGGCGACGATCGGCGTCAGAGCAGTTAAAACCTCGGTAACCGATTGAACGAATTCAGGTTGATGAGGATATCTTTTTTTTACGTCTTCAATAATTTCACTAACATAACCGTTTACAACTTCCATAACAAAATCTCCTTGTTTTTAATTACCCGAATATTCTACCACAAAAATTTTTATAGGCAAAATATTTTTAACGAAAATTTTTTATTACAATTTTTTATATGAAATAAAAGTAATATTTATATCAAAAAAGATTGAAAATAGCGAAATAATTTTGTATAATATAACCAAAGCATTCTATATCCGAACACGCCGCAAGTGCGCCTTTTAAGCCCTTTGCCGCATAAAAAGCCTCGTAATACCTATGTATGACTTCGTTTTTTAAGCGGCAAATCATCTTAAAACTCATCGCTTGCGGTACGGAG
>JAFVCP010000007.1 GCA_017479185.1 Clostridia bacterium
ACGGGACCCACGGGAGCGACCGGTGCGACCGGAGCGACAGGTGAAGTCGGACCTACGGGACCCACAGGCGCGACCGGCGCGACCGGAGCGGCAGGTGAAGTCGGACCTACGGGACCCACGGGAGCGACCGGAGCGACAGGCGAAGTCGGACCCGCCGGACCCACGGGGGCGACGGGTGAAGTCGGACCCACCGGACCCACAGGCGCGACAGGGGCGACCGGCGCAACGGGCGCGACAGGTCCTTCAGGCGATAATTTTACCGCCGCCGCTGCCGTTGCGGATATTGCCGAAACAGCCGACGCGACTACCATAGCGACCAAAATAAATGAGATACTTGCGGCATTGCGTTCGGCGGGAGTAATAGAATCCTGACCTCATACGAGCGTTCTATCAAGTATTTAATCTAAAAAAACTGCTTCCCGCTTTTTGCGGGAGGCAGTTTGCTTTAAATACAATACTATACAAGATGAAAATTTTTGACCGATCTCATAATTTCCGGCGGAAGTACGGCGTCGCAAAAAACGTCGTCGAACTCGCCGATATGGCATAAATTATTATAACAGGTTTTGTTTATTTTGCTTGCGTCTATAAGCAAGACCTTTCTTTTAGAGCGACTCATCATCGCGCGCCTTAAATCGTTTTCGCTTTCCGACTTGTCGGTCGCGTACCCCTGATCGCTCAGCCCATGGCACGAAAGCAAACACAGATCGGCGTTGAACCTATTGACCGTTTCAATAGCGCTTTGTCCGACGAGGGAAAAAGAAGAGTTTATGGATTTTCCCCCCGTAACGTAAAATTTAAGGGGAGTTTTTGAGAGAAGAAAAGAGGTTTTAAGACCGCTTGTGATAATTATGGGATCTTTAAGATCTGTCAAACAATTTACGGAGAACATAGCGCTTGACGACGCGTCGAGAAATATCACGTCGCCGTCTTTGGCGCAGACATTCACGGCGGCGTTTGCGATCTTTTTTTTCGCCGTTTTTTCCGTGGTTTCCCGAAAAGATAAGCCTATGGTTTTATCGGCGAAAACACTCGCGCTTATTATTTTTCCGTGAGAGCGGATAACAAGCCCTTTTTTTTCGAGTTTCACAATATCACGCTTTATCGTCGACTCGCTCGCAAAAATTTGCTTTTTCAGATCTTTCAAAGTAAGATAATCTGTTTTGCTTAAACTTTCAAGTATTTGATTTTCTCTATATTGATCGGACATATTTTAATTAAAACATAAATAGTTGTGTTTGTCAATAATAATTACCTCTTTTTGACTTAAATATCAAAATTTTGCCTTTATTTCAGTTGATTTTTGGCTAAAACGGTCAAAATAGAAGCAAGATATTGACAATTTGGGTCAAAAGTGTCAAAATCTTATCGATTTGCGGCAGACTTAAAAATTTCGCGCGAATAAAAGGAGAAAAATATTGAAAACTAAAGCGTTAAGACTTTACGGCGCGGGCGATATAAGGCTCGAAACTTTCACTCTTCCCGAAATTACGGACGACGAGATCCTTATAAAAGTTATAAGCGATACGGTTTGCGCTTCGACTTATAAAGCGGTAAAACAGGGAGTAAATCATAAGAGGGTTCCGCCCGACGTCGATAAAAATCCCATAATCATAGGACACGAAATGTGCGGAAAAATTCTTAAGATAGGTAAAAACGCTATCGGAAATTGGACGGTCGGACAAAAAGTAGTCGTCCAACCCGCTTTAAAACTCGAAAGCGGCTATGATCCCGGTTATTCATATAAATATATCGGCGGCAATACGATATACGCTATCGTTCCTAAAATAGTTTTAGAAAGGGGCTGTCTTTTGAGTTATTCGGGGGACGCGTATTTTAAAGGCTCCCTCGCCGAATCTCTCGCTTGCGTAATAAGGGGCTTTAAAGGTTTCTATCATACCGATTATACCAATTACGTCAGAACCGACGGAGCGAAGCGCGGGGGAAAGTTGGCGATACTGGGCGGAGCCGGTCCGATGGGGATAGGAGCCGTAGAGATCGCCTGCGGCTTCGCGGGAGTAAAGAAGATAGTCGTTACGGATATAAATTCCGAAAGGCTTGATTTCGCTCGTAAAAATTGCAGCGAAAAAGAGGCGGCGCTAAGAGGCGTGGAACTCGTATACGTCGATAGTTCGAAGATAAACGACGAGGAGAAATATCTCAAAGAACTTTCCGACGGCGGCTTTGACGACGTTTTCGTAATGGTCGCATCCCCCGCGCTTTTCAACCTCGCGGAGAGAGTATGCAAAGAGGACGGCTGCGTCAATTTTTTCGCAGGTCCGGCGATACACGATCTTCAGGGTTCGCTCAATTTATACAGGCTTCATTACGACGGAATACACGTCGTCGGAACGGCGGGGAGTATTCCTTCCGATATGCTTGACGTCATAAAACTTATTGAAAACGATCGTGTAAACGCGGGCGCTCTCATATCTCACGTTATGGGGCTGAACGCCGCGAAAGAGGCGGTTTTTGAAATGGAAAAACCGAACGGGGCGAAAAAAGTTTGTTATAACGAGATCGATTTACCTTTGACCGCCGTTTCGGATTTCGAAAAACTCGGAGAATCCGACGAATTATTTAAAGAACTTGCGAAAATATGTAAAAAAAATCAAGGACTTTGGTGCGCGGAAGCGGAAGAATATCTTCTTGCTCACGCACCGAAGATCAAAGTGTAAAAGCCGATGAGAATAATAACTTTGACGTTTAATCCCGCAATAGACATTCATTTAAAAACGGACAAATTTAAAATTTGCGGGGAAAATTTCGTGGAAACCGTCTCGCGGGAAAACGGCGGGAAAGGAGTCAACGCTTCGCGCGCGCTTTTAAGCGCCGCCTGCGATAATATTGCTATCGTTGCGGTCGGCGCCGATAACGGCGCGGATTTTATCGGCTCGCTCAAAAAGGACGGAGTGAACGCTATACCCGTTTGGGTGGACGGAAGAATAAGAGAAAATTTTACCATAAAAAGTAGCGAAGGCGAAACCAGAATAAGTTTCAGCGGCTTTTCTTGCGGAGATGAGATTTTTGACGAAGCCGAAAAAATCGTAGGAGAAACGAGCGAAAAAGATATTATCGCTTTTATGGGGAGCCTTCCGCCGGGAACAAGCGTTTCAAGAGCGATCGAAACACTTAAAAAATTCAGAAAAGGGGGAGCGAAGATAGTTGTCGACAGCCGTTCCCTCTCCTTCGACCTTATAGAGGATATTAAACCTTGGCTCGTAAAGCCGAACGAAGAAGAAGCCGAAAGATATTTCGGCATTTTCCCTCGCGACGAAAAAGTCGCCGCGTCGATCTCGTATTTAATGCGCGAAAAGGGGGTTGAAAACGCCGTCGTGAGCCTCGGAAAACGAGGAGCAGTATTGACTTGCGCGAGCGGTACTTATTACGCCGACGCACCGAAAATCGACGTCTTGTCCACGATCGGCGCGGGGGATAGTTTTATCGCGGGGTTTATCGCAGGTTATTCGGCGGGCTATGACGAAGAAAAAACTTTTAAATACGCCTCGGCTTTCGGCGCCGCCGCTTGTATGAGAGAGGGAACTCTTCCGCCTTTAAAAAAAGACGCGGACAAAATTTTTGAAAAATTATCCATCGTAAAAATAAAATAATTTAGCGGCGGGTTTTATTTAAAGTAACGAAACCCCTACAATAGTCTTATATAATTATTAAAAAACTCGGCTTTTAACTAAGCCGAGTTGATTTTTTGTCGAAAATTATTCGCCCAAAATTTTCTTTTCGCTTCCCGATTTCTTTTTTTTCGGGGAAGTTTTTAAATTCGCCATTAAAACTATCGCGATCTGCAAGGGTAATCCAATAAAAAATATTATCCACATATTATATTCCAACCAAGACAGATAAAAATAGGCGATAAGCGACCATATCAAAGCCGAAAAATATATAAATCCGTAGATGCGGGAACCCCAAAAGAAATTAAAAAATATTGCCAACGCAAACGAGATCGGCGCGCCGAGAACAAATATCTGCCATGGATTTTGACGGGCTATGATCCTTGCGTAGATATAAATTACGGTTATCACAAACCATACCGTAACTATCGAAAGAAGGGCAATAGTCAGTTTATTTCCTATTTGCAATTTGTTTTTTCTCTCGCTTACGGGATTGGCGTTTTCTTCAAAAAAAGCGGAGATAGGAAGATTGTAGATTTTCGCTAATCTGTCGAGCGTTTCGACGTCCGGAGTAACCTCGCCTTTTTCCCATCTCGAAACCGCTTTGTCCGAATACCCCACTTTTTCGGCAAGTTCGAGTTGAGTGAGTTTATTGGATTTCCGAAAGTTTACGAGATTTTCGCAAACGATTTCTTTTATTTCTTTCATAAGATCGACATACCTCGTTTAAAATTCCCGAATAGGATTTATTTCAAGCAACGTAATTATCAAGTAAATTTTAGCACAAAAAATGGCAAAAATCAACTGTAGAGAGAAAAATTTTCGGCAATTCTCGCTTGGCGAGAGAGTAGAATTTAATTCTCGTCAGAAGGTTTTGACCTTTAGAGATAAAATTCTATTATTCTCTTGCCTTTAAAAATTTATTGTAATATAATTTGGACGCAATGAAAAATAAAGCCGAAAGGACGATATATTATTCGGACGAGCAAAACGACGAGTTCGCTTTCGATCAAAAGAAAGACGTCGAAGTCGGCGCCGATTTCAAATATATTCGTAAAAATTTAATATGGAATTTTTTGGCGTTTATCGCTTATAGAATTATAATGACGCCGATAGCGTTTTTATATTGTAAGATAAAATTCAGATTGAAGATAGAAAACGCCGAAGTTTTAAAGCCCTATCGAAAGAAAGGAGTTTTTATCTACGGAAATCATACGCTCGAAGCGGGCGACGCGTTTATCCCTAATCTTATAACTTTCCCTCAAAAAACTTTCGTCATAGTCCGTTCGGCGAATATTTCTACCAAGGGAACTAAAAATTTCATTATGATGAACGGAGCGCTGCCGATACCTACTAAATTGGCAGGTATGAGAAATTTTATGAACGCTTTGGAGAAGCGGATATTGCAAGGATACGCCGTGATGATATATCCCGAAGCCCATATCTGGCCCTACTTTACGGGGATCAGAAATTTTAAAAGCGTATCTATGAATTATCCCGTAAAATTCGGCGCGCCCTCTTTTACTTCCACCGTAACTTACGTCAAGCCCAAAAGGGGAAACAAACCGAATATCGTCGTATACGTCGACGGACCCTTTTTCCCCGACGAGGGACTTTCGGACAAGGAAAAGTGCGAAGATCTCAAACGCAAAGTATTTGCTAAAATGAGCGAAAGAGCGAAACTTTCAAATTACGAATATATAAAATATATCAAAAAGGAAGAGAAAAATGATTGACCTATTGTTTTCCGGAAACGACGGAGTATTCGACGGGGTTTTGACTTGTTTGCTTTCCGTTTTAAAAAGAACGAACACGAAAGATAGTTTCAGGGTTTTTATCTTTACTATGGATATAACGAGAATAAAACCTGCCTATAAGTCGATAAGCGGGCGAAAAATCGAGTTTTTGGAAAAAGTCGTAAAGACGTATAATCCCGAAAACAGAGTAATTGTAAAAGACGTGGGAAAGTCGTATGAAAGAGAATTCGCGTATTGCCCGAACGAGGGCGCGTATTGTTCTCCGTATACTCTTTTAAGACTTCTCGCCGACGAAGAACTTCCCGAAGTAGCGGGTAAACTTTTATATCTCGACGCGGATATTATGTTCAACAGGGATATTTCTTTATTATACGACACGGACGTGAGCGGTTTCGAATACGCCGCGGCGCGCGATCATTACGGCAAATTTCTTCTCCGTCCCGATTATATAAACGCGGGCGTGTTGCTTTTCAATATGGAAAAATGCAGGGAAACGGGGATATTTTTAAAGGCGAGAGAAAAGTTGAGAGCAAAAAAATTGATCTTTGCCGATCAGGACGCTCTTTTCCGCTCTACCACGAAGAAAAAACTATTGCCGCAAAAATTCAACGACCAGAAATTTTTACATAAAAATACGGTCGTTCGTCATTTCAGTAAAAGATTGTTTTATCTTCCTTACCCTCATACCGATAATATAAAACAGTGGCAGGTGGATAAGGTCAGAAAAGTTTTCGGATACCGTCAGTTCGACGACGTGTTCGACGAATATTTAAAACTAAAAAAATTTTTCAACGAGGAGAATTACTACAATGAATAATAAAGACGTTAATATATTTTTCTCTTGCGGAGAGAGATACGTTCCCTTTTTCGGCGTCGCCCTTCAATCTATCGTTTCTCACGCGTCGAAGGCAAGAAACTATATCGTGCGTTGTTTATATACGAATAATATAAGCGAAGAGATTAAAAACCGACTTATAGACACTTATTCGAGAGATAATATGAGCGTTGAATTCGTTGACGTCAGCGAGAAAATAAAAGACTACGAAAGTAAATTTCATACGAGGGATTATTATACTAAATCCACGTATTACAGACTTTTTATTCCCGAGTTGTATCCCGAACTCGACAAGGCGGTCTATCTCGATTGCGATATCGTTCTTTTGGATGACGTCGCAAAACTTTACGACGAAGAATTGGGCGACGATTTCGTGGGCGCCGTACCCGACGAGTCCGTCCAACTTATAGACGAGTTTAAACTTTATTCCGAAAAGAGGATAGGGGTTGAGAGTTATCGTCGATATTTCAACGCGGGCGTATTATTGCTCAACTGTAAAAAGTTAAGGGAAATAGGATTTGAGAGCAAGTTTATTTCGCTTATCGACGCGGTTACTTTTAACGTCGCGCAGGATCAGGATTATCTCAACGCGATCTGCAAGGGCAACGTTAAGTTTTTGTCCCCCGGGTGGGATAAAATGCCTATCGACGGGGTTAAATTAGACGAAAAAGATCTGAAGTTGATACACTACAACCTATCTTTTAAACCCTGGCTTGCGGACGGGATAAAATACGAAGAGTATTTCTGGAAATATTCGGACGCGAGCGAGTTCGCTTCCGAAATAAGAGAAAAAAAGGAGAAAGCCGATAAAGATCTCAAAAAAATAGCCGACGAGCAAACCGAAAATCTCATTCGCATTTGCAAAGAACAAGCCGACGACGAAGTTGAAAACGCGAGGATCCAAAGGATCATAAAATCCATTATGGACAGGTCGCCGGAAAGATTGGAGATAATTAAAAAGATCAAAGAATACGAAAAGAAGGGCTGGTTCGATAAAGACGTGGAAAACGATCCCGAAGGCAGGACGATAATGCCCGGCGAGGTCGATTATACGAGAAAGAAAATTTCAAGTAAAATAATGACCAAATACGCTTATTTCGTCGCGAGAAGATATCTCAACGGGATAATAAAAAGCGGAGATATCGTCGTAAAAAAAATAAACGGACTTGAAAATTTCGCGAACCTTAAAAGCGGAGCGATCATAACCTGCAATCATTTCAGCGCTATGGACAGTTTCGCGATGCAGATCCTTTACGATAAGTCCGGTCATAAAAAACGCAAAATGTTTAAAGTCATAAAAGAGGGAAATTATACGAGTTTCCCCGGGTTTTACGGACTTTTGATGAGAAATTGTTATACCCTTCCTTTAAGTTCCAATATGACGACTATGAAGGAGTTCGTAACAGCCGTTAATCATATTTTAAGAGAGGGTAATTTCGTATTGATATATCCCGAACAGGCAATGTGGTGGAATTATCGCAAGCCAAGACCTTTGAAAAAGACGGCTTTTAAGATCGCGGCTGAAAACGACGTGCCGGTTCTTCCCGTTTTTATAACTATGAAAGACGGGGAAAAGATAGGTCCTGACGGTTTCCCGACGCAGGAGTTTACGATCAACGTCGGCAAACCCATTTACAGAACGGAAGGGTTTTCGGACAGTAAGAACGCTAAAGATATGATGGAAGAAAATTTCGGCGTGTGGAAGAAATTTTACGAAGAGGAATATAATCTCCCCCTTCAATATAATATCGCGGAATAGCGAGAAACTGAAAGACGACGCAGGGTTAAGGTAGTATATTTTAAAGGAGAATGAGGAGTGGAAAGCGTAGTAATAAGGTATTATCGCCCGTCGGACAGAGAGGGCGTCAGAAAAATTTGCGCGGACACCTCTGCGAAAATATATACCGTAAAACCCAAATTGCGCGAATGTATGTGTAATATGTACGTCGATTATTACATAGAGCAGGAACCCGAAAACGTTTTGGTCGCGGAAGAGGCGACGAGCGGTTATATCTGCGGTTATATAGTCGCGTCCACCGACCCCGATAATTTTATCGAAAAGCAAAAACGCCTTTATTCTCCTTTGATTCGAAAAAAAAGGGCGTATCTCGGGTGGTTCAATTCTATTTGCGCTTTTGTTTCGGCTAAACTCGATAAACTTTACGGCGGCGGCTTTCACATCAACGTCGCGCCCGACCGTCAGGGAGAGGGGTTAGGGGCTAAACTTCTCACTTCGATGGGCGTCCATCTGAAAAATAGGGGAGTCAAGTTTATGTATCTCGTAACTAAAAATCGAAAAACGAGAGGTTACGGCTTTTACTCTCATTACGGATTTAAAGAGGTCAAAAGGTATTTTCTCGGTTCGCTTGCCCTTACTTTCGATTTGGACGGCTTGGACGAAAAAATAAAAAAATATTTATAATATGACACGCTCTTGTCATCTTTACCGCCTTATAATAGGGGCGTAAAAAGACGAGAGGTGATAAAATGATCGTGGAAAGCGCGTTTGATAAAAAGTTCGTAGATTTTAAAAGGGAGAATAACGCCGAAAGGCAATTTAATATAGCGCAGAAATATTTTTACGGCGGCGAAGGAGAAGAGGATATTTCTCTCGCTTCCGAATGGTACGAAGAAGCCGCGAAAAGAGGACACCCCGAAGCGCAGTATATGCGAGGTTATATCTTACAGGCGGGATTGACGGGAAAAGTCGATTATCGCAAAGGACACGGATACTTAAAAAGAGCGGCGAGCGGAGATAATATTCAGGCGATACTTATGCTCGCGAGAAATTATTATTACGGCGCGGGCGCTCAAAGAAAGGTCGGGAAAGCGGTAAAGATGTGGAAAAAGGGCGCGGAATTAGGCTGTCCCGAAGCCGAATATTATCTCGGACTTTGTTATTATAAAGGGGACTACGTTCGCAAAAACGATAAAAAAGCGAGATCGCATTTTCAAAACGCCTTAAAAGGCGGGTTTATCCCGGCGGAATCGGCGTTGTTTGAAATGGGTATTTTAAATTGAACCTGTCCGAAAGAATTTTTAAAAAATATTATATGCCCAACAGCCGAAAAACGTTCTAAAACACTTCGCCGAACCATATTATATTACCGTATCGGAGGTAAATAATATGAAAGACGGAATGGAATATGCCGAAATGCTTGAAATGCCCGTTTCAACTTGCGACGTAGTGTTCAAACCCGCAAAGCGCAAAAAGAGGAAGAGCCTTAAAGACGAGGTTATCGCGAAGGTAAACGGGTTCGCCCGTAAGAAAGACGACAACAAAAAAGAAGAAGATCTTACCGAAGAAGTTCAGTCGGAGATCGATGAAAAGACCGAGGAAGTCGTTCGGACGAGAACCAAAAGAGCGAAAGATAAAAAGCCGAGAAAAAAATTCAAATTCGATCTTATATACGCCGAAGGCGCGGCTGTATTTCTTTTGGTATCGGCTATACTCCTTACCAACGTTTTCTGGGAAGACAGCGGTATAAACACTATCTTTAAAAAGGCTTTCGGAATTTCCGCGGTTACGACCGACTCGAGGACTTACGCGAATTTCAGCGCGAAATCGCCGAGCGAAGAACTCGACGCCGATCTCAGCGAAGGAGTTATGACTTTTTCGGGCAAAGGAGCGATCTATCCCGTTTGCGAGGGAAAGGTTTCGTCGATCGAGAAAGGCGAGGACGGAAAATATACTTTGACCGTAAATCACAGCGACGTTTTTAAAACAGTAATAAGCGGAGTCGATTACGTTTACGCCGACGAGGGGGAAGAGGCGTATAAATATATTCCCATAGCGTTTTTAAACGAAGGTAGCGCAAGCGTCAAACTTTATAATGACGGGACCCTTCTTACGGGGTATCTTCTGGAAAACGGCTCGATAATATGGGAAAGTTAAATTTCAGCGTACACCCATTGTTCTTCTTATTTGGATTATACTTTGCCGCAACGGGCAAAGTATTTTCTTTTCTCGCGTTTACTTTTACCGCGGTAATACACGAAGCGGGACACGCGTTTGCCGCCGAAAAGTTGGGCTATAAGTTGAAAAACGTATGTCTTATGCCCTACGGGGCGGTTATTTCGGGCGACGTTTCGGGGCTTAAACTTCGCGACGAGATAAAGATAGTCGTCGCAGGACCTCTTATAAATCTCTTGCTCGGCTTATCCACGCTTGCCCTTTGGTGGATATTTCCCGAAACCTACCCGTATACCGAACTTATGGCGACGGCTAATTTTTCATTGTTTTTCGTCAACCTGTTGCCCGCTTATCCCTTGGACGGGGGAAGATTGCTGCTCGCGATCCTCTCTCTTCGTCTGAAAAGAAAGACCGCCGTAAAGATCGCGAGGGCGACGGGCGTCGCGTTGGGCGCGGGAATGGCTGGGTTGTTCGTATATTCTCTTTTTTCGACGCCCAATCTTTCGATTTTGTTTTTCGCGTTTTTTATGATCTTCGGCGCTTTGGAAGTCAGGAAAGAAAACGCTTATTTCGCTATTGCCGAAAGTTTTTCTCTCGAAAAAATAAAGAGAGGAAAAGAGGTAAAAACATTGGCGATCACCGCCGATTATACGCTGAAAAGGCTATATCCTCTTTTAAGCGACGAGTACTTATACAGATTGATAGTTTATAAGGCGGATAAAACCTCGACGGTCATCGAACCGCGGGAACTTGCGGAGATATTCGGAACGAGATCGCCGTACGATAGGATCGTCTGATGGTTTTACCGGAATTTTCGGGAAATTTCACCATAACGACAAATTATATCACTCAATTATAAAAAAACGAATTGACAAAGTTTTGCGAATATATTATAATGTAAAACGGAATTTGTTATAGGTATTTTTTGTCTATGGTCGGGAGTTTTTCGATGGTTTATTTATCGGGAACCACTGCCGAAAGCGGATTCGATTTTTTTGAAAGGATAGGATCGTTATGATAGAAGAAGTGCTTAAAAGCGTGCTGCTCGCCGAAGAAGAAGCGGAAAAGATCCGCCTGAAGGCGGACGAAAACGCGGAAGCGAAACGGACGGCGGCAGATAAACGGGCGAGAGAGATCGCTGAAAACGCCAAGAAAAACGCGAAGGCGGAAAAAAGCGGAATAATCTTAAACGCCGAAACCGTCGCTGAAAAAAACTTCGCGAACGCAATGTCCGAAAGCAAAAAAGAATGCGATCAACTGATCTTTTCTCTCGACGGAAGAGCGGAAGAACTTTCTGTCGAAATGTTTCGGAGGTTAAAAAATGGCGGTTGCTAAAATGTCCGTAATGACTCTCGTCGGGCTTATTTCCGACAAGAGCGCAATATTGGACGAAATGCAAAAATGCGGGGCGGCGCAAATTCGCTCCGCCAAAGAGTACGCCTTGACGAAACGGTCCGACTCGGAAAGGATCGGCGATCTGACGACTTTGAAAGAAAGGACGGAAAAATGTATAGAGATCGTTTCGTCGGCGGTCGACGAAATACCGCAGAAGGAAAGAAAAGAGAGTTTCATTAAAGACGGCTTTTCGGTTTCGAGGCGGGAGTTTTTCTCAATGTCGGAAAAAGGCGAAGAAATGAACGCCTTGTTCGAGCGAATAGAAAAATTGAACGACGAGAGAAACGACGCGAAGATCGCGGCTGCGAAAAAGGCGAGCGAAATAAAGACTTACGAGCCTTACGCCGAAGTGGAAGAGAGGTTTTCCTTTTTTGCCGATACGGCTTATTGTATCGTAAGGTTCGGGCTTTTAGGCGCGGACAAGCAGTCGAAAGCGGAGAGTTTTGCGGCTGAAAAAGGTTTCGTTTTCCAAACTCTCGCAAGGTATAATTCGGAGATCGTCGTTGCGGTCGTCGGGTTAAAGAGCCGTAAAGACGAGATCGAGGATGTTCTCGCCGAGATGGGTTTTAAAAGATGCCCCTTTGCCTTTGACTATACGGCGGGCAACGCGATCGAACGACTTAAAGGCGAATACGACCGACTCATTGATGAAGCGAATGAAATTCGCGACGAATTGGCGGCTTTGGCGAAGTCTGCGAGAGAAATGAAAATTTACGCCGATTATCTCGCCTTTTGCATCGAGAAAGAACAGGCGGAAGTTCAGTTCGGAGAAACCGACGCGGCTTTCGTTATGGAAGCGTACGTTCCTACCGAAAAGACTTCTTCGGTGGAAAATAAGATCAGGGACGCAACGCAGGCGGTATTCGTCGAGTTCGAAGAGGTCCCCGAAACGGAGTTCGCTCCCACTTTAAATAAAAACGGTAAGATAGTAAGCAATTTCGAGGCGGTTACGAATATGTATTCCGCGCCCGCTTACGGAGCGCTCGATCCCAACGCCGTTATGTCGTTTTTCTTCTCGTTATTTATGGGAATAATCATGGCGGACGTAGGATACGGGCTTTTGATGATAGTCGGCGGCTTTCTTTTCGCGAAAAAACAGCGTGAAGGCAGTTCGATAGCGAGAATGGCGAAAGTTTTCGCTTACGGCGGCTTCTTCGCAGTGATAGCGGGGGCGGTTTTCGACAGTTGGCTCGGCTATCCGTTGCTTCGCAGAACGCTTGGCGCAGGCTATAACGCTTTTTACGAGGCTCACCTTAATCAGATAACGGCGATGACTTCCATTGCCGGCATAGATATTCCCGCGATCCTTATGTGGTGTCTTGCGTTCGGAACTTTCCATTTGGGAGTCGGACTTTTGATGAAAGCCTATCAGGATTTTTCGAGAAAGAAAATTCTCGAAGGTGTTTTCGGCGGGATTGTCTGGGCGATCGTAATGTTTTCGCTTATCGTATGGATATTCGGCGTCGCGACGAACAACTCCTCGCTGTCGACGGGCGGAATGTACGTTACCGCGGGCGCGGCGATTTTAGGAATACTTACCGCCGGAATAGCCGAGAAAGGACTCGGAAAAGTAACCAAGGTATTCTCTTCCGCTTACGGAATCATAAATTACGTTTCGGATATATTGAGTTATTGTAGATTATACGGGCTTATGTTGTCGGGCGCGCAGATAGCGTCGATATTTACCAACACTTTGGCGATAGAAATGTTATTCCCGCAAGGCGTTATAGGAATAATATTCGGCGTGATAATAATCATCGTCGGCAACGTCTTTAATCTCGCGATAAATCTTCTCGGGGCCTATATTCACGACGCAAGACTTCAATACGTCGAGTTTTACGGCAAATTTTACGAGGGCGAAGGAGAATTGTTCACGCCCTTCGGGAGCAGACTTGATCACTCGTATTTCGAGGGTTGAGATATATAAAAAATCAAAAAAGCAAAACAATTCGGAGGAATTAAAACTATGGATGGAAAAGCACTTGGTATTTTAGGTATGGCGATCTGTATGATCCTGTGCGGAGGCGGCTCCGCTTACGGTCTTTATAAGACCGGCGCGGCTGCGGCGGGCGTTCTGGCTGAGGACAATAAGAAATTTTCAAAAGTCCTCGTTCTCGCCCTTCTTCCCGCGACTCAAGGTATTTACGGTTTCGTCCTCGCGTTCATGAAAAACGGCGCAGTTCAGGGTATCACCGAAATGGCGGCGGGCTGGCAAATGCTCGTAACCCTTTCTATTCTCGGAATTACGGGTATGCTTTCGGCGGTATTGCAAGGTAAAACCGCGGTTTCGTGTATTTACGCCGTAGGCAAAAACAGCGAGGGGTCGGGAAAATATATCTTGTTCCCCGCAATGGTCGAGTTCTACGCGATACTTGCTCTCGTTCTCGGCATAATCATCTGATAAACGAGTCGTTATGGCGATGGAAAATTCTGTAAACCAAAATAAAGCCGTAGACCGCATAACCGACGAGATAATAAAAAGCGCAAAAACGTATGCCGAAAACGTCGAAAACGACGCTGAAACATACTACCTTGAAACAGTAAGTCAAGCCGAAAAGGAAGCGAGCGATTACGCCCTTTCCCAAAGGAAAGAGGCGAAAAAACAAGCCGAAGAAATTATTTCGAGGAAATCGACGCTCGCTAAACTCGAGGCGAGAAAAAACTTATTGAGCGCAAGGCAAAAACTCGTGGAAATAGTCTACAAAAGGGCTGTAAATAAACTCAACGAGATGGATAAGGGCGAATATGAGGAATTTATCATTTCGCTCATCGGTTCGTACGCCGAAGAGGGCGACGAGGTTTTGCTGCCCGAAAACAGCAAACTTTCGGCGGAAGAGGTCGAGAGGACGGAAATAGTAAAAAGTAAACGCCTTACGGTCAGAAGCGGAGGCAAATTTAACGGCGGGATTATGCTCGTCGGTAAAAAATTCGATAAAGATCTCAGTTTTACGGCGCTATGCGATTCGATCAGAGAAAAAACCGAATCGGAAATAGCCGACGAACTGTTTAAGGATTGATTATGGCAGGAAAAGATACCGTTTTCGTCAACGGGTTAATAAAATCCCGCGAAAAATATCTGATTTCCGAGGACGCGTTTTTAAGAATGGCGGAAGCGGCGAGCGCGGACGACGCTTTTAAGATACTTCGCGAATATCCTTTCGGCGGAGAGAGCGCGGAAGGCTGCGACGCCCGCGATTACGAAAAACTTATCTCTGCGGAAAGGGATATATTCACGGAGTTTTTAAAGGAATACGCCGATCCTAAAGTCTACTGCTGTTTGCTTGCGAAAAACGATTTTCACAACGCGGAGAGCGTACTCAGGATAAAACACGTCGGCGCCGACGAAAGTATTTTGTTGCCCGCAGGCGTCGTTTCGGCAGAGCGCCTGAAAGAGGGCAAGGATGTTCCCGATCATCTGAAAAAACCGATAGCCGAAGCCGAAGCACTTTTCGAAAGCGGAAAGGCGACGGGCGCGGGATTAAGCGCGATCTTCATAAAGGCGTATTATTCCTTTATGTTAAAAAACGTTAAGAACAAAGATTGGAAAGAGATATTAAAGTATGAGATAGACGCTAAAAACATAGGCGTCGCCCTTCGGCAAAAAGACGGAGAAAAGGCGAAAAACGAATATATAGACGGGGGTAATCTTTCTTTGAAGATCTTAGACCTCGTCGCTTTCGGAGAGGACGACAAAGCCCTTTCGGAAGTGTTGAGAACGCCTTATTACGATCTTTTGAAAATCGGACTCGAAGAGAGGGCGGAGAGAAAACCCCTCGTGTCATTTGAAAAAGAGTCGGGAAATTTCGCGATGAAAAGGCTTAAAGAAAAGAGATATGAAACCGACGGGATCATCCCTCTTATAGTTTACGCGAATTATAAAGAAAGCGAAATGAAAAACGTTCGCGTCGTTTTGGCGCTGAAACTCGCCGGCGCGGACAGGGAAACCATCAGGTGGAGGCTGAAAGAGTGTTATGCAGGGTAAAACCGCAATAATAGGAAACGGAGACGGAGTTCTCGCTTTCAAAGCGGGCGGTGTCGACGCTTATTCGGCTCCCGACGCGGTAAAGGCTCGGGAACTTCTCCGGAAACTCGCGAAAACATATAAGGTCATATTTATTACCGACGATCTTGCGAAAGAACTTAACGACCTAATACTAAGAATGAACGAACAGGCTTACCCCGTCGTCGTTCCCGTTCCGTCGGAAAAGGGATCGAACGGATACGCCGTCGAAAGAATGAAGGAACAGATGGAAAGGGCGCTCGGCGTCGACATTCTGTTCGGTAGAGAGGAAAGATAAATGCAGGGAAAGATAGTTAAAGTTTCCGGCCCGCTTATTTTGGCGGAAAATATGTCGGACGTCAAAATGTACGACGTCGTAAAAGTGGGCGAAAAACAACTTATAGGCGAAGTTATCGAACTTCGCGGCGACAGGGCGTCGATACAGGTCTATGAAGAAACTTCGGGGCTTGGCGTCGGGGACGAAGTGGTTTCAACGGGAAGCCCCTTGTCGGTCGAACTCGCTCCGGGACTTATCGAGGGCATTTTCGACGGCATTCAAAGGCCGCTCGACAAACTCGTTTCGTCTTACGGCGACAGGATCACGAGAGGAATAAAGATAGATAACGTAGATCACGAAAAACTTTGGGATTTTACCCCGACGAAAAAAGCGGGCGATTACGTCAGCGCGGGCGACGTTTTAGGAACCGTACAGGAAACTTCCATAGTTCTTCATAAAATAATGGTTCCCTACGGCGTACAGGGTAAGATAAGGAGTATTCAAGCCGGTCGTTTCAACGTTTTACAGACCATAGCGGTCATCGAGGACGGGGAAAAGGATTCGGAAATTTCGATGCTTCAACGTTGGCCGGTAAGAAAAGCCCGCCCGTATAAAGAAAAGATGACGCCGTCTATGCCTATGGTTACGGGGCAAAGAGTAATAGACACTCTGTTCCCGATCGCCAAAGGCGGAGTCGCCGCCGTTCCGGGACCGTTCGGAAGCGGAAAGACGGTCGTTCAGCATCAACTTGCAAAATGGGCGGACGCCGAGATAATAGTTTACGTCGGGTGCGGCGAACGCGGCAACGAGATGACCGACGTTTTAAACGAATTTCCCGAACTTAAAGATCCTAAAACGGGCGAACCGCTTATGAAAAGGACGGTTCTTATCGCGAATACTTCGGATATGCCGGTCGCAGCGAGAGAAGCCTCTATTTATACGGGTATAACCATTGCCGAATATTTCAGAGATATGGGTTACAGCGTCGCGATTATGGCGGACTCGACTTCCCGTTGGGCGGAGGCCCTTCGCGAAATGAGCGGAAGGCTCGAAGAAATGCCGGGCGACGAAGGATATCCCGCGTATCTGTCGTCAAGACTCGCGGAGTTTTACGAGAGAGCGGGAATAGTCAAAGTTTTGGGAAGCGGGGACGCGGTCGGATCGGTTTCGGCGATAGGCGCGGTATCTCCCCCGGGAGGAGATCTTTCCGAACCCGTTTCGCAGGCGACTTTGCGTATCGTAAAGGTTTTCTGGGGATTGTCCGCGCAACTCGCGTATAAGAGACATTTCCCCGCTATCGATTGGCTTATAAGTTATTCTCTTTACGCCGACAGAATGGGGGAATGGTATAATTCCAACGTCGGAGAGGATTTTATGGCTCTTCGTTCGTTCGTGATGAATATTTTACAGGAAGAAGCAAATCTCGACGAGATCGTTCGGTTAGTCGGTATGGACGCTCTTTCGTATAAAGACAGAATGACTATGGAAACCGCCAAAATGGTGAGAGAGGATTATCTTCACCAGAACGCGTTCCACGAAACCGACACTTTCACTTCTCTCGATAAGCAGTACAGAATGTTAAAACTTATCAAAAAGTTCTACGAACTCGGAAACGAAGCGGTCGCCAATTACGCAGACCTTGACGACGTGCTTAATTGTCCGGCGAAGGAAAGGATCGGAAGGGCGAAATATCTCGAAGAAAGTTCGATCGGACAATTCGACGACATAGAAGAAGAATTGACGATTCAACTTAAAGCGCTTTCCGTCGGAGGCAAAGAAGATGTATAAAGAGTATAAAACCATAAAAGAAGTCGTAGGACCTTTGATGCTCGTAGAGGGCGTGGAAGGGGTAAAATACGACGAACTCGTAGAAGTAACGCAGGAAAACGGCGAGGTCAGAAGGGGAAAAGTCCTCGAAGTAAGGGACGATAAAGCGGTCGTGCAGTTGTTCGAAAATACGCAGGGACTTAAAATCTCCACTTCCAAGGCGAGATTTTTGGGAAGAAGTTTGTCGCTTGCAGTATCAGGCGATATGCTCGGAAGGGTTTTCGACGGAATGGGAAATCCCCGCGACGGCGGAGCGCCCGTTATACCCGATAAAATTATGGATATCAACGGCGAGCCTATAAATCCCGCGGCGAGAAATTATCCCAACGAGTTTATTCAGACCGGAGTTTCGGCGATAGACGGTCTTAATACTTTGGTTCGCGGACAGAAACTTCCCGTATTTTCGATGAGCGGACTTCCCCACGCCGAACTTGCCGCGCAGATCGCAAGACAGGCGAAAGTCAGAAACTCGGACAGTAAATTCGCCGTAGTTTTCGCCGCGATAGGGATCACCTACGAAGAGGCTGAATACTTTATAGACGATTTCAGAAAGACGGGCGCTATCGAAAGGACGGTCTTGTTTACCAACCTCGCCAACGATCCCGCGATAGAGCGTATCGCGACCCCTCGTATGGCGCTTACCTGCGCCGAATATCTCGCTTTCGACCTCGGTATGCACGTCCTCGTTATTATGACAGATATAACCAATTACGCCGAAGCGCTCAGAGAGGTTTCGGCTGCGAGAAAAGAGGTCCCCGGAAGAAGAGGGTATCCCGGCTATCTGTATACCGACCTCGCTCAACTTTACGAAAGAGCGGGGAGAATAAAGGGTAAGGAAGGTTCGATAACTCAGATCCCCATTCTTACTATGCCCGAGGACGATAAAACCCACCCCATTCCCGACCTTACGGGTTATATAACCGAAGGACAGATAATCCTTTCGAGAGATCTGTACAAAAAGGGCGTTAATCCGCCTATAGACGTACTTCCTTCTCTTTCAAGACTGAAAGATAAGGGAATAGGCGACGGAAAAACGAGGGAAGATCACGCAGATACTATGAACCAACTTTTCGCCGCGTACGCGAAGGGGAAAGAGTGCAAGGAACTTTCCGCCATACTCGGCGACGCGGCTCTTACTCCGACGGATAAACTCTACGCGAAGTTTGCCGAAGAGTTTGAAAGAAATTACGTCGCGCAGGGGTTTACGACGAACAGAACCATCGAAGAAACCCTCGATATAGGTTGGAAATTACTCAAGATCCTGCCGAGAAGTGAACTTAAACGTATAAAAGAAAAATATCTTGAAAAATATCTCGATAATTAAAGAGGTCTAAAATGACAAGACTTAACGTCAATCCTACGAGAATGGAGTTGAAAAAACTCAAGGCGAGGTTATCAACCGCCGTGAGAGGGCATAAACTCCTTAAAGATAAGTCGGACGAGATGATAAGGCGGTTTTCCGTCCTTATAAAAGAAAATAAAAATCTACGCGAAGAAGTCGAAAGGGAACTCGGGGATTGTTTAAAACAATTCGCATTCGTAGGCGGAATGACTTCGCGCGCCGAAATCGAAAAGGCGTTTTCAATGCCTTCGGTTTCCGCGCAAGCCGATTTTTCCACGCAGAATATAATGAGCGTCGAAGTGCCGAAGATCGAAGTTTCCGACGCCGCTGGCGGGGATCTTCCTTACGCCTATTCAGAGATAACTTCCGAGGCGGATTATTCCGTGGAGAAAATAGGCAAAGTCATCGGCAAAATGCTTAAACTTGCCGAAATAGAAAAGGCTGTCGCAATGCTCGCCGTAGAGATCGAAAGAAACAAGAGAAGAGTAAACGCTCTCGAATACGTTATGATACCTCAACTCGAAGAAACGATCGGATATATAAAGAGCAAACTCGATGAAAACGAAAGGGCGGCGACGACGAGGCTTATGAAGGTCAAAAATATGATAGAAGAGCGTAAGGCTCAATAAAAAAAATTTAAAGACTGCATTTTGCGGTCTTTTTTTTTGCGCAAAATGCTCAAAATTTGCAAAAACGAGCGAAAATTTCTTGTCATTTTTTAAAAAATAAGTTATTATAGAATGGTAGAATAATGATTAAAATAAAACGAGCATAAATAGGAGATTATTACAGACGGATGAAGATTCAGTTTTCGCAGGTCGTAGAGTTGGTTTTTTGCGTTGTCGCGGGGCTCGGCGCATTTTTGATAGGATTTAAACTTTTATCCGAAAACTTACAGAAAGTTGCGAACAGAGGATTGAGAAAACTGTTCGATAAAACTTCGAAAAGTAAACTTGCGGGCGTTGGGATAGGCGCAGGGGCGACAACGCTTATGCAAAGTTCCGCCGCAACGACGGTTATGGTAATAGGTTTCGTCAACGCCGGAATGATGACGCTATATCAGGCGACTTCGATCATTATGGGCGCGAATATCGGTACGACGATAACCACCCTTCTGATAGCCGCGGGGCTTTCTCACATTGGACCTTACGCGATGGCGCTTTCTTTTATCGGTATTTTTTCGGCGATGCTATGTAAAAACGACAGAGCGAGGAGCGTAAGTCTTACTCTTGCGGGTTTCGGGCTTGTGTTTTTGGGACTTACGGTAATTTCGGCGTGTATGAGCAGCGATATTATCCAACAATCCGAAACCATAAAAAATTTGCTTAAAACGCCCATAAATCCCTCTTGGCTCGAACCGTTCGCTCTTCTATTCCTCGGGATAGCGATAACCGCTTTGATGCAGTCGAGTACGGCGGTCAACGGAATACTTCTCGCTATGCTCGCGAGCGGAATACAGATAGGAAGCGGCGGAAACGCCCTGCTTTATATAGTTCTCGGAACCAATATCGGCACCTGTGTTACCGCGCTTTTGAGTTCGGTAGGAGCGGGAACCAACGCGAAGAGAGCGGCGCTCATTCACTTTTTGTTCAATACTTTCGGCGCGGTCTTGTTCCTCGTGGTTCTGATAATATGGAAAGGGTTTATGACCGACTTCTGGTCGGTTGTCGTTCCCGGCGGACCGGAAATGCAAATGTCCATTTTCCACCTTGCGTTCAACCTTATTTGTACGTTGATATTCCTTCCCGCAACCGGTCTTTTCGTCAAGATCACGGAAATTTTAATAAAAGAAAAAAAGGAAAAGGAAGAGATCAAAATTACTTATATGGACGACCGTATGCTTGCAACGCCCACGGTCGCTATCGCCCAACTTCAGAAAGAAGCGGTATTTATGGGCGATAAATGTATGGACAGCCTGAAAAAGTCGTTTACGGCGTTTCTCGAAAAAGACGTCGGCGCTGCGGACGGGATACTTGCCGAAAACGAAGATATTTCCATTATTTCAAAGCAAATTACCGATTATCTTATAAAAGTTTCGGGCGCGAGAGTTTCCGTTCACGACGATACGAGAATATCCATTTTATATCACGCGATAGGGGATATGCTCCGTATTTCGGAGATATCCGACAATATCGTAAAATACACGCGTTCTACCGTGGAGAAAGAACTTGTGTTTTCGGATAACGTCATTGCCGATTTAAAAGAAATGTTCGGCAAGATAGAGCAATTATACGCGATAGCGATCGCTATTTTCGAAACCAAAAACCGCGACGCTTTCCCCGAACTCGAAGCGATAGAGGACAGCGTCGATATGATGAGAAGGCTTCTTATCGACGGGCATATTAAAAGACTTAACGACGGCGAATGCGACGCCCGTAATTCAGCGGTATTTATAAATCTCGTTTCCAACCTCGAAAGGGTAGGAGATCATATTACGTTTATCGCTCATTCGATCGAAGAATTGTAACGGTCGGCGTTTTTACTTGGGACTTAAAATCTATTTCTTATAAAAGGTGATATTTATGAAAGCGGTCGTTCAAAGGACAAAAAGAGTCGCCCTGTCGGTGGACGGAGCGCTCGTTTCCGAAATTGAAAAAGGTTTCGCCGTCTATTTCGGCGTGGCAAAAGGCGACGGCGAAGACAAAGCCGATTATCTTGCGAAGAAAGTATCCGCTTTAAGGGTTTTCGAAGATGAAAACGGAAAGATGAATTTATCGCTTAAAGAGGTCGGCGGCGAGATATTGCTCATCTCGCAATTTACCCTTTTAGCCGATCTTTCCCACGGCAACCGACCGGGGTTTTCGGAAGCGGAAGAACCGTTAAAAGCCAAAGAACTTTACGAGTATTTCGGGAAAAAACTCGAAGAATACGGCGTTATCGTCAAATACGGAGTGTTCGGCGCGGATATGAAGATCGAACAATTCAACGACGGTCCCGTAACTTTAATATACGAAATTTAAAAAATCCTCTTACTCTCCGTTTGGGCGGGTAAGAGGATTTTAATTTTTCCGTGGTTTGTCAAATTTTTCTTAAATGAGAAAAGATAAGTGATAACAGCGAAGCGATTCCGCCCGTTATAAGATAAATATAAAAACAGATAGTCGTGTTTAAAGAACCGCTGTTAAAGCCGAAATACAACGCGATGAAAGCGACGTAGAACAACGCGGCTATATAAGCCGATTTTTTCATACTTACGCGTTTGAAATAAAAATAAACGGACTGTATCGCCGCGAGCGCGCATACGCTCATAACGGCGCCTTGCATATCGAGAACGACGTCTGAAAATAGTCCGCCCCTTCCCGGTGTTACGAGTTGTATGGTTTCGGTCAGCGCGGCGAAGAAAAAAGTGGTCAATAGGTCGATTATCAACCATTTCGAATTGTCTTTAAAGCCGCTCGCCGCTATGAAGCCGAGAAATCCCAAAAAGCCGAACAACCCGAAATGCCCCACCAATTTACGCAAAAAACTCGCGAAATCTTCGAAGGTAACCGTTTTGTCCAAAACCTGAATTTCGGTAACGCCTTCTCCGAACAAACCGGTAAATATTGCAAAACTTGCGCTCACTTCCGACGATTGTTCCGCCGGAAGCGCCGCCTGTATTACGGCAAAAACAGCCACCGCGAAATATAAAATCGCCGCCGTTATTCTTATCGCGTTCTTGATCTTATCCATAATCCTCTATAATTATATGCTTTTTTGATTTAAAATTCAAGCGTATTCGTATAAAATGATCGTAAGCAGGGCAAAATCTTAACGGAAGATAAAGATCGAATTCTTTCAAAGGAGAGATTTATGAGCAAAAAAAAGAAGCACGCAGTCAGAAAAATGACCGAACAAGATTATGAAAATTATATAATGTCGCTCAAAGACGAGCGGCCCGTAAAAGTGATTATAACCGAGGAAGAGAAAGAAAAATTCAGTTGATTTTCGCCTTATAGGCTGATTTATATAAAAAATATTCGCGCGATCGGAGAAAAAACCGATCGCAAACGCTCTCGCATTAAAAAAAACGCGAGAGCGCTTATTTTTGTTGTTTTTTTAGATAAAGTATGATATAATATATAATATTTTAACTTTTAAGAGGCAATCGGTTATGGAAAAGAGAGAATTGATAAAAGAGATTTTCGAACGCTCCGATCTTTTCGGGGGTAAGGAGATCGTCGTTATGGGCTGGGCAAGAACGATAAGAGATAGTAAGGCGTTCGGATTTATAGAACTTAACGACGGAAGTTATTTTAAAAATTTGCAAGTCGTTTTCGAAAGGGATAAAATACAAAATTACGACGAGATCGCGTCGCAGAACGTGGGGTGTTCGCTTATCGTCAAAGGGAAAGTCGAACTTACTCCGGAAGCAAGGCAGCCGCTCGAATTAAAGGCGGCGGAAATCAAAGTCGAAGGATCTTCCACTCCCGATTACCCTTTGCAAAAGAAGAGGCATTCTCTCGAATATCTGAGGGAGATCGCCTATTTAAGACCGAGGACCAATACTTTCGGCGCCGTTTTCCGTATAAGGAGCGAAGCGGCTTTCGCTATTCACGAATTTTTCAATAAAAGAGGTTTCGTTTACGTTCATACTCCTCTTATTACGGGAAGCGATTGCGAAGGCGCCGGCGCAATGTTTCAGGTTACGACCTTAGATCTCGAAAACGTTCCGAAGACGGAAGAGGGTAAAGTGGATTATTCGAAGGACTTTTTCGAAAAGACCGCCGCGTTGACTGTTTCGGGACAACTTTCTGCGGAAGCCTATGCGATGGCGTTCGGTAACGTATATACTTTCGGACCGACTTTCAG
>JAFVCP010000002.1 GCA_017479185.1 Clostridia bacterium
CGCCTTGCGACGCGCAATATTCCAAAACCAACCAAGGCTCGTTGGTGTGGAAATGGATCTTTATCAATTCTTCATCGCCCACGACCAAAAGGCTGTCGCCTGAAAAATTTTTATTAAAATAATCGATTATACCTTTTTTGTCGAGATCGTCGCCCTCGATCAAAAGTTGCGTGTCAAAAATAAATTCCATAATATTCTCCTTTAATTAACATACCCTATCAATAGTTTTTTTGACGGGTATAAAAGCGGTTAATGCTTTGTTTAAGCCTTTTCCAATACGAAAAGTCTCCTTTTCGGAAACTGTTGACGAGGTAACTGTTATTCCCATTCTATAGTTGCGGGCGGTTTCGAAGTAATATCGTAAACTATCCTGTTTACGTCGTCGACCTCGTTTACAATCCTTGTCGAGATCGTTTCAAGAACCTCGTAAGGTATTTTCGCCCAATCGGCTGTCATCCCGTCGATAGAGGTTACGGCGCGCAGAGCGACGGTATAAGAATAACTTCTGTAATCGCCCATAACGCCAACCGAACGGCAATTCGTCAAAACGGCAAAATATTGCCAAATATCTCCGTCCAATCCCGCTTTCGCTATTTCTTCGCGGTAAATATGATCCGCGTCCTGCAAGATCTTTATTTTTTCTCTCGTAATATCTCCAATGATCCTTACAGCCAGTCCCGGTCCCGGGAAAGGTTGGCGCATTACGATCTCTTTAGATAATCCGAGTTCTAACCCGACTTTCCTTACTTCGTCTTTAAACAGATCTCTGAGCGGTTCGATTATTTCTTTAAAATCTACGACGCTCGGAAGCCCGCCGACGTTGTGATGGGATTTTATGACGGCGCTCTTGCCCTTTCCGCTTTCAATGACGTCGGGATAAATTGTTCCCTGTACCAAAAAGTCGACTTTGCCGATTTTCTTCGCTTCTTCTTCGAATACCTTGATAAATTCTCCGCCTATGATCTTCCGTTTGGTTTCGGGATCGTCGACCCCTGCAAGTTTAGCGAGAAATCTGTCGCTCGCGTCAACTTTGATCAAATTCATTCCCCTTTCGAGTTTAAAGGTTGTGTAAACCTCATCCGCTTCGTTTTTTCTTAACAAGCCGTGATCTACGAAAATACAGACAAGATTATCTCCTACCGCTTTATGCAATAAAGTTGCCGCGACGGCGCTGTCTACTCCCCCGCTCATCGCGCATAAAACTTTTTTATCGCCTATCTTGCTCCTTAATTTTTCGACTTGCTCTTTTACGAAATTCGAAGTCGTCCAATCTCCCGTTAAACGGCAAACGTTATATAGGAAATTCGACAAAATGAGCGAACCTTGACGCGTATGCATAACTTCGGGGTGAAACTGTACTCCGTAGAATTTTTTTTGAGTATTTTGCATTGCCGCAACGGGACAAGTCGAAGTTTTGGCGATTATTTCAAACCCTTCGGGAATTTCGGAAACGTAATCGGTATGACTCATCCAACATAAATTGTTTTTATCGACATTTTCAAACAAAGGACTGTCGTAGTATTCGACTTCTTTTTTTCCGTATTCTCTCGTAGGCGCGTGAGCGACCTTTCCGCCGAGTGTATACGCCATAAGTTGAGCGCCGTAACATATACCGAGAACGGGGATCCCGAGATCGAATATCTCCTTGTCGATCTTGGGTGAATTTTCATCGTATACGCTGTTTGGCCCGCCTGTAAAGATAATTCCCTTCGGCGCGTATTCTTTTATTTTTTCGATCGAATAATCGCTCGGAACCAGATCGCAATAAACGTTTTGTTCTCTGACTCTTCTTGCGATAAGTTGGTTATATTGACCGCCAAAATCCAAAACTAAAATCTTTTCGTGCTGCATTTATATATCTTCCTGTAAAATTAAATTTGTCTTAGTTGATTTATATCGTCCGAAAGCCCTTCGTCGTTAAAACGATCCCCTATTGAATCGTATTTATCCACGATCAATTCGGCGAGCGTTTTATCGGAATTTTTACGGACGATCATTATTGCCAATTTCAAAGGACAAGAACGGCTATACTCCGTCGTTTTTTCAAATGCTATACGGACTATTTTTTCATTAGCCTCGCTTACGACGTCCGGCTCAACTTCCTTACGCTCGAATATCGCGTCTAATATAATACCGCAATAATAATCGCGGGTATTTAAAGAGGTCTGCCCGTTTTTATCTTTTGAAAGACAAAATTCCTCGAATTTATCGTCAAAAACGAACTTTTCTCCGTATAGATACATAGTTTTATAATTATCGGCGTATTCCGATTCGTCGATAAGGTCGTTGAGCGTTTGAAAATCGGGATTTCTTTCGTATGCTTTTTCGTAAAAATTAACCGCAGCCGAATGACGCCCGAGATCGGAATTTATCTTGCCCAGAACCTGCGGAAATCCCAAAAACAATATTATAAAAGATACGCAGAATAAAGCGACGATTGCGGATAAAGTAACCAATATGGATTTTAAAACGGTATTTCGCATTATTTCCACCTTAATTTTTATAGAATAATTTTATCACATTGAAAATTAAAAATCAACCTTTTTACATTGACAATAATCATTATATTCTTTCTTTAAGCATAAAAATATTGAAGAGGAAAGATATATGAAAAAAATTATAATTATTTTACTGACGAGCGCGTTAGTCATTCTTTCGTCTTGCGCGGCGAAATTCGAACCGGAAAAAAGGATAAGCGGTTTAAGCGAAGATCTCTTTTATTATACGGGAGAAGATTTCAATCTTACGTTATATCCCGAAATAAGAGAAATCCCCTATGAAAAAGACGGATTCGTAGGAGAAACGGACAAATATCTTATATTCAAACTCAATTCTCCTGTCGGAGTCAATTATTCGCAGACGCCGAAAATAAATTTTCAATTAGACGGAAAAAAATACGAAGGCGAATTTGAATTCCGCCCTGTTTCATATTCTCTTTTATGCGTTTTAAACACTTCGTCTTTCCCTATCGGCTCTATCGAAGTGTCTTTAAATATCAATGAAAAAGAAGAAAATATCGTTCTTGATTCGCTTAAAAACGAGGAGATAGTTTCGTATAAAGATATTATTAAAAACCTTAAAAATTACAGCAATCAAAGCGTTGCGGAATTTGCGGCGGATCCTGAAAAATACGAATTGAGGATAAGACTGCTCGAAGACGAAGGGTTTAACTATTGGTTTATAAGCGTGATAGGGAAAGAAAACTCTACCGAACTTCTTTTTGACGCTGAAAACGGTGAACCTATCGCCGTAAAAGAGGAAAAAAACAATAAAGCGTAGGATTAATTTACCCAATCAATAGATTTTTTGAGGGGCGTTCGAAGCGGTTAATGCTTCGTTAAAGCCCTTGCCAATACGGAAAGTATTGCCTGCGGTCTTTGCCTCGCCTTAACAAGTATGTTAATCATAGGATAAACTTTTTTGAATTAAATCTCATATTTCTGCCCACACTATTATCGGAGGAGGAAATATGGAGTTTAATCAAACGAAAACTTTTAAAAATCTCGCCGCGAGTTTTGCAAGCGAATGTCAAGCCGGAATGAGATACCAGATGATCGCTCAGGCATCACTTCAACAAGGCTATCAGACTTTAAGCGACGAAATTAAAAAAATTGCGAAAAACGAAACTGTTCACGCGAAAAGATTTTTTGATCTTCTTATTCTGCATAACGGAAATATGAAAAACGTTCCCGTAAACGCAGGATACCCTTTTGAAAGCGGAACAATAGACGAAATGCTTGAATTTGCGTCGCAATCTGAAAGAAACGAAAGTCAACTCATTTACCCCGAATTTGCCGAAACGGCGTTTGAAGAGGGATTTAACGACGTTGGCGAAGCGTTTAAAATGACTGCCGAGGTTGAAGCGCGTCATAAAGAGAAATTCGATTATCTTTACGAAGGCTTTAAAAACGGAACTTTATTTAAAAGCGAACAACCGAAAAAATTCGTTTGCAGTAAATGCGGTTACGAGGCGACGGCTCAAGAGGCTTTTACGATATGTCCATTATGTAAAGCAAGTCAAGGATTCGTTAATTTGGAACTCCTGTAAAAATATGAAGACTGAAAATACGAAAACCACTAAAAATAAGGCTAAAAGTACGACTAAATCTTGCTCCGGAAAGAGCAAATCTTCTCAAACCAAAGATTGTAAGTAATTAAAGGGCTGAAATAAATTTCAGCCGACAATCTAAAATTAAATAACGCCGTAAGCGTTATCTGCGAATATCGACGATAACCTTACGGCGCTTTTTTTGAGTTTTTTTCACTTTTTGAGAAAATAAATATGAGTATAATGCCGAGGATCACGGCTAAAATCGAAATAGCCTGCGCCGGAGTTAAAAATGGTAAAAAGGCTCCCCTTTCGTCGATCCTTAAAAATTCCATAAAAAATCTCCATAAACCGTAAGCGATAAGATAAACCGATAAATTGCGGGGTTTTCCCTTAAAATATCTTACGGATAAAAAAACGAAAAGCCCGAATAAAAACAAACTTTCATATAATTGCGTCGGAAGAAAAGTTCCTTCGACGTAGCCGCTATTTGTTTGAACGTGCATATGAAACCCGGGGAAACCGTCGGTTTCAAGTCCGTAACAGCATCCCGCCGTAAGACAACCTAAACGACCGAAGGCGTGAGCGACGGTAATACAACAAGGGGCGACTTCAAGCAATTCTTTGAATGAAGAAATATGCTCTTTATCTTTAAAAATGAATTTTCCCACAAGGAAAAATCCCGTTAGAAATATTATCGTTCCGCCGATAAGTCCGCCGTAAAAAGTCAAGCCCTGAAACTTAAATTCTCCCGTTTTTATATAATTAAAAACCGATTGAAACAATTCGGCGCTGTACAATCCCACGAAAATAGAAACGATCCCGAGGATCAAATAAAAGGTCTGTATTTTCGACTTCATTTTTCTCTTCGTCGTGTAAATATCAAAAACTATTAACGCGGAGATAAAACCGACGGTCAAAAATATATCGTACAGATCTATATCCCAAATGATTTTATATGGATACATTTATAAACTCCTTTTCCCGAGACGCTTAAGATTTATCGCTCCTGAGCAAAAATATCACTCTTATCGAATACGCAGAAAATATCAACGCCGTGAAAACGCGAATAAACCAATTCAGCGCCGTCCAGGACCAATTTATAGATAACAAAACGTGTAAAACAAGTTGAACGAATATCGCAATAGGGGCGAAAATATCTTGGTTTTGTTTGAGTTTTACGGGAAGAGAAAACAACCCGATAAACCAAGCGTAAACAAAGCACCACAAAGACAAAATAAACGGATTAAACAAACCTTCGTAAAAAATAATCGATATAAGTTGCCGAGAATAACTTTCGAGCGAAATACTTCTGTCGCTCAAATAACCTATATCGTTTTTATTTGCCGAATTGAGGACGGAATATATTCTCGCGCTCAAACCCGAAAAAGTTTTAATAAAAACATACCCGACGAAAATCAACGCAACCAAATTTACCGAGGCTGTCAAATCGTCCTTTTTCTTTATCATTACAACTATAAAACATAAAGTCAATAACAGTAAATCGCTGAAAAGCGACGAAAAAACTTCTGCAAGCCACATAGTTCCGCCGACCAAAACGGAAACTTTTTCGCCGAAAACGCCCGATAAAACTGCGGCTACCGCTCCGCACAAAAAGCAAACCGCAAAATCAAAAATCGTTATTTTGCCTTTTCCCTTTTCGGTCAAACCGCTGAACAAAAAATACAATAAAAAAGGAAAAGTCAGGGATAATATAGCCGCTGCGGAAAAAAGGGTTTCAACGCTTTGTATCAAAAAGGAAGCGAAGAAAAGCGCGAACGATAAAATCAACATCAAACAAAAGGAAATAACGACTTTTTTTTGAGACGGTAATTTTTCCGTCAACGCGGTTCTGCTTATGGCGTTATTCGGTTTCGGGAGATCGAAAATCCCCTTTTTTATATTTTGAGGAATTTCCACGTCGACATCTCTCGAATCTAAAACGCCTTGTTTTTTTTCTTCCTCGTTTTTGTTATTTAACCTTAAAAAATCGTTATTCATTTCTTATCCTGTCAAACTCGACGAAAAAATTACTTCCGAAGTCTTTTTTTGTTCTGACGCCGTAATTTAAATTGTGTTTTTCCAAGATGGCTTTGACTATCGATAGCCCCAGCCCCGTTCCCTTTACGGGACGCGAATTGGTTTCCGAAAATCTGTAATATCTTTCCCAAATAGTTTCGATATTTTCAACGCCTATTCCCTTCCCCGAATCTATTATTTCAAGTAATATTTTATCTGTTTCGGCAGTCAAAAAAACCTTTACCGTCTTGTCGTCTCCGGTATAATTTATTGAATTTCCGAGCAAGTTATAAATCACCTGCTCTATTTTTTGTTCGTCGGCGACGGTTATAAGTTCGGGCGCGACGTGGTTTTCTATCGTATAACCCTTTTCGGCGACAAAATCCGAAAATCTGTTAATTACACGTTCCGTAAGTTCCGAAAGATTTATTTCGGTAAGGTTAAGATCGTCGACCGACGACTGCAATTTCGACAAATTCAAAATATCGTTTACGAGCAATGTAAGCCTGTCCGCCTCGTCTATAATTACCTGCGTGTGCTTTTCCCTTTTTTCTTTATTGTCGCCCGAAATATCCTTTATCATTTCGGCGTACGCCTTTATCATAGTCAACGGCGTTTTAAGGTCGTGAGATACGTTGGCGAGCAGATCGCGTTGCAGATCCCCCGATTTTGAAACTCCTTCTTTCGCGTAATTCAAAGCGTCGGCAAGTTCGTTGATCTCTTTATAATCGCCCGCCTCAAAAACCACGGTATCGTCCCCGTTCGCCCATTTTTTCGCCGTTTCGGACATAACGTCGAGCGGTCTTGATAACCTTTCTGTCAAATACCACGAGAGTATAAAACCGATTATGACGACCAATACGGAAATGATAATGAACTGAACGCGGAAAACGCTGACCGCTTCGGTCAATTTTGCGTGCGCGCTTATGAGAATAAGGTAACTTTGATTTCCGCCGTATTCGCAATCGAGTATAAAATACAGGACTTTTGATTTCGACCCGTTTAAATTTAAAACGTAATTACCGAAATAACCTTCTTCGCCGTTTTTCAGTTTTTCCCCCACGGCGGACTTAACCAGATCTTTATCAATAGCGGCAGATTTGTCTGATGGATACATTACGGAATAATCGTCGTCGCCGCCGACAATAAAAATGCTTACGCCGGTTTCACGACACTCCTGCACGGTAAGTTCGAAATCGGACGGAGAAGAAACGAGAAATTTAAGAGTCGACGCGTATTGTCGCATACTCGAAATTTTGACACGCTGATAATACCCGTCCAAAAATACCATCTGAAAGAACCATTGAACGCCTATAATGATCAAAGTAAAAATCAAAAAGTAAAACCAGATATTAAATTTCAGTTTTCTTGATTTTTTCTTTTTCATACTTCGAATTTATAACCCATTCCCCTTAACGTTACGATGAACTTTCTGTATTCTTTCAAATTGCTTCTGAGCATTTTAACGTGCGTATCGACAGTTCTGTCGTCGCCGTAAAAATCGTATCCCCAAACGTCGGATAAAAGTTTTTCTCGTGATAAAGCGATACCTTTATTTCTTACCATATAGAAAAGCAGTTCGTATTCCTTCGGCGTAAGATCGGCTTTTTCTCCGTCAACGTAAACGTTTCTCCCGAGCATATCTATTTCAAGCCCTTCGATCTTTATGGCGGATTGATTTTGCGAAGAATATTTAGCGGACGAATTTCTCTTTATTACAGCGTTGATCCTCGCCATAACCTCTTTCGGCGAAAACGGTTTTACGACGTAATCGTCGGCTCCGATCTCGAAACCGAAGAGTTTATCGTACTCCTCTCCCCTTGCGGAGAGCATTATAACGGGAATGTCTTTGATTTTTTTAATTTCTTTTACCGCGGAATAGCCGTCGAGTTTAGGCATCATTATATCCATCAAAACGAGATCGTAGTCGTTTTGTCTGCATTTGCTTACCGCTTCCATTCCGTCTTGAGCCTCGTCGGCTTGATATCCTTCGAATTCCGCGTATTCGCGTAAAACTTCTCTTATCTTAACTTCGTCGTCAACTATCAATATTTTATTCATAATTCAAACGCTCCAAGAATAATTTAATAAATTATAGCATAAAATTATTATAATATATAAAACGCATAGTGAAAATAAAGTGAAATATTTTAATACCCTTAAAAATATTCATTTCATAAAACAATGAAAAATCGATTATTTTATAATGGACTTTAAAACCTTTTCCGATTTATTATCGGTTATAATGAACGAATTTCCGCCGCAGGTTATCTGCCCTTCGATCTCCTCGTTCTTGAAAACAACGGCGGAAAGACTTTCAATACACAAAACGGGTGAAGGCAATAAATTCAGATCATTACAAAGCAGATCGTTTCTTCTTACCTCGTAATGAGGACAGGCGGAGCCTCTTAAAAGCCCTATCCCCTTTTCAAAAAAATAAGAATTTGATTTTCCCTGAATAATTCGGCTATCGGTGTACATATTTTCAAACCAACATATAGCGCCCGCCGACAGTCCGCACAATATTACCCCTCTGTTATAAGCCCCGATAATCATATCGAAGATCCCGCTTTTTTTCCATTGATCGATCATAAATAGGGTATCGCCGCCCCCGACGTAGATCAAGTCCGCCGAATTAAATTTACCTCTTATCTTTTCATAGTCGATTTCACGATCGACAATCAACGCGCAATCGGTTTTTAAACCGAAAACGCCAGTGTAAGTTTTATGAAAGGAATTGTAATACGGCATATGATCGTGGCTCGCCGTACCTAAAAACAATGCGACCGCCCTATTTTGCCCCGCCCTTTTCTTTGCGAGATCGCAAATATATTCGTCGATTTTTAAAGTTTGTTTTTCTTTTATTTCCCCTCCGCCAACGGCAATTATATATCTATCCAAAACTCACCTCGAAATAGCGGCATTATATATTGTAATTTACTATAATATAACGTCGACTTGATTAACCAAAGCATTTTAAATCCAAACTCGGTCGTAAGACGTGAATTAAGGCTACTTCTTCGTTAAAGCCCTTAACAATACGGCGAGTATTGCCTGCGGTCTTTGCCTTGAATTATCTCTTAATTGACGGCTTACGACTACTCCGTACCGCAAGCGATGAGTTTTAAGATGATTTGCCGCTTAAAAAACGAAGTCATACATAGGTATTACGAGGCTTTTTATGCGGCAAAGGGCTTAATAGGCGCACTTGCGGCGTGTTCGGATATAGAATGCTTTGGTTAAATAAAGAAAGATATATCCTCGGGGATTTTTCCTTGAGGATATATCTTTTGTAAAATTTATTAAATAACTTGGTTTTTTAAGCGAAATAGTGTATAATCGTTATATATTAAAAATTTATAGGGGAAGGATCGGGCGTGTCGATGTTGATTGTTAAAATTTTATATACGGGCGGTCTTTCTTTCGATAAATTGAAAAGTTCGTCCTTGCTTACCGAGAAAGACAGGGCTTTCGCGGACGGTTTTTTACAGCCGAAAGATAAAATAGCCCGCCTTTCTTCAGCGTATTTGAAACGCAAATACGTCGGGGATTGGGAAGTTTCCGATTTCGGTAAGCCCATCTCAAAAACTTGCTTTTTCAATATTTCACATTGCGACGGTTTGACGGCGATAGTAATTGCGGATAACGACGTCGGGATAGACGTGGAAAAAGTTCGTCCGATAAACGACGAGTTAAAACATTACGTTTGCGCCGAAAACGAACTCGAAGCGGCTGAAACCGACATCGGCTTTTTTACGGTATGGACTAATAAGGAAAGCCTCTCAAAGGCTGAAGGCAGTGGGCTGACGCGCTTTCCGAATACCATTCCCGCCCTTCCGCTTTCGGGTAAAAGAGAATTTAACGGCGAAATATATTTTTCGCGTTCGATGATCGTCGGAGATAACGTTTTGTCGGTTACGAGAAGGGGAGGAAAGGACTTCGGGCTTAAAATTGAAGAGGAGATCTTCACAGAATGAAAAACGAGGTGAAATTACCCTCGTTTTTATTGATTTTTTATTCTTTTAATGGTAAAATATCAGATAGTGATATAATTCGGAGGGCTATATGGTAAAAGACGAAAAATTCTTTTCAAATTGCCTGCGTATGCAGATAACAAACGACGATCTTTCGGACGAAAGAATAGACGAATTGGTCGAACATTGCGTAAAATATCGTTTCGATAACGTTATGCTTATGATAAACGCCGAAGAATTTAACGTGGGGCATATTTCCGTTGAAGAGGCAAAGCCGTGGGTGGAAGTTCTTAAAAAGGCGAAAGTAAAACTCGAAGAAGCGGGGATCAGCGTCAGCGTAAATAATTGGATCGAGATCGGTCATCTCGACAGGGGGAGAAAGTTAAAACCCGATCAGGCGTTTAACACTATGGTCGATTTCAACGGCAAAAAGAGCGAATTCGTCGCCTGCCCGTTGGATAAAGAATGGCTGAAATATTTTACGGAATACGCCCGATTTTTGACCGAAGAGTTAAAGCCCGAGGTCTTTTGGATAGAGGACGATTTCAGATTGCACAATCACGATCCGTTGGAGTGGGGCGGCTGTTTTTGCGAAGAACATATAAAATTATTCAATAAAAAACTCGGGAAAAATTACACGAGAGAGGAGTTCGTAAAAAGGGCGTTTAAAAAGGGAAAACCGACTATAGAGCGAAAAGTTTGGTTGGACTCTTCCCGCGAAACCATGAACGCGCTTGCCGAAGAACTCGCGAAAACGATAACTTCCGCTTGTCCGCAGACCGAAATAGGATTAATGTCGTCGACCCCCGGCGCCCATTGTATGGAAGGCAGGAAATGGGATAAACTTCTCGGTATATTTTCGGGCGGCAAAAGTAAGATAAACAGGATCCACTTGCCCGGGTATTTCGAAAGTTCGGGAAAAGAGTATCTTTTGAATTTCAATTCGATAAGTATGGGCGTGAGGGCATTCTGTTCGGACGACACCGTAGTTATGCCCGAAATGGAAAACGGCTCGGCGACAGTTTACAGAAAAAACGAAAAATTTATGAAATTCGAACTCGAAGCGGCGGCGCCTCTTCTCGTCGGGGGTATGACTTACAGTATTTACGATTTCGTAGGCAACGGAGCCGTCGAGGGTATGGGTTACGGTAAAGTCGCGAAGCAAATTATTCCATATCTTCAGGCTATAAAGGATCTTAACCTTAAATTTTCGGACGGAAAGGGCGTAGTCGTTCCTGTCGACGAAGAGGTGTGTTACCGCAAGGAAATAAACGATTTTTACGATTTGGGAACAAATCAGTTTTATCCTGCGGCGTATCTTTCGGGGCTTGGAATAAATTATAAATATTCGACTTCGAAAAAATTCGAAAATAAGACCGTGGCGCTTTTTGCCGACGGAGTTTATAACTTTTCGAACGAGGAATTAAAAGAGTTGTTCGCAAACAATAGAGTTATTATCGACGGAAAGGCGGTCAGGATCCTCTTTGAAAGGGGACTCGGAAACTTACTCGGGATAGAGCGAATTCGCCCGAGAGAGGCTGAAATTGACGTCCAATCTTACGAACAGGCGGTAAAGGGCGAGATCTACGGAATAAAACGTTTCAGAACGACTTGCAGATACGACGCGGGTGATTTCGTCGATATAACCTATTCGGAAGGCTCAGAAAAGGAAGTTCTTACCGAGATATACGATTTTTACGGAAAGAAGATGGCTTTGGGAACGGTCAGGACGAAAAACGCTCTCGTAATTCCCTTTGAGTTTACAAGACATATTCTCGCGCAGTTCAGCGAACTAAAAAGAGTTATTCTCTCCGATTTCGTATTCGAGCGCGGCGACGAGATACTATCGACCGAAACCGCGGGAATAAGCCCCTATCTTTTCGAGGGGAATGGCTTCGAAGTTTTGATGAAAATAAATTCCACGCTCGAAGATCTCGAAGAAATAACCATTCGAATAAACGGGGAAATTTCGGAGATAAAAGCGATCGCAAAAGACGGGAAGATCGAGCCTGTTGACTTCAAAAAGTCGGGCGATAGGTTGATTATTCGGCGAAAAGCGGGATTTTATTCGTCAGAAACGTTTATAATAAAGAGATAGAAAAAAGCCTTCGGCGTAAAGTTTTACGCCGAAGGCTTTAAAAATATCGA
>JAFVCP010000133.1 GCA_017479185.1 Clostridia bacterium
AAGATCTTTGAAAAACCCATCGGGCTTTCTTATGGGATCGAAGTCGTTTTTTAATTCAAGTTTTATCCTTTTCGAAACGAGTTCTTCGGCGACGTAAACGGCTATCGCGGGGGCGGAAGTAAGACCGGGCGACTCGATGCCGGCAAGGTTGATAAAACCTTCTTTAAACGGGCTTTCCTCTATTATGAAATCGTGTCTGTCCGAATACGCCCTAACTCCCGCGAAAGAAGTTATCGTATTGAAAAGAGGAAGGTTTTTACACATTTTATTCGCCTTTTCAATTACGCTTTTAAGTCCTTCTTTTGTCGTTGACTTATCCTCTTCGTCTATTTCTTCGGCGGTAGGTCCTAAAATAATATTGCCGTCCACGGTCTTGGAAACGAGTATTCCCTTTCCCATTTTTGTGGGCGTAAAGAACAAAGTTCGGTTTACGATATAGCCGCTCGCCCTGTCGAGAAGGATATATTCGCCCCTTCTCGCGCCTATCTTAAAGGAATAGTCGCCGACAAGATTGGCTATCCTTTGGCTCCCCATTCCCGCCGAGTTTATAACGCACTTGGCTTTTATCTCTCTTCCGTCAAGGGTGGTAAGAGTAAAATCGCCGTATTCGCCGTCTATCTTTACCACTTCGAAGTCGGTAAAAAGCCGAGCGCCGTTATCCATCGCGTTGCCGATTGCGGCGATAGCGAGTTCGTAAGGACAGACTATCCCGCCCGTTTTCGCGTACAGACCGCCTTTAACGTCGTCGGAAATATTGGGTTCGAGTTTTTTCACGTCTTCCGCTGAAAGTATATCTATATCCGAAACGCCGTTTTTCTCCCCTCTTTTTTTGAGTTCGCGAAGAGTTTCTCTCTCTTCTTCCGAAAAGGCGACGACGAGCGAGCCGTTATTTTCGTATTTGACTCCGAGTTCTTCCGCCGTCTTTTTCATCATTTTATTGCCGAGCAAATTGAATTTGGCTTTCAAAGTCCCTTCGGCGGCGTCGAAACCCGCGTGGACTATGCCGCTGTTCGCCTTGCTCTGCCCCATACACACGTCGTTTTCCTTTTCCAAAAGGCAAACGCTTATATCGTACCTCGATAATTCGCGGAGGATAAGTCCTCCGACTACTCCTCCGCCTATAACCGCAATATCAAAAGTTTTCAATTCTACTCCCCTCGTTAAAAATATCTTTAAAAATAATTTTTTATATCGTTTAAACTGTCTAAAATAAAGGTCGGACGAGCGTCGCTTTTTTTAACGTCGTCCAAAGCGCTTTCTCCGCTTAAAACCAAAGCGGAATAAAAGCCGCAATTATTTCCGAATTTTATATCGGTGTGAAGCCTGTCGCCCACCATTATAAATTTATTGTTCCCCGCGTCGAACCTTTTCATAAGCGCCTTTCCCATTCCGTCGTAAGGTTTCCCCACTATTTCGATCGGTTTAAGCCCCGTGGAAAGTTCTATCATAGCCATAAAGGAGCCTATATCGGGAACGAAAACTTCGGGCGCGGGACAATTTACGTCGGGATGCGTCGCGATATACAGCGCGCCCTTTTTTATAGCCGTAGTAAACTTACACAATTTTTCGTAAGTGAGTTCGGTGTCGTAAGCGAGGACGGCTATATCGGGCTGTCCGTTTTCCACGAGGTTTACGCCTTTACTTTTAAATTCCTCTTTCAAAGCCTCGGTCCCGAGAAGATAAACCGTTTCTTCGGGGTATCTTTCGACGAGCATATCCGCCGTCGCCATTCCCGAAGTATAAACTTCGTCGCCCTCGCCGAACAAATTCAATCTCTTTAATTTTTCTATATATTTTTCGTTGCTTTTGGAAGAATTATTGGTCAAAAATATGAGTTTTTTGCCTTTTTCACGCAAAAAACGGAGAGTTTGATCCATCTCTCCGATAAGTTCATCGCCGAGATAGACCGTTCCGTCCATATCGAGCAAAAAATATTCGATCTCTTTAAGCGCCTCGCTTAGTTTTTCGTTTACCATATAGCCCTGTAAATTTCCTTTATTTCGTCTAACGAGGGAACTCTCGGATTGGTCGCCGTGCAAGCGTCCGCGAGCGCCGCTTTCGCCATAATATCGATTTTAGCCTCGTAATCTTCCCTGCTTATCCTTCCCATTTCGGAAATATTAAGGGGAACGGACATTTCCATCATAAGGTATTGGATATAACTTACGAAAGCCCTTATGGTCGTAACTTCGTTGAGGTTGTTTACCCCTAACACCCTCGCCATATTGCAATATTTTCTGACGCAGGGCGGATAGGACTTCTTGCTCCTGCCGAAAGCGCCTATCTCGCTGTTGTATTCGATTATATGGGGAAGGAGTATAGCGTTCGCCCTGCCGTGCGCGATATGGAACTGCGCGCCGAGTTGATGAGCCATTCCGTGGCAAAGCCCCAAAGACGCAGAATTGAAGGCAAGCCCCGCAAGACAAGAGGCGATATGCACCTTTCTCCTCGCGTGGGCGTCGCCGTTATAGTTATACGAGCGAAGCAAAAACTGACCGCATATTTCGACCGCTTTTTCGGCGAGCGCGCCCGAAAATTCGTTGTTGTTTACGCTGACGTACGCCTCTATTGCGTGCGTTAAAGTATCCATACCCGTATCGGCGGTTATCTCGGGCGGGACGCTCTTTACCAAAACCTCGTCCAATATCGCCTCGTCGGGAACCATATCTTCCGACGCGAGGGGTATTTTGGCGTTGTTTTTTACGTCCGATAAGACGGCGAAAGAAGTAACTTCGCTGCCCGTGCCGGAAGTCGTGGGTATACATACGAGTTTAGGCGTGAACGCGCCGTTTATTTTTCCCGCGAATTTTCTTATCGCCTTGGAAGTATCCATCGCCGAACCGCCGCCTATCGCGACGATATATTCCGCTCCGAAATCGAGCGCTTCCGAAACCCCTTTCACCACTTTTTCGAGCGGGGGATCCGGCACGACGTCGCTGAATATATAGTAATCGATATTCGCTTCTTTAAGGGGATCTATCACAAAGTCGATAAGTCCGCTTCTCACGACGAAAGGATCGGCGACGACGAACGCCTTATCGGTCTTTAACTCCGAGAGCCTTTTAAGGGCGTTTTCTCCGAAATATATTTTGGTTTTTACGTCAAATTCTTTCATTGGTCGGTTTCCGTTAAATTATTTTATATAATTATACTACTAACTTAATTATAAGTCAATTCAAGCGTTATAATATTTTCAACTTTGCCCGTTTGGCTTAAAACGAGCAAAATAGCGAGCAAAAATCGATTTCAGACTACGAGATCGCAAAAATCCGCGCCCGAAAGCCGCGCTATTTCGAGAGGTGAAGTTTCGACTTGCTTTCCGACCTTTCCCGCGCTGACGAAAAACTTATCCACGATGATCGCCGTTTCGTCTATTACTGTTTTAAACTGTTTTTTCATTCCTATCGGAGAACAGCCGCCGTGGATATATCCGGTAAGCGGAAAAAGTTGCTTTTGCTTTATCATCTCCACGTTCTTTATTCCCACCGCTTTCGCCGCCTTTTTAAGATCGAGTTTTTCGGCGACGGGAATGACGAAAACGTAATTTTTAAGGTCGCTCCCGACGGTAACGAGCGTTTTAAAGACGCATTCTTCATTTTCGCCGAGAATTTTGGCGATGACAACACCTTCGGTTATGCTTTCGTCGTATTCGTAAGGCGTATACGGTATATTTTCCGCCTCGAGTATTCTCATAACGTTGGTTTTTTCCATATAAAAATTATAAAATATATTCGGAAAATAATCAAGCGCTTTACTTGAAAAAAATTTTATGGTATCATATATTTATGAGATTGGATAAATTTTTCTCGGAAAGTTCGGTCCTTTCCCGCTCGGAATGCAAAAAAGCGGTAAAAAAGGGTGAAATAACCGTAAACGGCGAAACAGTAAAAAACGCCGACCTTAAAATCGACGAAAACAAAGACGAGATAGCCTATAAAGGCGAAAAAATAACCTATTCGAGGTATACTTATATTATGCTCAACAAGCCGTCGGGGGTGGTAAGCGCGACCGAGGACGGGCGGGATAAGACGGTCATCGACCTTCTTCCCGAAAATTATCGGAACCGAGGACTTTTCCCCTGCGGCAGACTGGACAAAGACACCCTCGGCTTAATAATACTCACCAACGACGGTATCTCCGCCCACAACGCGTTATCCCCTAAAAAACATTTTGAAAAGACATATTATTTCAAGACCGCGGACGGGTTTTCGGACGGCGACGCAAAAAAAATAGAGGGGGGATTGCTCCTTGCGGACGGCTATACTACCAAGCCCTGCCGCATAGAGCGAATAAGCGACAGAGAGGGGAATATAATCCTCACCGAAGGAAAATACCACGAAATCAAGAGGCTGTTCGCGGCGGTCGGAAACAAAATAGTCTATCTCGAAAGGATAAAATTCGGCGATATTGCCCTCGGCGATCTTCCGCGGGGGGATTGGAGAACGCTTTCCGACGAAGAAACAGCCGCTTTTATCGACAAAAACCGTCGATAATCGACTTATAGAAGGGCTTATCCGAATGAATGCAACACCCGACGGAAGTATTTCCGTCGGGTTTAATTTTATTTATTAAAAGTATATGATCTGTTTAAAAAACATCGCGTCATATTTTCACAAGACCGGCGTTTATCATCTCCTGCAAAGACGCGAGTACGCCGATTTTGGCGTGATACCAAGTAAGTCCGCCCTGAAAATAAACCGCGTAAGGCTCTCTCAGGGGACCGTCCGCCGAAAGTTCGATAGACGAACCCTGTACGAAGGCGCCTGCCGCCATTATTACCTGACTGTCGTATCCCGGCATATCTCCGGGAACGGGGGTAACGTAACTGTCCACGGGCGCGGACTTCTGTATTCCCTTGCAAAACGCCGACATTGCTTCCGCGCTTTTAAGTTCTATCGCCTGAATGACGTCGTATCTCTCTTCCCAAGACGAGGGAACCGCTTTAAAACCCAATTTTTCGTATATCGCGGCGGCGAAGATCGCTCCTTTTTCGGCGCTTGCGACCACCGTCGGCGCAAGAAAAAATCCCTGATAAAAACTCTGCATAACGCCGAGGCTCGCCCCGACTTCCTGCCCGAGGCCCGGCGCCGAAAGACGGTACGCGCATCTGTCTATATATTCGCGTTTTCCGCATATGTATCCCCCGATGGGAGCAAGTCCCCCTCCGGGATTTTTAATAAGCGAGCCGACGACAATATCCGCGCCGACGTCGGACGGCTCTCTTTCCTCGACGAATTCGCCGTAGCAGTTATCCACCATA
>JAFVCP010000008.1 GCA_017479185.1 Clostridia bacterium
TTTTACGAATACACGCTCGATCTTTCCGAATGCGCGGGCAAGGAAGCGTATATCAGGATAGTCGATAACGACGAGAGTTGGTATTACGGTTATTTTGCCGTTGACGACATTCGTTTGGGAGAGGACGCCGAGGCGCAGGAAGAGGGAACTTTCTTCGTAAAAGACAAGAATTACGTTCAGACCGCAGAAGCAAAGAGTAAATACGATATTATAAACGGCGATTTCGAACTTGGTTCGCTTGCCGGTTGGACGATAATTTCTGGCGACGCCTTTTCGGACGACGGCGTCAATTCCGAAAGCGTTTGGTGGAACGAAAACATTACTTATAACCGAGACGGCAATTATCATTACGGACATTATAAACCGTCGGCAACGGGAGTAATGCGTTCGAGCGAATTCGTTCTCGGCGGAAGCGGCTATATAACCTTTAAGGTGGGCGGGTGCGCGAATAACGGACTTACCTACTTAAGGATCGTGATGAAAACGGATGACGGGGACGTCGAGATCGCAAGGTATTCGAACAGCAAGTATTGGAATTTCCAATTCCCTTACGTCGCAAACGGAATGAGACTTTTGAATATGGTCCAGTATTACGCCGACCTCAGCCGCTATATAGGCGAAACGCTCTATATAGAGGTGGTAGACGAAAATTCTTCGTCTGACGATCTCGGAGCGATAACGCTCGACAGCATAGTAACTTACCACGAAACCAAGCCGATATGGTACGACAAGAATTTCTATCTTGCCGTAAGCGACGGCGACGTTATGGCTGAAAGCGAATATCAGATAATAAACGGCGGGTTTGAGACGGGAGATTTCACCGGCTGGACTTTGAACGGCGACATCGGAGAAATTACGAGCGCAAGCGGTTGGTGGAACGAAAATCTTCCGTATAACAAAAAGGGCGCTTTCCTTTTCAGCGGCATAAGCAAAGAAGGAGCGACGGGAACTTTGACGAGTTCCGAGTTTACTTTGGGCGGTTGCGGCTATATTACTTATCTTTTAGGCGGCGGCGGTAACGGAAAACTTTGCTATGTATCCATTATTGACGCAGATACGGAAGAAGAACTTGCCCGTTTCCATAACAGATATTTCAACGATAGGGGAATTTCGACGATAAACAGCGGAAGCAATCTAGCGAATATGGTTTTATATAAAGCCGATTAGTCCGAATTTTTGGGCAGAAAGCTTAAAATAAGAGTCGTCGACAACGCTTCGTCCGATTGGGGACTTATAACTTGCGACAGTTTCGTTACTTGCTATCATTCCATAGAAGGCGTTCCTCAAAACGCAAAATTCGCGAAAGACGTTTTGCCGTCGGGAAAAGTCCTCGGAGAAAACGATCCCTATCAGGTCTTAAACGGAGATTTCGAAACGGGAGATCTGACCGGCTGGCTTCTTTTGAGAGGAACGTATAGCCTTGGAGATATCGGTTACGTTTCAATGCAGGAAGTTTATTGGAAAGATCTTACCAAACAATACGGAATGGGCGGGACCTATCTCTTTACGGGAATAGAGGACGTGTCGGGTAGTTTCGAATCGTATATCGGAGTGCTTGAAAGTTCGTCGTTTACGGTCGGTGGGTGCGGATTTATTACTTTCAAACTCGGTGGAGGTAAAAATCCCGATTGTTACGTCGAAATAATAGACGCCTCGACCGAGGAAACGCTCGCTCGCTACCATAACGACGAAATGAACGAAGGAAAACTCATTCAGTATAAAGCAGATTTAACGGCGTTTATGGGCAGAAACGTAAAGATAAGGGTGGTCGACTACGCGCAGGAAGAATGGGGCTGTCTTGCCGTAGATGATTTTATTACCCATTACGAAACGGTTGAAGAATTGCCTTTGGCGATCTTGATAAAAAATTATTTATAATTATAAATTATAAGGAGGATAAAATGAAAAAGAACACAGTAAAAAAACTTTTTGTCGAAGTTTCGGTAGACGTTATGGTCTTTGACGACGAAAACGTTCTGACGACTTCAGGACCGATGGGCGCTTACGGCGAACTCGAAAAATGGGGAGGGCTATACGATATATGGTAAAAAACGGTAAATCGTTCAGATCGATCGTCTTTATCTTGGCATTATGCTTTATGATAATATCGATGATCGCTTGTTCGAAAACCGCCGTTTCGGATCCCAAGTCCGAACAGCCCGCTTCGACAAGCCGAGAACAATCGACGTCGGGATCGGAAGAACAGTCCGATAACGAAGGTTCGACCGAAAGTGAGTCGGATGAATCCGGCAAGCAGGACGATGAAAATTCCACCGATCCTGCCGATCACGATGACGACGGTTCTCAATCGACCAAGACGGTCAATCCACCGAGTACGCCTGTTGAAGAAAGTACCTATTCGGCGCATTGAAAGGAGTTAATATGAAGAAGATTTCAGATAAAAAGTTTAGTTTTATTATTGTTTTAACGGCAATATTCGCAGTGTTTGCGATACTTACTTCTCTTTCCGCTTTTGGAAATGATAGTAACGAACGACGCGGCGTAGTCTTTGCCGAAGAGAGCGAAGAAAGCATTACCCTTCTCGAAACCAAGGCGAAGAAATCTCTCGACGAGAAATATCTTTTGCTTATTACCGGTTTCGATACCACGAACTTAAAGAAAGACGGTTTGTATTATATAGGATATAAATACACCGTAAAGACAAGCGAAAAGGACACGGCTCGCGAGATGGGCGCTCAGGCGGCGAAATATTATAATTCGGTTACCTTAAAAACCGATCCTGAAGACGAAACCAAAACGCAGGTCGTTACCCCGACTATGATATACGGCGAAAGTTACGCGAGTTACGGACTTATAGTTTACGAGATAGAGTTCGATACCTCTTTCTCCGAAGATATAGCCGATTATTCGAATATCTACGCGTATATAGACGAAATGGAAAAGAACGAAGAAACGGGAGAATACGATATAGTTGCGTCCTCTGAAAACCCGTCTTTCACTTATTCCGACAGGGATACATACTTCCCCGTAAATAACGACTTCGAAACGGGCGATCCTACCGGTTGGACGGTTTCGAATAACGTCGAAAACAAATCTATAGGCGGAGTTATCTCCAAAGGCTCGTATTGGAGAGAACGTATTCCGTTCAATCAAAGCGGAACATATTTATTCGGCGCGTATACGAGGACCGTCGACGATTATGCCGAAGGCGGCGACGAGGACGCGACGGGAACGCTTACTTCAACCAAGTTCACGTTGGGAGGCTCGGGCTGGATAACCTTTAAGTTAGGCGGCGGCAAGCACTACGAACAAGTTTATTTCGAAGTGGTCGAATACGGTACAGATAAGGTTTTGGCTCGCTATTATAATTCCGAGTGGACTGATAGCGGCAACCAAGGCTGCGCGCTCAATCAATACAGAGCAAACCTCTCGAATTGTGTAGGAAAGGCCGTCTATATTCGTATAACCGATAACGCGACCGCCGATTACGGATTGTTCTTTGTCGACGATATTATAACCTATTATTCTTCGGCTCCCACGATAGGAGTTGAAGCGGAAAACCTTATCGGAAACGTAAACGTTTTAAACGGTTCTTTCGATAAAAACTTTAACGGATGGATCGTCGAAGGGGATATAGGCGAAATTACCGAAGCGGAAACGTTCTGGGAAAATCCCGCTTGTCAGATAAATAATACGGGCAAGTACTTCCGCGGCGATCTCAGCGGTAAAGAGGAAAGAACGGGTACTCTTACTTCCGCAGACTTCTTGATAAGCGGAAGCGGATTTATTACCTTTAAGTTGGGCGCGGCAGGAAACGAAAATTGTTATATAACGTTAGACAAAAAGACCGACGACGGATATGAAACGGTCGCGCTTTGGCACAATGACGAATGGGTTGACGGCGCCGAAAACGCAGAGCAGCCCGGATACGGACTCAGAATGGTAGAATACAAGGCGGATCTCTCCGATCATCTCGGAGAAACGGCGCGTATAGTTTTACACGACGAAGCGACGAGCGGTTTCGGATTCTTCACTTTCGACGAGTTAAAAACCTATTACGCTACGGAACCTTCGGGAACGTCGTTGGTAAACCAATTAACGGTCAGAGCGGATCTTTTATCGGCGCTCGCCTCGGATAATATAGACGAGCAGGGCGACTATACCTCGGAAAGTTATGATAATTACGTTGCGAAAAAGAATACGGCGACCAATTTGAGCGTTCACAGCAAAGTCGCCGCCATCAATTCGGCGATGAGCGAATATCTGAGCGCGAAGAACGCTCTTGCGGTAAGAGTCCCCGAAGAAGTCGAAGGCGCGGTAAAAACGCAGAGATTATACGCCGAAGGTTCGGTCGATTTGACCATTTCGGATTACGTCGACGCCAATTCGTTGAGCGGAATAACTTATGAAGTCGTTTCGTCCGACAATAACGTCGTTACCGTCGGAGCCGTAGAAAACGGAAGCGTAACTCTTACGGCTGCGAATATTGCGACGGAAACCGAAGTTACCGTAACGATAAACGTAAAATATTACGGCGTAACGAAACTCAGCGTAAATATTGCGATAACCGTTACGAAAGACGTAACTCCTTCGCTCGTGAAAAATTCAGTCGAACTTTATTTGGATCTGTACGAACTCGATAACAAGACGGATATTGAAATAAACTTCGCTTCAAACGTCAGCAATCTCGGCGGTTTGGCTTTGACTTATTCCGTAACGGAGAACGGCAACGCCGTCGTCCTTAACGATAACGCTTATACCTTTACTTACGGAAGTTATACCTATGAGTATACCGACGTAGTATTTGCGGTAACCGTAAGTTATACGGCTAACGGCGCGGCAGGAGCGCTTAATTATAATTACACGTTACATATCAAGAATACGACCGCTTACAGGATCGAAAACGGCGGATTCGAAAACGGTTTGACCGGTTGGACTATAAGCGATAGCGAGCATCCTTTCGGTCATGTAACGGAGGCGAGCGAGTGGTTCGATAATATAACCTACAATAAAGACGGAAACTATCTCTTCTCGGGTATTGAAGATTATGTAAACGGAAAGGTCGGAAACGGGCTTGAAGGCAACGTCGGAACGTTGACGAGCGAATCGTTTATTATAGGCGGAACGGGTTATATGTCGTTTAAACTCGGCGGCGGAAACGCTTACTGTTATGTTTCGGTCGTGGAAGTATCCACCGGCAACGTGTTGGCTAAATATTATAACGGCAACAGATCGGCTAACCCCGGTACGATGATCCAATATTACGTCGATTTGTCCGCTCACTTAGGTAAAACGGTATATATTCAAGTCGTTGATAACGCCACGAACGATTGGGGCTGTATAGCATTTGACAGTATGGTCGTATATTACGGCGCAAGCGATGATATTCCCGAAGGGGCAATTTATTGTGAAAATATTATCTATCAGGTCGTCAACGGAAGTTTTGAAATCGGTCTGAGCGGCTGGACTATGACTTTGACGGAAAACGGCGAACACGGCACCCTCGGCAGAGTTGTTAATACTGAAATTCCGAAAGATTGGTATCAGGTTAACAATTCAAGAAAAGACGGCAATAATTTATTTACGTTCTACTTCTATGACGGCGATAGACGTTTAAACGCGGAAAACAGCAAGGGGTCTTTGCGGTCGAGCGAGTTTATTCTCAAAGCGAACGGAATTATTTCTTTCCGGTTCGGAGCGGCTCACAACGATAACGTTTATGTCAAAATTTGTAAGGCGGACGGCACCCCGTTGGCGGTGTTCCGCAACAGTGAAAAGAACAATGTCGGGGCTACCGAAATGGTATACTATCGTTATCAGTTCGATAACGCCGAAGAGATGACGTGTTATTTCGAGATCGTAGACGATGCGGTAAATAATTACGGCTGTTTCGTTGTTGACGACTTCCGAGTTAATCTCGACGCTCTGCCCGTCGGCGCTGTGGACGCGGTAGACGTAAAATCTCAGATATAACAATAACGGCGTGCGCGCCGCGGCAAACGCGGCGCGCGCAATATATTCAACTATAAAGGGATAATGGTTATGACCGATAAAAATTTATACAACGACATTCTTCCCATATTTCATATAACAGGCAGAAAGGGTTGGATAAACGATCCCAACGGGCTTGTTTATTATAAAGGCGAATATCACGTTTTCTTCCAATATCATCCCTATGGTACTTCGTGGGGACCTATGCATTGGGGACACGTCGTATCGTCGGACCTTACGAATTGGAAATATCTGCCTGTCGCCCTCGCTCCCGGCGGAGTAGGGGATAAAGACGGTTGCTTTTCGGGAACCGCGATCTGCGCGTTCGGAAAACTCTTCCTTATGTATACCGGTTTTGAAGAAAACGGCGGCGGGGAAAAGGTACGTCAAGTACAATGCCTTGCGGAAAGCGAGGACGGAGTAAATTTTAAAAAACACGGCGTAGTTATAGGTTCGGACGATCTTCCCGAAGGTTTTATGCCCTGTGATTTCCGCGATCCGCACGTCTTTTGTCATAAAGGTAAATACTATTGCCTTGTCGCCGCTAAAAAAAGAGAGGGTAGAGGCAGACTTTTACTGTATCGTTCCGACGATCTGTTTAAGTGGTCGTTTTTCTCCGACGCTCTCGGTTTCGATAGCGAAGGGATAATGTTCGAATGTCCGAATTATATCGAAGAAGCGGGTATGATAGCCGTCAGCGATCAGTTGGCTCCCCCGAAAGACGAAGGACGCCTGAATATCCATTGGTCGAGATATTTTCTCGGGAAAATGAATTACGATACGGGCAAGTTTACAGTCGAAAACGAAGGAATACTCGACTATGGCTTTGATTATTACGCGCCGCAGTGTTTTTCCGATTGTTCCGAAAAAATACTTATAGGTTGGCTTAATATGTGGGATAGGAACGTTCCGTCGGTAAAGTACGGTTTTGCGGGAATGCTTTCCGTTCCGAGGAAAATAAGCGTCGAAAACGGTCGCGTTATTCAGACTCCCGTCGTTAAGAAAAGAGAGGCGTTCAAAACTTCGGTTGGCGAAAAGTTGACCGATAGCGCGATTATCGGCGTTATAGAGATCGAAGCGGACGAACTTGAAAGTTTCGAGATCGAATTGAGAAAAGGCAAGGAAGACTTTACCTCGATAAAACTTGTCGACGATTTTTGGGTGTTTGACCGCTCGAAATCGGGAGAAAAGATAGTCGGCGCGGAAAAAGACGAATTGAGTTTGGCTGGAAAACGTAAAATGCCCTTCGAAGGCGGTAAAAAAACGACCGTTTCGATAGTTCTCGACAAATACTCGATAGAGTTTTTCGAGGGCGGCAGAGTTATGTCGTCGACGGTATATCCTCACGGCGACGCCGATATTATCGATCTTAAAATAAAAGCGAGTAAATGTATTTATACTCGCTATGAAATCGCAGATTGAAAAAGGGCGACGAACGATAAAAACGCTATATAAACGAACGAAAAGGTATTATTTGCAAATCGCAGATAATACCTTTTGAGTTAATTCGATCGTTTCCGCAAATATTGTTTTTAAAACCTGATTTTCAACGCCGTAACGTTGACTTTTTTTTCTTATAATGATAAAATCTATTATACGATCCGTAAAAAAAAGATTGAAAAAAGGAAAATTATATGAAACGATCCATCGAAAACGTGAAAGAACTTTCTTTGTCAGGCGAACGCAGGACTTTCGCTCGGAGTCGGGCTTTCGGCGAAAACGCAAGTTGGATAACTTGTCCTAAAACCCCGAAGGGAGCGGCAGTCGTTTTTTATAAAAAGATATTTTTTGCAAATAAAGTAAATAAAGCGCTATTGTCGGTTTCGTCGGTAGGCGTATACGAGGTTTATTTAAACGGCGAAAAGATCGACGATCATTTTATGAAGCCCGGGTATACGAGTTATAAAAACCGTTTGCAATATCAGACTTTTTCCGTTGCGGAAAAACTTTGCGGGGAAGTCGAAATAAGCGTTGAGGTCGCTCCCGGCTGGGCGGTCGGGCGCGCTATGTATCCGACCTGCGTGTGGGGAGATAATCTTTTTTCAGACCATACGGCGGCTATCGCCGAGATCGTCGGGGAATACGAGGACGGAACGACTTTTGCTTTTTCGACTGACGAAAGTTGGAACGCGCGTTCGAGCGAAACGCTGTTTTCCGACCTATACGACGGGGAAACCGTAGATTTTACCGCGCCCGCAGTCGAATACGGAAGCGCCGTAAAAACCCGATTTAATTCCGCGCTCGTTAAACAAAAGAGCGACGGAGTGGTCGAAAACGAACGCTTGAAGCCCGCTTCGGTATTTTTAACGCCTAAAGGCGAAAAGGTCATCGATTTCGGACAGAATATGACGGGAGTGGTCGAGTTTGTCGTCGAAGGTAAACGGGGCGACCGAATTTCATTTTCCTGCGCGGAAGTTTTGGATAAAGACGGCAACTTTTACACCGCGAATTATCGAACGGCAAAAAGTAAAGTAACCTACGTTTTAGACGGACAAAAGCGAATTTTAAAGTCGAAATTCACCTTTCAAGGGTTCAGATATATATGTTTGGACGAATGCCCCGAAGGCTTTTTCGAGGAAGCGGAAAACAATGTTCGCGCGATCGTCTTACATACGAAATTAAAAAGGACGGGAAGGTTTGTTTGCGGAAACCCGAAAGTCAATCAGTTATACCACAATATCATTTGGGGACAAAAAAGCAATTATCTCGATATTCCCACGGATTGCCCGCAAAGGGACGAGAGATTGGGCTGGACGGGCGACGCGCAGGTGTTTTGCCGCGCGGCGGCGTATAACTACGACGTCAGGAAATTTTTCCGTAAATGGTTAGAGGACGTTCGCTTGGAACAGACCGAAAAAGGCGAGGTTTTAAGCGTTGTTCCCCATTTGATAAATAGAGAGTTTTATTCCGTCAGAACAAGCGCGGGTTGGGGCGATTGTATTACTATCATTCCTTCCGAATTATACGAAGTATACGGCGACAAGAGATTTCTTTCGGACAATTTCGAGGCGATGCGGCGTTGGGTGGAATATATACGCGGAGCAGGCGATAACGAATATCTTTGGTTGGGCGGTTATCATTACGGAGATTGGCTGGCTATGGACGAGGGAATGGAAGATTCTTACGTCGGCGCGACTTCGAACGATCTGATCGCGACGGCATTTTACGCCCACTCGGTGGAATTGCTGATAAACGCGGGGAAGACGCTCGGCAAAGATATGAGCGAATACGAACGCTTGCTTAAAAATATAAAGAAGGAATTTCGCGCGTATTTTATGCCAAACGGAGAGTTTTTGGATGATTATCCTTTGACCGAACGGGTTCAAAAGGGCAAAAAGCCGAGCGATACCGTCCGAAATGGGCTTACGCAAACGGCGTTGACGCTGATTTTGAAATTCGGACTTTGCGAGGAAGAAGATAAAGCGGAATTGGTAAAAAAGTTAGACGAATTGATCGAAAAGAACGGCGGCAGAATGTCCACGGGCTTTTTGGGAACGCCGTATTTGTTGCAGGCTCTTACCGAAAACGGATACGTCAAGCGGGCGTACGACGTGTTTTTCAGAGAAGATAATCCTTCGTGGCTGTATTCCGTCGATCACGGCGCGACTACGATATGGGAGCATTGGAACAGCATAAAAGAGGACGGCTCGTTCTGGTCTACGGATATGAATTCCTTTAATCATTACGCCTACGGCGCGGTCGGCGCTTGGATATACGAAACCGTAGCGGGGATCAAAACGGCTAAAGGTAGTGCGGGGTTTGAAAAGATCACGCTCGCGCCCGTGCCGGACAGAAGATTGGGCTTTGTAAAATGTTCTGTCAAAACGGTCAGAGGACGAATAGTCAGCGAGTGGTCGTATGAAGGAGAAGGCGTCAGATTTTCTTTTACGGTTCCGAAAGGGGTAGAAGCGGATATCTGTTTGCCCGACGGTTTTAAACAAAGGGTAAAAGAAGGCAAATTCGAGTATTTTATAAAACAGGTAAAAATATGAAGATAGGTATATTGACAAGCGGAGGGGACGCTCCGGGAATGAACGCTTGCATAAGGGCGATAGTAAGATACGCCCTTTCAAACGGTATAGAATGTTATGGCTTTTACAGGGGCTATCAAGGAATACTTGACGACGATCACGTCGTTTTAAAAAGGACTTCCGTATCCAATATCATTCAGCAGGGCGGAACTTTTTTACAGACCGACAGATGCGAAGATTTTTTAAAAAGCGAATATCGTCGAAAGGCGGCGGTTATTCTAAGAAAACACGGGATAGAAAATCTTATAGTGATCGGGGGCGACGGTTCGTTTAAAGGCGCCGAACTTTTGTCCGAAGAAACGGGAATAACCGTTGTCGGGATCCCGGGGACGATAGATAACGACCTTGCCTATACGGATAGAACGCTCGGTTTCGATACCGCCGTAAATACGGTTATAGGCGCGATAAACAATTTAAGAGATACTATGCAGTCGCACAATAAAGTAACTTTCGTCGAAGTAATGGGAAGGCGTTGCGGCGATATCGCCTTTAACGCGGGACTTACGGGCGGAGCGGAATACGTTCTTATTCCCGAAATGCCCTTCGATATAAAGAAAATTGCCGAAGAAATAACCGAAAGCGCTTTAAAGGGTAAGAAATCCAATTTGGTGGTTTTGGCGGAAGGCGCGGGAAAAATGGAAGAAATATGCGCGGAGTTTGAGAAGTTTTCGGGGATAAAACCAAGACAAACGAGGCTGGGTTTTATACAAAGAGGTGGCTCGCCGACTTATTACGACAGGTTATTAGCGTGCGAATTGGGGATCGAAAGCGTCAAAATGATCGCTAACGGGACAGATAGCCGCGTGATCGGCGTGAAAGACGGAAAGATCATATCTTACGGTATAAGCGAAGCGCTGAAAATGAGAAAGCAATTTAACAGATCTTTGTATGAGGATATGTATAAACTAAGTTGAGCGTAAAAAACAAACGAAAGATAAAAGAGCGTAAAAGTTATTCACGCTCTTTTTTAGTGGAAGTCTTTAAAGGATAGCGGCTTCAAGGCTCGTTTGCGTCCGCCGTAAGCCGCGTTTTGACGGTCTATGCCTTTACGTCTATCATATTTTTATTAAATTTTAAAAAACCCTTGACAAATTATATCGCACGCGATATAATTTATAAAAACCTATCGAAAAATCTTCGAGCGGAATAAGTAAGCGATTTTACTTTGCGATCGGTAAAATTTGTCGAAAACGGAGATAATATGGAAAAGACAGTATTATATCACGTCGCTTTTGAGGTCATACGAGATCCCGATATTAAAATAGGAAGAAAAAACGCCGATTTCGGACAGGGGTTTTATCTTTCGACCGATAAGGAGTTTTTAAAACGATGGGCGAGGGTAAAAAAAGGTTCGCCGACCTATTTAAACGAGTACGAATTGACGAGCGATGGGTTAAACGTAAAATATTTTTCGAGAAATAGGGAATGGTTTAATTATATTTTTGCAAATCGCAGTCTTCGCGGGGATATGCTCGGCGAATACGACGTGATCGTAGGACCAATCGCGAACGATACTATTTACGACGCTTGGGGAATAACTTCAAGCGGATTTTTAAAAAAAGACGACGCTATCCTTATTTTGTCCGGCGGACCTGAATACAGGCAGGTTGCGATAAAGACCGAAAAAGCCCGTTCCCACCTTAAATATAACGGAAGCGTCGAAATTTCAGGCGTCGAGATCGAAAAATACAGAGAGATTGCAAGGAAGGAAGAAGAGAAATTTCAGAGCGACCTTGCCGAAACTCTTGCTAAAATAGCGAATATAGATATTGACGAATTGGACGATAACCTGCAACCGAAGGTAAAAAAGGACTAAACAGTCCTTTGAAAATAAATAAAAACGAGGTGTAGATCATGAAAGTTGCAATCAGGTATTTTACCAAATCCAAAAAAGGTAACACAAAAAAACTTGCCGATGCAGTTTCAGCCGCGACGGGGATCGAGGCTAAAACCGTTTCGTACGATCTCGAAGAAAAAGTTGACGAGTTGATTCTCGTTAACGCTATGTACGCTGCGAATATCGATAAAGAAGTGGCGGCGTTTCTTGCCCGAAACAAGGACAACATCGGGGAAATAGTAAATATGAATACGTCTGCTTCGGGCGCGTCGACGATAAAAGCCGTCAGAAAAGTCGCGGAAAAATCAGGTATTAAGGTAAGCGATAAAGAGTTTCATTGTTCAGCGTCGTGGATATTTATAAATAAAGGACTTCCTACCGATGCCGATTTTGAGCGCGCCGGATTATTTGCCAAAGAGTTTATATAAAAAAAAGCGATAATTTTGAATTGCCGACAAAGTACGGAAAAACGCTTATCTGCGTTTTGGCGAATAAACGGTTTTATTTCAGGGGTTTTCGGCGCAAATTTTGCGTCTGTATACGGTTGGGGATTCCCCGTAGTGCTTTTTGAAAAGTTTAACGAAATAAGGCAAATCGGAAAATCCGACCGAAAAACAAATTTCGTTTATTCTTTTATCTGTGGAACGGATTAAATTTTCGGCTTTTTGCAGGCGTATTCCGTTGACGTAATTTGCAGGAGAAACCCCGAAATATTTTCGCGTGTATCTGAATATCTGCGAGGCGGAACAGTAAAGCGCTCTCGCCATTTCGGGCGCGCCTATTTCGCTTGCATAATTTTCAAGAACAAAAAACTCGATTCGCTTTTTAACGTCGTCGGACGGCTCTTTCATCTCTGCGGATTTGGCGAGAATATTTATGATCGAATAAGCGGCAGCCGTTTTTTCAAAGGCGTTTTCGTTATTAAAAGTTTTTTCGATGAGATCGGACATTTCGGCATTGTATTTTTTATCGAGGATAATCGGGAATTTATATAAATCGTCGAATTTATATTTCCCGTTGACGGTTGCGTCGATAAAAGTCCACTTTGCGCGCATATAACCGCCTTCTCCGTTATGATGGGTTATTTCTTGTATTATTCCGGACGGCGCGATAAAAGCGCCGCCTTCTCCCGTAGAGTAAATTTGCGAATCTCCGATTTTAATGTCATAACTTCCGCGCGTCGCCATAACGACCGATAAAGCGGAAGTTATTTTTTTGTGTAAAACACCTTCCATATCACAGCAAAGAAAGCCGGGAGAGATTTTCGATATTTCGACCTTATCTATTTTCATGATAATATAATACAATTATTTGGCAAAATAGTCAATGGATTTGCGATATAATTGCAATATAATATAGGAGAAAACCCCAAAGAGTTCTTTTAGATTTATTACAAAACAGACAGGGGAAAATGCGTCGGTTGTATGAAATGCGTTGAAGGTTGCTTTTATTCCGCTTTAGAAAAGGTCGCGACGGAAATGACAGTCGACGAAGTGGTAAAAGAGGTAAAAAAAGACGAGTTTTTTTACGGCGATCAAGGCGGAGTTACCATTTCGGGCGGAGAGCCTATGTTTTTTGCCGAAAAGACGATCAGACTTATTGATAAAATAAAAAAAGAAAAAATAAGCGTGATTTTGGAAACGAGCGGCTATTTTGACGAGAAATTTTTGTCGGCTATCTTTAATAAGGTCGACCTTGTTTTGTGGGACGTTAAAGATACCGACGACGAAAGACATAAAAAATACACGGGCGTATCCAATCAAAAAATTTTGAATAATTTGTTCAAATTCGATACGTTGGGCGGTAAGACGATCATGCGTTGCATAATGGTCAAAGGAGTAAATACCGACGAAAAACATCTTAATAATATAGTTGATATTTATTTGCGTTTGAAGAACGTTTTGGGGATAGAAATTTTTTCATATCATCATTTTTCCGAAAGCAAATATAAAAATCTCGGCTTCGTTTACGCTGGCAAAAGAGAATGGGCGACGAATCGATCGGAAATGCAAGAAATAAAGGAATATCTATTATTAAAAGGTTGCAAGAACGTTACAATCACGCAATAAACAGGGAGAGGAACGGATTTTCCGTTCCTCTCCATATAATAGTTAATCAATTTTCTTTTTGAATTTGCATTTGGGATATGCAGTGCATCCTAAAAAATCGCCGTATTTACCGTTTATTTTTCTTAACTGATTTCCGCATCTTGGACAGATCCCCGAGGCTATTTCAGATTGTATTTTATGTATATTTTCTATGTGAGTATTTAAACTTATATCATTATTTTGTTTATAACTTGAAAATTTATCAAAAAAATCTTTCACTTGTTTTTCGCTTAGTTTGCCTTCGTCGGTATTATGTAAATAATTCATCATCTGATTCAAATTGCATACATTTTGAGCCGAAACCCCTGAAATATCTGCATCGCTAAATACGACCAAACCTTTGACATCAACGCCCTTGAGATCAAAGGTCTTTTTCAGGTTATATATGTGCGTTGCATTTTGCTTAATGGGATTTCTAAAAGAATATTTTCTATGTCTTTTACCGATAACGCGAGGTATGCCACGTCTGTATCTGATTATATTATGTTCAACCACCTCAGTCCAATTTGCGCTGTCGTGCATTCCGTAAATTCTACCAGAGTAGTTTTTTGTTTCAATTACCCATATTCCGTTTTTATTTATAAAGAGATGATCTATTTGGCTGGTCTTATCGGTTAAAGATGGGATAATAAGGTCGTTTAAAAGATATTCATTTGGATATTTAAAGTTGTTTATTATCGAAATAACATATTCTTCTCCGATTTGTCCTTTTAATTCGGCGCCGTATTTCCTATGTGTATCTATATAATGTGATTTTTCACTTCCGTATTGGTTTTTAGCGGAAGAGTTGGAAACTACTATATATATTATTAATAAAATTATTATTGCGACAATAAATATAGGAATTAAATACATTTTATCTATCTCCAATTATAAATTTTCATACATATAATCGTTCCAGGGGAAGTTCTTATATTTATTGACGTGGAGTCGGTGCATTTCTTCAACGAGCATCGATATTTTTATCGTAGACTTCCGCTCGGGGAAAATATCGTAATATTCGCCGTTTACGTAAACGTTGAAATACGACGAATCGAGTTCGGTTATTACCGTATATAGTTCTTCGTATGAAAGGTTAAAGTCGTACAAAGAGGTGTTTTCGCCTTTGAAATTCATTCCTTCGTGATTTACGGTAAGAACCCCCTTCGCAACCTTTTCAGATGTTTTATAGTCTTTTAAATAGTGATCGTTGGGAAGTACGCCGATCTCGACGTTTTCGGTAAAAGAGTATTCGGCGTCTTTGCGGATCTCCTTTATAATGGAGATCCTTTCTTCGTTTACCCATTTCGAGGGGGTTTCGAAGATCACGCAATCGTCGTTTAATTTGTGGAAATCGTAATATTCGTCTACCGTCGCTCCGTTTCCGCAAACCTTACATTTTATTTGGTCGGCAACCCCTTCCATTGAAAATTCGGAGCCGCATTTGGGGCATTTATAGAGAATATCTTCAAGACGGTGGCACATTCTGCCGTTAGTAGTCCATTTAATATGCTTTTGCTTTTGCCATTCGTATTCGTCGTGGCGGAAGGCTTGGTTTATTTTCGCGTCTATCTCGTCGCCGGAGAGCGATTTAAGATCTTCGGGAGAAAATAACAATGAAATTTTCGCGTAAGTTTCGCCGTATCTTTCGTCAAGGCAATGTTTGGTGTTTTGAAGATATTGTCCCCGAAGTTCGACGAAATAAACGGGAATCCCTATTTTTTTTAACAGGTTGCCGGTATGCGGCACTATCGGTTTGTTCATTCCGTCGTTCGTCGCAAGACCTTCGGGAGCGAATGTAACGCTTCCGCCCTGTTTTATTATCGAAAGTATCGCTTTCGTGCTGACGATATCGTTTATATATTGTTTCTTTGGTAAAACGTTGTTCATTTTAAACACCCAATGCAGGTGCGATCTGTAAAACTCGTTATAGCCGGCGAGCATATTTACGCGTTTAGGATAGGTTATTTCGTTGACGTACATATGATCTATTCTCGATAGATGATTGAAAATAACGAAACACGGACCTTTACAATCGTTTACGTCGTCGACTATTTCATAATGCGCGTGGTATTTTTTGCCGACGAATTTCATTATCGTTCGGTAAATCCAATAAAAAAATCTGTTGGTCTGCTTAAATTTTCGCGTTGCGATCTCTTTTCTTATGTTGATCTCTTTTCCCATAGTAATTTCTCCGATTATATAGTTAAAGTATATCAAACCTTTTGGTGTAAGTCAATAAAAAAGTCATATTTTGACCGTTTTTACCTTAAAAGGCAGACCGAACGGCTTTTTAAGCCCGTCTATTTTCATTATTTTTTCCGCGGCGGCTTTTCCCGAATTCAACGCCGTCGGCAGACCGCCTATCGGTTTAAGTCCCTGCGAAGCGATCACGATCCTTTTATAGCCGCTCGCAGTCATCGGTACGTTCGGCGGAATAAATCTTGGCGGAAGTATATAACTCATAAATTCCCCGTTTACGGATTGGGTAAAACGGTTGTAAGTCGCGCTCGTCCAACAATCTATCATTTCTCCGTTTAACGGGGAAACGTTGCTTTCAAAAAGATTTTTTACGGTAGAGAAAAAACGCTTTTTATAGATCTCGTAAAGACGGGGATTTTCTTTCAGCGCGATAATATTTTTTGCCCTTTCGGTGGGAATAAAACATTCGACGACGATCACGTTCGCGTTTTCGGGCGCGAAATTTTCTTGATTTGAAAATTCCCTGAAAAGGACGTTGAAACAGCCGAATTCTTTTTTTAACACTTCGTCCGCTTCCAAAATGAGATCGCCTTTAAAGGGGACCGCGCCTTCCGTCTTTATCGCGGCTTGAATTGCGGAAAATCGGCGTATAGATCGATTATCATAGGTTTTTTGTAAAGATCTCGGCATAGGAGAGGATATTATTTTTCGGTATATCGAAAGGGGATCGGCTGTAATAACGGCGAAATCGCTCGTGATCTTTTCTCCGCTTTCAAAATAAAGCGCTACCTTGTTTTCGCCTTCGTTTTCCGCTTTTATCAATTTTTTACCCGTATATATTTTTCCGCCCAAGGATATATATTTTCTTTTTATCGCTTCGCAAAGAGCGTTCGAGCCGCCCTTGGGGATATCGCCGTTGCCTCCCGTAAAAGTCGCGTAAACCGAAACGAGCGCCAACGCCGAAAAACTTTCGCCTATAAAACCGCAAATAAATTTTTTCAAAAAGGGATCTTTGAATTTTTTCCCCAGACTTCCGATGGAAATAAGATGATAACTTCCGAATTTTAAATAATCGAAAAGTCGTTTTACGCCCGTTGATCTTTGATCTCCGTCTTTCCCGCCTATGCCGAAAATACGCTTCGCCGCTTCTACTCCTCGTTTTAAAGAGAGTATTCGCTTTTCGTCGTCGGGAGAAATTTTTAACATATCTTCGAAAAATTCGTCGGAACTCCTTTTAAGAGATAATTTTTTGTTTCCCGACGAAAAGGTGAACAGGCTTTCGGGTCGGTGAAATTCTATACCGTCGAAAGCGCCTATCTCCGTCCATTTTGCGTATTCTTCCGAATTTGGGTTGGTTCCCGTAAGCCAATGGATGCAGTTGTCGATAACGCACCCTTTTTTATTCCAGGCGGTAAGGTTTCCGCCTACCCGAGAATGACTTTCATAAATACTTACGTCGTAACCGTTTAAAAGGGAGTGTATGCCTGCCGAAAGTCCGGCGACGCCTCCGCCTATTACCGCTATTTTTTTATCGTAATTTTCCATATTCTGACTCGCTCCTTTTCATATTTGCGATTGTTGGCATTTAAAAGAAAAGTTATACCGAAAATTTGACAATTTAAAATATTTATAGTATAATAAGAAAAGATATAGATCGCGGCGAATTTTAGTCGTCGCGTAAAGGAGTTAATATGTCTAAAAGATTAGGTAGGGCGGTAACCGTCATGAACGTGATAACCGCAGTCGTAACTATTGCTATCGGAGCGTCGTTCTGCATTTCTTTCAACAATGCGACCGATACTATCAATACTCTTATGGGGATCGTGTTGATAATTGCGGGATGCTTGAACATAGCGTTGTTCATCGTAAACAATCAATCGCTTATAAACGGGGCGGGAATATGGAGCGCTCTTTTGATCGCGCTCGGAATTTATTTTATACAAGCGCAACCTGTAAATCTCCTTATCAATTTTATTCCTTGGGTTTTAATCGCAATGGGCGCGCTTTTCGTTGTGGACGCGTTGTTAGGACTTTTCCGTAAAGAAGGATTTCCATCTTTTATCCTCGGCGTGATCATCGGGCTTGCCGCTCTTGCTCTCGGTATTTGCCTTGTGTCTTTCGAGAGTTTCAGAAACGTTTCGTCGCTTATTTTCGGAATAATAATCGTGTTATACGGTGTGTTCCAACTCGTATCGGCATTTACCAACAGGGTTAAAGTAAAATAAGATATTTAATAAATTGGCGGGCGGTCGCGGAATGCGGCCGCCCGCTTTAAAGGTTTACACTAATGAAAAACAGAATTATGATCATATTGGTATCGTTTACTTGCACTATCTCCGCCGTCGGTTTGGCTTTTTCTTTGATCGGATCGAACGAGATCGCCAAGTCCGTCGCCGGATTGTCGGAATATCTTGAAAGGCTTGAAATAAAAGAAAGCGAACATAAGCCGAATGAAGATAAAAGCGACAGAGAAGGCGAGAATAAAATCGATAACGTAAGCGAAGATAAAAGCGGTAGCCCAAGCGAAGATCGGGAAGGCGCTTCGTCGGAAGAAAAACAGGAAAACGGCGACTCTCCCGAGCCGGATAAAACCCACGAACACGTTTTCGTCAAAACGGTAGTTGCTCCTACTTGCGGAGATTGCGGGTATTCTTTATACGTTTGCGATTGCGGGGAAGAGTACAAGGACGAATTTGTTTCCGCTCTCGGACACGATTTCGGAGAGTGGGAGATCGTAAAAGAAGCGACCTGCTTTGACGACGGCGAAGAACAAAGAATTTGCAAAAACGACCAAACGCATATTGAAAAACGTATTATAGATAGGCTTTCGCATAATTTCGTCGCAAACGTAACTTCTCCTTCCTGCGAGTCGGCGGGATATACGACTTATACTTGCTCGGTTTGCGGGTATAGTTATAAAAGCGATATTGTTTCCGCTTTGGAACACGATTATTCTGGATGGGAAGTCGTAAAAGAAGCGACTTGCTTTGACGACGGCGAAGAACAAAGAATTTGCAAAAACGACCAAACGCATATTGAAAAACGTATTATAGATAGGCTTTCGCATAATTTCGTCGCAAGCGTAACCTCTCCTTCCTGCGAGTCGGCGGGGTATACGACTTACACTTGCTCGGTTTGCGGGTATAGTTATAAAGGCAATCCCGTTTCCGCTTTGGGACACGATTATTCGGAGTGGAAAACGGTAAGATCGGCGACCTGCGAAGAGGACGGTGAAGAATGTAGATTTTGTCAAAACGACGAAAGTCATTTTGAGATCAGAAGCGTTCCCAGACTCGGGCATATTTTTGAAAGTGAAATAATACCGCCGACCTGCGTTGACGCGGGGTATACTCTGTATTCTTGTTCGAGATGCGAATTTAGTTATAAAGACGATTTTCTTTCTCCTTCGGGTCATAGTTATGAGGAACATACGAGCCAACCGACTTGCGAAGAAGAGGGCGTCGTTTTATACGAATGTTCTGTTTGCGGAGATAGTTATGTTTTGAGAAGAACACCCGCAACGGGACACGACTTTACGACGGAAGAAGTCCTTCCGACGTGCGTGGAAGAGGGTTATACCCTATATAAGTGCGTTAATTGCGGTAAAGAGGTGAAAGAAGATTTTATTCCCGCCTCCGGACACGTTTATGGAGAGTGGTCGGTTTATACTAACTCGGAAACGGGGGAAAGCGTAGAGGGGAGATATTGTTCTGTTTGCGGTCATTACGAAATTCGTAAGCCCGAAAATCAACACGAACATATTTATACTTCCGTAGTTATCGCGCCGACTTGTGAAGAAAGCGGATATACGAGATATACCTGCGAAATATGCGGAGAATATCACGATTACAATTTTACCCAACCGCTCGGACATAATTACGGAGAGTGGGCTGTCTATACCGACGCGGAAACGGGGAAAACCGAAGAGAGAAGATATTGTTCGGTTTGCGGAGATTATGAGAGCCGCGAACCCGCAAACGATCACGATCCCGCAAACGATCACGAACATAATTATACTGCCGTGATTATCGAACCGACTTGCGAGGAAAATGGATATACGAGATATACCTGCGAAATATGCGGCGACCATTTCGACTCCGATATTACCGAACCGCTCGGACACGACTTCGGGGAGTGGATGGTTATAAAATCGCCGACTTGCCAAGAGGAAGGGGTCGAAGAAAGGACGTGTTCGAGAGATGCCGGACATACCGAAATAAGAAGCGTGGAAAAGACCGATCACGAATTCGAGGTCGTTTCGACCGTTCAACCGACGCCCGACTCCCAAGGCTATACGCTGTATCGCTGTAAATTCTGTAATATAGAAGAAATGAGAGATCAAACCGATTACGTCGCGGTAGAAAACGACGACTTCTATTACGAAGTAAAAGACGGAAAAGCGATAATTACGGGATTAAAAAATCAAAAACTTACAGAGATCGTCATTCCTTCCGCGATCGGCGGGTATACAGTAACCGGAATTTCCGCGAAAGCGTTTGAGAACGATCGCAAAATCATTTCGTGTACGCTTGCCGACGAGATCGAAAGTATCGGCGACGAAGCGTTTAAAGGTTGCTTAAATCTGCTGTCGGTCAAGTTCGGTAAAAACTTAACAAAGATCGGAATGTTGGCGTTTAAAGATTGCGACCTTCTCGACTCCGTCGAATACGAAGGGTTGAAATGGAAATACAGCGAGGACGGCGAAACTTATATGAATCCCGAAAACCTTACTCCCGACGGCGAAACTATGGCAAATTATTTAAAATCGGAATATTCGGGTTATTATTGGCTCGGTATAAAAATATAAATTCTTTATTGAAAGAATAAAGTTTAGGCGACCGAAAATTCGGTCGCCTATTCGTTTTTATTATTTTATTGTTTCCGGGTTGCAAGTCGAACGCATTCGTAAGCCCCGTCGTAATAACCTTGTTTTTTGAGTTCGTCGATCCTGTCGCAAAGATGAGGGATTATCTCTTTGTCCGAAAGAAGTTTGTCAAACGCCGCGTTTATGGATCTTTCCGTAGGATATTCGTCGGTCGAATCTCCTATTTCCCGTCCGTTTATAGCGCCGTAGACCTCGTGTCCGCCGATATGCTTCATAAATACTTTCGGAATGGGGTAGTATGCGAGTTCGCTCGGCTTGGTTACGAGAAGATCGGTTACGGGCATAAGCAGGTTGGTCGAATAAACCGCTTCGAAAATATTTTCGTTGTATATCGCGTAAATTCCTTCCGCGTCCCCTTCTTTTATTTTGCCTACAAGTTCTTTAAGTGAGTCGTATTGGTTGAAATATTTCGTACATTCGATTTCGCCTACCTCTTTTACGAGTTTGTCGTAAACGGTTTTATGATCGCCGAAATTGATAAATAAAGCGACTTTTTTCTCCTTAACGTAGGGAAGAAGGTGTTTTACCATCGCGACGAACATATTAAATCCCGCTCCGGCGCCGCCTACCGTCATCAATATACGAAGAGGCTTGTTTTCGGCTATTCTCGCCTTTCTTCTCGCGTTATCCCCTTCGAGATCGACGAGAAGTTCGTGATCGATAAATCTTCCCACCATTTTCAGTTGAGATTCGGGAATGCCGTTAAGAGGGGTTTTTGCAAATCCGTTGAGCGTTTTATAACCGAGATATGCGAACGGCGTCTGAACGGCGTGCGTCGCTCCTTCGGACAAATGTAAGCCCATAGGCCAATTATCGGGTATGGCGTTTACTACTTTTGTCATTCCGGCGTGGACGGCGGCTTGGCTCGGCCAGACGTGAGTTGCAATATACGGAATATTTTTATCGATATTTTTGAATATCGGAACGAGTAATTCGCTGTTTTTTTGATCTTTAGCGTTGTAAGTGATCTTTTTGAATCCTTCGCTGTTTAAAGGCTCCCATACGACCTTGTTGAAAAGTTTGGATTTTTGGGATATTCTCGAAGCGAGCGAATACATATCGTTTTGCTCTCTTATCATTTTGGAACCCGTAGCGTCGAAAGACGCGAGGTCGAGCCAATAGGGTTTAAATCCGAGCGCTTTCGCGCAGGAAGCCATCGCTATCGATATCCTGTAATGTCCGAACCCCATTCTGATATTTCCGACGATCAAAGCGTTTTCGTCGAACTTCTGATTTTCTTCTCCGAAAACCACGTTTTCCGCCCCTAAAAAGGAGAGCGTATCGATGGGTTTAAAGGAAATTTTATAGTCTTCGGAAGAGTCATCGCCGTACTTTTTTATATATTTGGCTTTTGCTTTTTCCGCTTGTTTCAAGGTCTTGCGATCGATCTCGTTTCCGAAGATGACCGAACTTTTATCCGTCATAATAATATCCCCCTTTCGGTATCGTATATAATTTTTTCGTGTTTTCCGTTTATAGAATAATTTACGGTTATTTTGTCGTTACAGCGAGCGAAACTTTCTACTTTCGCATTGTGGAAAAGGTCGAGCGCTCCGCTTAAAATATCCCTCTTTTTTTCGTCGTAGTCCGCGATATTGTCGGAAGTCATCATTACGCTTCCGAACAGCGCGTTGAGGGTTATAAGAGATAGCTTTTGCGTGTTTGAAAGGTCGATATTATCGTCGCGGAGCAAGAAGACGTCGGGATCGTTTCCGAATAATCTTCCGTTCATAAAACTTCTGTATATGGTGTTTTGAAGGGTAACTTTCGTCGAAATTCTTTCTCTGTGCATAAAACGCATATACCATACGTCGTCGAATTTGAGTGAAACGTCGGGACCTATTCTCATATAATCGAACTTGTTAGCCCCGTTGAATAAAGTCGCTCCGCAGCCGAGAATCAATTTGTCTTTTAAAACTTCGCGCAAAAAGGCGTATGCTTCTTCCGCAACCTGACTTCTCGTCTTTCCTTCGTAAGGAGGAAGATTTGCTCCGTATAGGAAGTCGAGTTTAAAGAAATCGAAGCCCATATCCGAATACGTTTCAAGACATTTGCGGATATATTTTCTTACTTCATCGTTTTCAAGGTCGAGAGCGTAAAATCCGCTCCAATTCGAACCGCACTTGACGTATTCGCCGTCGGGGAATTTTTTGAACCAACTCTTGTTTTCTTTAAAGAGTTTGCTTTCTTCTTCCGCAACGAAAGGAGCAAGCCATATTCCCGCCTTAAATCCACGCTCGTGTATTTTGTCAACGATTGGTTTAAGTCCGTTGGGAAATTTATTCTTATCGACGTCGAGCCAATCGCCGACGAAAGTTTCGTAGCCGTCGTCTATCTGAAAGAGATTGAAGCGGTCGTCCAAAGCGTCGAGATCGCGAAGCAAAATGCTTTCGTTTACGTTTTGATAATAGTTATACCAAGAGGTATAGCCGAAAATTTTATCGACTTTCTTTTTCGGGAAAAACTCGTCGAAAAGTCTATAATCTTCTATTTCGGGCGAATAAGCATATTCCGCGACGACGAAAGTTTCGCCTTCCTTCATTTCTTTGCCGTCAATATCCGATAAAAAACTTATAGCGCCGGTTTTACGATGAACTTCGATAATGAGATAAGCGTTTTTGACGTTGAGATTGAGGATAAACAGTTGGTGTTTGCCCTTGACGTAAAAGACGTCGTATCCGTGAAGAAGTTTTTTATCGTAACCGTAAAA
>JAFVCP010000134.1 GCA_017479185.1 Clostridia bacterium
AAAAGAACTTGACGATTTATGCAAAAACGTTAAGACGATCGCCTTCGGTATGGGGGTTGGCGTTTCTTCGGAAACGACGAAAATACTCGAATATCTCCTCTCGACGTTCGAAGGGACGCTCGTTATAGACGCGGACGGGCTTAATATTCTGTCCTCGTTATCAAAAGACGAAATAAGGGCGACGAAAGCCTCTTTGATATTAACTCCGCACGTTAAGGAATTTGCAAGACTTTTAAAATGCGAGGTTTCGGAAGTTTTGCGCGATCAAATTACCCTCGCGGAAAAGTACGCCGAAGAAACACGCTCCATTCTGCTTTTAAAAGGTCCGACGACTATAATTACCGACGGAAAAAGGACGAATTTAGTAGAAGTCGGCTGTCCCGGAATGGCGACCGCGGGAAGCGGAGACGTTCTCTCCGGAATTCTTTCCGCGACCTGCGCTTTTGTAGAAGATAATTTTACGGCGACGACGGTTTCCGCGTTTATAAACGGAAAAGCGGGCGAAGCAGCCCAAAAAGAAACCAACGCGATAAGTATGACGGCGGGAGATACCGTTTCGAAGATCCCCGAGATCATATCCCGCTTATAAAACAGTAAAAAGGTTGATTTTTCCGCTTGCTTTATGACGATGTCCGTCCTTTCCCTCGCGTGCATTCCGGAAATACGGCTTACCGACAAAGGATTGGTGGATTGTCTTAATTTTAAATTCGTCGATCTTATCGCAGAAAAACCCGACGCGAAATAAAAAAAGATATTTTAAAAGGGGCGTATTCGCCCCCTTTTTTATTTTTTAACCCAATCTGGAAATTTTTTTCACTCTCTCATAGGCGGTTGTAAGAAAATCGTCGGGCGTCATAGTCGGATAATAACCGCTGAAAACTTCAAGCATCAAAGAACCTTTATAACCGACTTTGTCTAAACTCTTCATCATCGCGGCGTAATCAACGTTTCCGTCGAAAGGAAGAAGGTGTTTATCTCCCCCGTCGGGAGCCGACTTGTCCTGCCCGAAATTATCGTGCAAGTGAGTACAAATAAGTCTGTCGCCGTAAATGGGAATAAAGGGAACGCTGACCGTATAACAATGTTCGTGTCCGCAATCGTAACAGAATTTTACGAAGGGATTTCCTTCGTATCTGTCCATAAGATATGCGAGATTTCCGAGTTTGCGTAAATTTTCAAAAGCAATTACGACTCCCCTCTTTTCCGCCCTTTCTACCCAGGCGTCGAATCGAGCGACCCCTTTGTCGCTTATGTCGGGCGGCGTAAACGAACTCGAAACGTGAGCGATAAGCGTTTTTATCCCGTTCGCGCCCGCGGAATCTATCGCCTTTATGAAGGAACGATGAATTTCCGGCTCTTCTTCGCTCGTCCACATTTCGTTTATACCGACGAAAGGTCCGTGAATAAATTCGTAATCGAGTCCGAGTTTTTCGGACTCGTTTTTAAGTTCCCCGACGTATTTTTCGCCAAACTCTTTCTCCGACGAAAAAAAACATTCGAACCCGCGATCTTTTATTCGTTTCAGCGTTTCTTTTTCGGCCTCGCCGGCTATACAATTTGCTATTATCCCTAATTTTCTCATTTTTCTCTTAGCGTAAATCCCTTTAACTATTTTCCGAAAATTATTATAGCAATAAAACCGACAAACGTCAATGCACTGCGTTGTCTTAAAAGGGTATTATTTTGACGCGGTTTTGTCCCGAAACACAAAAACGCCGCCGAAAGCAGGAAAAAGATTTATTTAAAACGTTGATAAAT
>JAFVCP010000135.1 GCA_017479185.1 Clostridia bacterium
CTTAAAAACGGTAAAAATCAGACTTACACTCCGTCGGCGCAATATGGCACGGGAGAGAACGCGGTCAAAGTTTATAAGATAACCGTTTCCAAACTTGACTCCGGGACTCTTGATTTAACCGTTTCTAATAAAAACGGAAATAAAACTATATCTCTTCCCTTAGGCGGTAAGGCTATTACGACTTCGGCTCAAGCGATATCCGTCGGCGTAGAAGTATTTTACGGCAACACGAGCGTTCAGGGCGAAAAGTTAATAATTTCTTTCAATTCTTCCGAAGCAAACAAAACTCAAAGATTCACAATGAGCGGAAATTACGTTTCGACAATCAACGAGCGTACCGATTGGCTCACAATAAGAGCAAAAGGCGCATCGGGCGTTAAGTACAGCGTTTGTTTTGAGTATGAGGTAATGTCATCTTATTACGAAGTTGCCTCCGGCTATTTCACGGGCGCAATAGACAGCATAAACGTTAAAAACATACATTCACTCTCATGGAATTCGGGTAAGATAAAGAAGATACACGTTTATATCGGCGAAAAGGGCGACGGCGCGCGTTCCGTCGAAATATACGATATGACCGTTGCGGTCTTGGGTTAAAGGAGAAAATTATGAAGATAAAAAGATTTACCCGTTGCATAATGGCGACGGTGATAGCACTCGTCGGGTTTTCGGCTTGCAATTTGGACAGTTCGGACGGCGAAAAAACCAAACCGGTCGCACCAACCGAAACTTCCGAAATAAAATTAAAAGACTTCGAAAACTATAATCCCGATTTTATGAATTTGCAAATAAACAAATATTTCGGAAAAATAGAAGAAAACAGCGACGAAAGATACGTTACGAGCGGAAAAAAGTCAGCGAAACTGTTGCTTTTGGGACACGACGCATATACCGGACCGCAGGTATTTATACCTTTCTTTTCCAACTATTCGGGATTTATGTATAAAGACTTGCGAGAGTATGAAAAAGTCAAGTTTAATGTCTATAACGCGATGGATTTTACCATTCCCGTTTACGTGAATCTGGAATTTTTCTCGAATGACACGACCGATACCGTAACTTATGACCTGAAACACGGGTGGAACGAAGTCGTATACTCAATAGATCATGACCTTTTAAGCCTGCTTTACGACCTTAATGATTGTAGCGGAATGCGCCTTTCGTTCAAAAATTACGCTCTGGAATTAGGAAACTATCAATTTTCGGATTGTCCTGTATGTTATATCGACGATGTCGTTCTGGTAAAGAGCAAAGAGACGTATAAAGAAAAAAATATAATCGTTCTCGATCCGAACGAGATATGCGGATTTGAAAAACTTTATCAGGAAGGAGTAATACTGAAAACGTCGGAAGATAAACTCAAATTACCTACGACTAAAGTCGTTACGTCGGAAAACGGTATAAATCCCACCGAAGGCAATAAAATGCTTAAATTGACGTTTGAAAACGGCAGCGTCGGTTGGCCGAGAATATATTTTTCGGATAAACTTATGAATGAAGTCCGATTTTCCCGTTACAAAGACAATGCTGAAGAATACTATTTCGCTTACAGCGTTTATAACGCCACGGGAAAGAGAACTAAAATTTCCACAGGATATACTTTTTCAGGAGGAAGAGGTTATCGGTACGCCGAGGATAATTATATTCCCACGGGTTGTTGGACCGAGTATTCGGTTTCGCTTAAACTGTTAACCGAGAAAACCATGACCGAACTTGGCGATAATTATAGATTTTTCATTCAGTTTGAAGGAAAACTGCCCGAAGGAAGCACATATTATTTCGATAATTTCCGCATAGTAAAAAAATGAATAACAGCCGTAAATGCTGAATAAAAAGGAGAAAAAAGATGAAAAAGATTTTATTGGTTTTATTGTCATTTGTTTTTGTAACGTGCTTATTCGCGGGTTGCGGCGGAAGCGGTGGCGGTGGAAGCGTCAGGTTTGACGATTTGTCAGAAACAGTAGAATACGGCGACGTTTATATTCTTGCGAAAACGGTCGAGGCGAACGGTTCGACATATGAGGCTGAAGCCGTAGTCAATGACTCAAAAGGACAGGAAGTTGCGGTTTTCGGCGGGCGTTTCGACGTGTTCGATATAGACGGGTATACCATTTATTATAGCGCATACGACGGTGATAAGTCGGTAGGCAAGTGGAAGGTAACGCTCAAAGTAAATATGGCAGTCAAACCGACTGTCGAAATAGACGAAGATTTTTCCACAGTAAATTCTTACGAGATCGGAGAAGAATTTCTTTTACCCGTCGTGAGATATTACAGCGCTATAAGCGAAAATCTTAACAAAACCGATAATCTATATAAAGTGGCGTCGGGCAGCGAGATCGCTGTCGCGTTTGCCGACGGGAAATTTACTCCCGAAGCGGACGGAAATTACGTCTACAGAGTAAAAGTTACAGACGAATTCGGAAACGAAAATTTAATTGAATACGCTTTTTCTATACGCAATCTGCCTGCGGAACAGGAAGTTGAAGCCTTCGACCATTTTGGCTCTGCGAATAACGTTTCGACGAAAACGGGTGCGATGGGATTTGAGGCAACTGATTACTGTTATAAAGAAATAGGCGGTAAAACGGGTAGTATAAAACTAACTGTCAAAGCGCAATGGCCTCAGTTTTACGTCA
>JAFVCP010000136.1 GCA_017479185.1 Clostridia bacterium
CGCTCTCACCGACGTCATAATCGAAATTACGCGCCGCAAACGAGGGAACGTCTATTATCTGTCCCTGTTTCAGATAATCCGGAACGCCCTTTATATCCAAAAACACCCCGCTGTATTCCGCTTCGTATAAAAGTAAATACTCTTCCGTAAAACCGAGATAATCGGTTATCGACGTCTTTACCTCTATGCCGCACGGACGGCTCACGAATATTTGACCCGCTTCATCAGGTATTACTTCTTCGCCGTCAACGTATATCTTTGTCGTCGACGACAATTTACCATGCCCGCCGGAAAGGATCAATTCGGGCGGTTGCCAATAAGAATTTACTTCGGGAATTTCCTCATCGCTCTTTTCGACGATTATATCCCTATGCTCTTCAACGACGCAGAAAGGCATTTCGTATTTGGTTTCCCGACCGAAAACGTCCGACGAGGAAAATACGACGGCGTATTCGCCCGTTTTATCGGGCGTAAACAAATCGCCATCGATCTCGGAAGTTATATCCTCTTCGCCGAAATACAATTTTATGTCAACGCTTTGCGCCCGCGAAACGATATTGTTCTGCAAAGCGGAAGGGATCGAGTATTTCATTCCTACAACGCCGTCCGGCAAGCCGTTTTTGACGTAATCGATATCCGCGTCGACGGTTATCGTATTGAACTCCTCGGCTTCATCAAAATATTTTTCTATGTTTTTCCCCGCCATTTGGGTTACTATTACGCCGGAACGATCTCCGCTTACCGACAAAAATTCAAGTTGAACGTAGACTTTTCCGTCGGTAAAACCTTTAAATACCTTGTCGTTTCCCACGTCGGTAACGTCATCGAGGTCGGCGAGCATCTTGTGGGAACTTGCTCCGTAAAGCGAAGCGTAATGGAATAATTGAAGATTCGAATAATCCATTTGCAAATTAAACATTCCCGTCCAACCTCTTAACTTATAATAAAAAGTTGCGGTATGATTTACGAAATCGTTTGCGACGGTAGTTCCTTTTTTGCTTATGGTATCTATTCCGCTCGAAGTAGAAACGTAGACGTAGGAGTGGTTGCCTTTTTCTTTGGGTGTACCTCCCCCGTCAAGACAGTTGAGCCATCTTACGAGTACCCAATTATCAGGATCGTAAATATCTATAAGTCTGACGTTTATAAAGTCCATATTCGCATAGTCGTTGCTGAGAACGTGAAACTCTATTAGGTTTTGACTTGAAGTAAGTTTCGTGAGATCTACGACTCCGCCGAATACGGCGTAAGAATCCGATTTTTTGGTTATTATCTCGACGCCTTCCGACGCACGGGATCTTCTTGCGACCTCGTAAGGCAAACTCACTATCTTATCGGTTACCCCTACGCAATCATTAGTAACGAAAGATTTGGAAGGATCATAAGAAACTTTAAGGTCAAACGTATATTTTAAAACTTCCCCGTCAATATTCGAAGTTACCGAGAAAGCGTATACGCCCGCGTTTGAAAAAGAATAGGTTTCATCCTCGACCGTTTTACCGTTTATTTTGATCGATCTGTCGTATTTCTCGCCTTTATAATAACCGTATATTTCGCTTAATGAAACAGAATCCCCGACCAAATATGATCTTTTGTCGTAATTACCTACGCTTATTACCTTTTTCTCCGTAACGTTTACGGGGTATTTTTTTACTCCCTTTACTCCGAACACCGTATCATATTCGAATTCGATATCGTATTCTCCGACTGTCGGGAAAGTAAACTCCGCGTCCGTCCCGTTTTCGACCTTGAATATCTCTTCGCCGCTTTTCATCACGGAAACAGAATATTCGTTTATACCGTTACCTAAGAAATCCGTAATGACAGCAGTCGGAAACAAGTACGGAACTCCGACCGCCAAGTCGGAAAATTCTTCGCTTAAAACCAAATCGCAATCGGGTATCTCCCTATATACGTTTACCTCAACTTCGCCCGAAGTATATTTGATTTTATAGGTTCCCGTATTTTTAAAAGTAACGTAACCGTTTACCGTTCTGACCGACTCGCCGTTATACGTTACTAACGCGTTGCTTTCCTTTAATTTATATCTGTCATACTGCAAAGCGTATTCTTGCGTAGTTTGCGTAGAGGTCGCCGCGTCCGAGACCAATCCCGACGCAAAAACCCCCGCGGACAGGATCATCGCAAAAGATAATAATAAAATGAGTATCCTGTTTTTTTGCATTTTCCTCATAATTGTTCCTCCGAAAAAAATTTAACCTTTCAGTCCGCCTACCGTAAATTTACTCATAACGAAACGGTCGGCAAAAAAGTACACGATGACCGACGGTATCATACATACGACGAATCCCGCCAAAACTTCCGTTCCTGTCGCGTTATAATATTGCGCGTATTCCTGAAAATAATATATCCCATACGCCAGATTCGCATAACTCGGGAAAAACAGCAGGAATTGTTCGTAACTGTTCCAACCCGATAAAAATCCCATTGCGACAAGACAGATATACGTCGGAGCGATCATCGGAAACATTATGCGAATAAATATCTGCATATTAGTCGCTCCGTCTACCTGAGCCGCTTCGGCGTAACTCCAGGGGATCGTCTTAAACGCCCCGTATACAAGTAAAAAATTTATTCCTGAAAATCCACCCCGATATGACAAAATTATATTCGCAAGCATATTATCGTAAGTTCCCAAAGCCTTCGCGATTTTAAGCCCGGCTGCGCCCGTTCCGTATATCGGAGTTATCATAAGTATTATCCCGAGATTATAAATGAACTTGTTCCCGGGGAAACGGAATTTCGCAAGAACGTATCCGAAAATGACGTTGGCAAAAGCGCCCAATGCCGCCGGGAGTAAAGCGTAGTAAAAACTCGTAAATAACATAGAGCCTAAACCGAACTCGTAAATACCGTCCGCTTTTATTCTTTTTATCGTTAGTTTTTGCAAAACGTCGGTATAATTGTCCACTACCCAGACCTTGGGAAGGCTCCAAATGTTATTGATATAATCCATATCTGTTTTGAACGAGGAGTATATCAACCAAATAACGGGTATAAGCAGAGTAACGCAATATATCGCCAAAACAGAACCCGCGACCACCTTCGCTATCAACTGTCCTACCGTCGAAGTGTCTTTTACCTTATTTCTTCTTTTGCCCGTTTTATAACTTCTTTCAGCATTAAAAATACTCATATTTATTCCTCGCTCGGACCATATTTGTTCAGCAAAAATCTCGTCAGATAGACTACGGGAATGGTTACGAAAGAGATCATAAAGCCCGCCGCGGTTATCACGGGATAGCCCGAATAATTGGTTCCGACGTTATATATCTGCAAAGTGAAATAATACGTTGCCGAATAAACGTAAGTCGGAGCGTTATACATATAGAACGCCAAAAGCGGGCCTCCCGTCATCAGAAACGATCCCGACGCGGTAATAATAAAAGTAGAAATGGTCTGAAAAGTTCCGGGAAGGCAAATATGCCATATCTCTGACCACATTCCGGAAACACCGTCTATATGATAACTTTCGACTATCGATTCGTCTATTTCCTTCATCGCGTTAGAGTACATTAAACAAGAAAACCCAAAACTCGACCAACAGGTATAAAATATCAATATTCCAAGCGTATATTGGGGATTTCTCAACGGCATCGCAACGTTTAATCCAACGCCTTGAAAAACGCTCACCAAGGGTCCGTTGATGAAAACCTTCATTATCATCGTCATTACGAATCCGGAAATAACGTGCGGGACCATAATGACTAACCTCATTATTCGGAACCCGTAGATCTTCTTCCATATCAAATATGAAAAAGTAAAAGTTATAGGAAAACAGAACACGTTTGTCCAAAACCAATATTTCAGCGAGTTGACAAAGCCTGTCATCAAAGGACTGTCTTTAGTCCTGAAAATAAGGTCGAAAGCGTCTTTGAAATTGCCGGCGTAAAAAGTCGTATTGCCATAAACGTCTATTTTTTCAAACGCCAACGCTATAGACTCTATATTTGTCAACAGAAAGAAGAACAACCAAACTAAAAACGGCCACGCAATTATTCCGTAGACGAATATATAATCGCTTCTCTTTTTATCGGAGAATAATTGTTTTTTAGAACGTTCCATAATTAAAATCCGTATTTTGCCCAACTGTTTTTAGCGTAATCATACATACTGTCGATAACGACGGGAATGAAAGAACCGTTAGGATAATCCGACTGTAATAAATTTATCATATTTAAAAACTGCGAATCTCCGCTGCCGCTATAACTGCCGAGCGTAATGTAATAATTTAAATAATTGTTTTCAACGAGTTTTTGCGGTTTTTCGAATTCATAAATCTGAGGTCTTACGATTTCGATATGCTCGGTGTCCGAATACATAGCCCAATTCGATAAAGCGTATTTCGTCATTTTGGAAAAATCAGATTTGGGAATATCGTATTTATAGGGCTGAATATTACCGGTTTCCAAAGTAAACGACTTCAGAATATCGTTACTTAAAACGTACGCTAAAAACTCTTTAACGCACTTTATTCTCGCCGCATTTTCCGTAGCGTCGTTGTGTATTTTCGCAGGCACGAACATTCCGCAGTTTCCATAAGTCGAAAAGAGCGATTTTTTACTGCTGCTTGCGGAATATTTGGGATAAAGAAGAGGACGGAAATCCTGATTACCGAAAGAATATTCGGGATATCCGGAATTTGCAAGCGTTGAAAATTGCGGCGACGCTTCGTTTTCCCACCAACTACCGTCGTATAAGATCGCCGATTCGGGGTTTGTCGAAGTTCCTCCCGTCGCCTGAGCGTATAAATAGGAACTTTGCGCCTGTTTATGCGAATATCCGCTCTCTAAGTACGCCGCGGGATGCAAATAATTCTTCTCCCTGTTCGTATCAACGTTCATATACTCGTATAAAAACGAGAGGGCTTCCGAAATTCCTTTGATTTTATATACTTCATAACCGTTTTCGGGTGTGATAACGACTTTTCTGCCGTCTGAAAGTTCAACTTCTTTTCCTTTGCTGTCCATCGAATAGAAGGTTTCAAAATTTTCCGCCCCCGCAATATCGGCAAATATAGATTGGAACGCGGAGATACTGTATGAATACGAATACGTTCCGCTGAAAATAAAGGGATTTACATTATCATAATAGATCGTGTCTATCATATTTTGCCATTCTTCGATAGTGTCGGGTTGACCGTCGTCGTATGATCCGTATATTCCATCTCTGCCGCAAGAGGTAATAACATCCCCCTCTTCGTAATTGAAAAATTTATAGTCCCCGCTATACGATTTAAAATATATACGACCGTCTTTTACTTCGTATTCTATTCCTTGCTCTTTAATAGTTGATAAAACCGAAGCATCCGTGGGGTCGGCAAATTCAAGATAGCCTCTATCAACGAATTGATCGTAATTAAAGACAAATCCCATCGTCGAGTCTGCGTAAGGAAGTGCGTAGCAACCCTTTCCGTCGGAACCGCTCATTACCGAGATCCAGGACGAAAAATTGAGTATCTTATCCTTTACCGTTACGTTGTCGCCGTCGGGCTTCATTTCAAGAACGTCGCTCAAATCGGACAATAATCCGTTTCTGATAAGGTACGACGGATCTCCGATACCGATCAGGTAGGCGCATTCTCCGCGATTTATATTCATTCCCGATTCAACGTATTTAGTCATTTCCGACATTCCGAGTTTTTCGGCGTTTATCTTGATCTCATATTTTGAATTGGTGTGTAGGGCATTGAATTTATTTGCCGCTTCCGTCGCCCAGGAAGTCCCGTATCCACCGTCGTAAACGGTTACGAGCAATGTACTCGTATTGTCAAAATCGTCGACTTTCTGCCCGCATCCCGCTATCGCGGCGGCAATAATAACCGCAGACAAAATGAGGCATAACGCTTTAATTGTTCTTTTCATTTTTTAATCTCCTTTGCTGTTAAAAATTTGTAATTTAATTATACACAAACGCATTTTAACATACAAGATATTTTTTTAACTAAAACTGCTCTATATTTACTTTGTGATTTTTTATCCACGTTAATACTTTTCTTATTTTTTATATTATTAGATATAAATTTTAGGCATTAAAATTGCAATCTACTCAATATATTATAAAAGCCGTCGGACATTTGAGACGGCTTTTATATAAAAAACAAGGGCGGGATCGTCCTTGTTTTTTCCTGACAATAATTTAAATCGGTTATATATGCCTTTCTTTTAGAAACATTATTATGTCGGGCGAAAGTTTGGCTATATCCTTAACGTATTCCGCCGCGAATTTACGGAAATTTTCGTCAGACGGACATATCTGATTTGCCGAAATTTTGCCGTTTGGCGAAGTTATATGCTCGTATTTCGTATCCCCGACGATCATAAAAGTCCATATCCATACTCCGACTTCAAAACCCGCGTTTTTGAATAATGATATATGTTCTTTGATCAGGTCGACGACTATTTCCAAGAATTCTTTGATATTTACAAAAAAAATACTGCGAAAAGTATTGCGCTTTTCGCAGTATTTTTTTAAAATATTCAAATCAACTTTTTACGCCCTTTATTTCATTTACCGCAAAAACGATCTCCTCTAATTTAGCGAAAACTTCGTCTTTGCCCGACTTGGTTACCGATGAAAAAGGAATGAGTTTATCTTCGGTAACTTTTAAAAACTTACAAATTTCTTTCTTTCTTACGTTTAAATTCATTCGCGATATTTTATCTGCTTTAGTTCCGACGAAAAAATACGAATATGCTTGTAAGTGAAGATAATTTACCATAAGGACGTCGTCTTTAGTCGGTTCGTGGCGTATATCGAGAAGAGATATGACGTAATCGACGTTGCTTTTGTCTGCGAAAAAAGCGTCCATAGTCCTGCCCCACTTCTCTTTCTCCGCCTTTGAAACCTTGGCGTAACCGTAACCGGGCAAGTCCGCAAGTATAAAAGCGCCGAAATCAAAATAATTTATAAGTTTTGTCCTTCCCGGACTATCCGAAGTCCTTGCGAGTTTATTTTGTCCCGCAACGGCGTTTATAAACGAACTCTTGCCGACGTTTGATTTCCCCACGACCGCAATGATCGGTTTTTCGCTCCTGACAAATTGCGACGGAGAGGCGGCGGAAGTTATAAACGTCGCTTGTTTGATCTTCATATTTTACCCCACCAACGCGTTTTCAAGCACGGTCTGCGCTTCCGACGCGGGAATAAACTTCATTTCTTTTTTAATAAGATCGGGGATCTCTTCAAGGTCTTTGAGATTTTTTTCGGGAATGATGACCGTTCTTATTCCGAGCCTATACGCCGCAAGGCTCTTTTCTTTAAGCCCGCCGATAGGCAAAACCTTTCCTCTTAACGTTATTTCGCCCGTCATAGCGACGTCCCCTCTGACTTTTTTGCCCGTGAACGCCGACACCATAGCCGTAGTCAAGGTTACTCCCGCGCTCGGTCCGTCTTTCGGAGTCGCCCCTTCGGGGACGTGAACGTGTACGTCGATTTCGTCGAATTTAAAATCTTTAAGCCCGAACTTTTCGGCGTTGACTTTTACGAAAGACAACGCTATTCTCGCGCTTTCTTGCATAACGTCGCCGAGATGACCGGTTAAAATAACGTTCCCTTTGCCCTTCGTCAACGCGACTTCCACGGTCAAGGTGGTTCCCCCTACGGCGGTCCAGGCAAGTCCGGTACACGCTCCGACCTCGTTCGGACGAAGTTCGTCCGTATAGGAATATCTGTCTGCGCCGAGAAGATCGTTGACTTCTTTATCGTCCACTTCGAGTTTCCTCTTTCTCTTGCCCTCGGCGAAGACGGTCGCCGCCTTTCTGCAAACTCCGGCGACTTCTCTTTCGAGATTTCTGACGCCCGCTTCTCTCGTAAAGCCGTCTATAAGTTTATAAATCGACGAATCTTTAAAAGATATTTTCTTTTCGTCAAGCCCGTTCTTTTCTATCTGTTTGGGAACGAGATATCTCTTCGCTATCTCGAACTTTTCGTTTCTCGTATACCCGTCAAGACTTATCACTTCCATTCTGTCAAGCAAAGGCGCGGGAATAGTATCGAGCGAATTTGCCGTAGTAATAAATAAAACTTTGGAAAGATCGTAAGGTATTTCAAGGTATCTGTCCCTGAAAGTTCTATTTTGTTCGGGATCGAGTACTTCGAGCAAGGCGCTCGCAGGATCTCCCCTTAAATCGCTTGAAATTTTATCTATTTCATCCAAAAGGATGACGGGATTTACGCTTCCCGCCTCTTTCATTGCGAACATTATTCTGCCGGGCATCGCGCCTATATAAGTCTTTCTGTGTCCTCTGATCTCGGCTTCATCCCTGACTCCGCCAAGGCTCATTCTTACGAATTTTCGGTCAAGCGCCCTCGCGACCGACTTTGCGATAGAAGTTTTTCCCACTCCCGGGGGTCCGTAAAGGCACAAAATAGATCCGCCCACCTTACCGGTAAGTTTCAACACCGCAAGGTATTCCACGATACGACTTTTGACTTTTTCAAGCCCGTAATGATCCTCTTCGAGTATCTTCTCCGCCTCGACAAGACTTTCCCTGTCTTTGGTCTGTTCGCCAAACGGAAGATCCAAAAGCCAATCGAGATAGGTGTTTAAAACGGTATAATCGGGCGATGAAGGGTTCATTTTATCCATTCTCGACAACTCTTTGAGAGCCTTGTCTTCAACCTCTTTCGGCATTTTCTTTTCTTTGATACGCCTCTCGAGTTCGTCCTTTTCGTTTTCGTCGTCGCCGAGTTCGTCGTGGATAGCCCTGAGTTGTTCTCTCAAATAATATTCTTTTTGGCTTTTTTCGACGTTCTTCCTGACTTTATCGCCTATTTCTTTTTCGAGTTTTACAATTTCCTTTTCGTTGACGAGAAGATTGTAAAACTCGTATAGTTTATCTTTCACGGAATTTATTTCAAGTATTTTTTGTTTATCCCCTTCTCTGAAAGGCATATTGTAGGTGGCGGAGTTGACGAAAGCGTCCGCGTCGTCGGTAGAAAGGATTGCGTTAAAAGCGTCTTTCGGAAGTTTTACTCCCGAACCCGAAACGAAATCCGAAAGTTCGCCTTTTACAAATCTGAAATAAGCCTCGGTTTCCGTTTCGTCGCCTAAAACAGGTTCGATCTCCTTTACGATGACCGAAAAATACTTTTTTTCTTCGCCGAATGCGACGATAGTCGCGGCTTTTATCGCCTCGACGCTCACTCTTATATTTTCACCCGGCATACGGGTAACGTGTTTGATCCTGCAAATGACGCCCGTCGAAAACACGTCGTCGAAAGTCGGGTCTTCCACCCTTGAATCGACCTGCGCGGCAACGAACACCAACGAGTCGGGAGATTCCACCGCGACGTTTATCGCGCTTAACGATTTTACTCTACCCACGTCGAAAGTCGTCGCGACGTTCGGAAGCAAAACCTTTCCCCTCAACGCGACCATAGGAAGGTCTTTTTCATCCGGAGCCATAGTTCCGTCAAAGTTGTTTATTACGTTTTCATCTTTTATAATAATATCGTCCATAAGGCAACCTGTAAAAATTGTTACTGTAAAATAATTTATTGAATTATATTACTTCTTCCGTTATATATCAAGCGTTTTGACCGAAAATAAAAAAATTTCACACGGTTTTTATCTTGATTTTAAAATCACGAGTACTATACCCGCAACGATAAAAAAAGAAATAAATATAAAAGTTCTTATAAATAAACTTCTTTCTTTACTTATCGGCATATAGCCTTCAAAGCCGCATTTGGGGCATTTCTTTGTTTTTTCGTAAAATTTTTCTCCGCACACCGGACATTCGCTTTTCGGCATTTTGCTTTTATTCATATCGGTACCATTATACTACTATATTGATTTTTTGTCAAGACAAACTGCTCGCGCACTATAACGCGATTTCGGCTCA
>JAFVCP010000137.1 GCA_017479185.1 Clostridia bacterium
TAGCCGACGTTGAGATCGGAGAGCCTTATTACTACGAAGAAACGGGGCTGTACGAATTCAGGGCGGTAATATCTTCTATCCCCGAAGAGAAATACGCGACCGACCTTACGGCGAGAGGGTATATTACCATTTCAAACGGCGAAGAAAGTAAAACAGGGTATACCAAAGCGCTCACGAGAAATATCTCGTACGTCGCCAAGTGCGCCCTCGAATACGAGGGGGACGAGGACGCGGATATAATCGCTCTTCTCGAAGAGTTCAGAGGCGAGGACGATTATTACGCTATTTCGACGAGCGAAGGGGTAAACGGCGACCTTAAATTCGCGAGAGCGGGAACTACGGTCGGTTTCTCCGTCGAGGATAAACAAGACCTCGCCGCTTACGGAATAGAGGAAAACGGAAGCGTTCAGAACTCTTATACGCTCGCTATGCCTTCGCGCGACATTTCGGTTAAGGCGGTTTACAGAGCGGGCGGAACGCAGGTCGTAGACCTTTCAGAAGGCAAACTCGACCTTTCGGCAGTAAGCGGACTTACCTCTTCCGACGTTTCGGCTCTTAAAGTCGGAGCGAACGCTATAACGGTAAGCGACGAAACCGACGACGGCGAACTTTCTTTCGTCAAACCCTCTACGGTTTCGACGATCGCGAGAAACACGGCTGTCGATTTCACGGTAGTTGCCGACGAAGTATATCTCTTTACCGCGACTGCTTACGATATGGTCGTCGACACCGCCGACGAATATAAGACTTTCGCCGCCGCGTATAAAGACAATCAACCGGGCGAATACTACGTTCTGAACGCGGATATCGACCTCGAAGGTTATAACGTCGCGACGCAGGCTAATCAAAATATCTCCTATACTTGGAGAGCGACTTTCGACGGCAGAGGACATATAATTTACGCTCCGGCGACGGTTCACGGATTATTCACGACGGTTACGGGAACGCTCAAAAACCTCGGTTTGGTTTCTCCCTTAAAAGCAACGCCAAACGGCGGAGGACTTATGGTCAACGAACTCGGCGGCGCTATGCTTGATTGTTTTGTCATCGGTTCGGTTACCTATTCCACTCAGGGCGGTCTTTACGGAAGCGGAGCGGGAACTGCTCAAAGAAACGTAGGAATTATATCGAGACCGCTTTCGGTAACTTCGGGTTACGGCGTAAGCAACGTGAAGAAAAGTGGGGATAACTATATCGTATCCAAAGATATAACGAATACTTACGCTTCTTCGACCGACGGACTTTATACTTCCGTTTCGGCTCTCGTTTCCGACAAGGCGAGCGCACTTAACGGACAGGGATATTGGACGGTAAAAAGTGGAGTTCTCTATTTCGGAGAACACCCGATTAAAGACGCCGTTTCGGCGGTCGACGTCGACCTTTCAAAAAACACGGCTTATTCGGCGGCGTCGCTCGGTCTCGATTCTACCAAACTTCAAAGCGTTATGCTTCCGACTGTGGGAACTTCGGCGACTTATTATAGCGCAACCCCCCAAAACGGCTCCTTTAATTTGAACGTCGGCTCAACCGCTTCGAGAGGCTCCGCCTATGCGATAGCGAGATATGACGACGGAACTTTCGATATTTTGTCTGCTTATATAGCCGATATGATAATTTCTTCCGCCGACGAATACAAGTCTTTCGCCGTAAACTACAAAAACAATACGGCAGGTCAACTTTACGCCCTTTCGGCGGATATAGATCTCGGCGGTTGGAGCGTTTTCGACGGAAAGGACGCAAGTAACAATACGAGTACGCACAACAACGCCAATCCTTGGTACGCGACTATCGACGGAAGAGGACATTTCGTAAACAACGTCGCGACCACTCACGGATTATTCGCTAACCTCAGTACGGGAACGATCAAGAATATAGCCTATACCAACGTCAATAAGGCTGTAAACGGCGGCGGGCTTATCTCCAATACCTCGAACGGTACTATCGAAAACGTATACGTTCAGGGCGTTATAACCAAGGGTTCGGCGCAGGGCGGACTTATCGCCGTTCCGTACTCGAGCGCAGTCGTTAAAAACGTCGTCGTCGACGTGGAATATACGGCGACGGGAAGCGACGCTTACGCGTTGACCAATCAGAACGACAACGGAATTTATACCAACGTGTTCGCGATCTCCGATACCGCGTCCGCTTTGTTCGGCGGCTCGCCCTCGCAGACCACTAACGTATCGTTATTGGGCGATCTTACCGATATAAATTACGCCGACTTAAACGGCAACGGTTATTGGAAGGTCATCGGAAACCAACTCTATTTCGGCAGCCACTGTCTGACCTCTTCGGTAGACGTCGACCTTTCGAAAACTAACAATTCTATAGATCTCGAAGGTACGCTCCTCACCGCAAGCAAGGTAAATTCCGTTAAGGTAGGCTCTACGGCTGTAACCTATACGGTAAGCGGAAATACTCTCGTTGTAGACGGAACGGCTAACACGGGCTTAACGAGAGGAGATGTTTTGGCAACTATTACCGATACCGACGGAAAGAGATTGACCGTCAACTTCTACGTTGCCGATAAGATAATTTCTTCCGCAGACGACTATAAGGCTTTCGCCGTAAACTACAAAAACAATACGGCAGGTCAACTTTACGCCCTTTCGGCGAACATCGACCTCGGCGGTTGGAATTTGGCTACGGGAACGTATAACGGCGGAACTTCAACTCATAACATCGATGCGACATGGAATGCAACTATCGACGGAAGAGGATACTTTGTAAATAACGTTGCAACGACTCACGGTTTGTTTCCGACTGTCGGAAGCGGTAAAATAATGAATATCGCCTATACCAACGTCGCCAAAGCGGCTAACGGCGGAGGACTTATTTCCAATACTTCTAACGGAACTATTGAAAACGTCTACGTTCAGGGAACTATTACCAAAGGCTCGGGTAATCAAGGTGGAATAATCAATAATCCCTATGCGGCATTCACCGTAAAAAACGTCGTAGTTGACGTCGAATATACGGCTACGGGAACCAACGCTTACGCTTTGGCTTTTGCGACCGACAACGGAGCGTATACGAACGTGTTCGCCGTATCTAAAACGGCTTCCGCATTGTTCGGGGGCAATCCCAATACTCAGACGAACGTAGGTCTTTACAGTGATATTGCAAGCGTCCCAAAAGATTCGCTTAAAAACAAAGGCTATTGGAAAGTATCGGACGGTAAACTCTATTTCGGAAATTTACTCGTCGAATGATAATTAATTAAACTTGTTCGGGCTGTCGCAAACCAAATTTGCGACAGCCTGAAATAAGGTTAAATAAATACTAAAAAATCGAGGTATGATCGCTTTATGAATAACGCTGAATTTTTCACCAAACAACTCGAAGAGAAAAAAGTTCTTATCGCAAGCCACAGAGGAGTGGTCGGCGGCAATATTATCGAAAATACGATAGGTTCGTTCAACAACGCCCTTCTTCACGGCGCGGATATAGTCGAAACCGACGTCGTAAACAGCGTCGACGGCGAACTGTTTTGCTATCACGACGGTTACGAACCCTTCCATTTTCTCACCGCGAAACATATCTATCATATGACCGCGGAAGAAATAAGAGCCTTGCGGTTTACGAACAGATATTTTATGAAGATAGATCAAGGCGTTCAGCCTTTCGAAGAGGCGCTCGAATTTTTAAAGAGCAAGAACTGCCTTATAAATCTCGACAGAAGGTACAGAGATTTCGATAAGACCTTAAAAACGGTCAGAAAATTCGGAATGGAAAAACAGGTTATTTTTAAGACCTTCGTCGAAGGCGACCTTTTAAAAAGAGTTGCCGACGATTTTCCCGACATAATGTTTATGCCCCTTATGGGCAAGGCGAAAGAGATCGGGGAACTCGAAAAATACGATCTGAATATAATCGGTTGCGAACTCGTTTTCGCTCATACCGACGACGATATAGTGTCGACTGACAGTATAAATTACTTAAAGGGAAAATACGGAATGCTTTGGGCTAACCCCATAACCTGCGACGACGAACTCATTATTTCGGGCGGCAAAAACGACGATATTTCCCTAAAAGAAGGTTTCGACGCGGGCTGGGGCTGGCTCATCGACAGGGGCTTCAACGTCTTGCAGACCGATTGGCCGGCGTTGGTTTTGAATTATCTTCGCGAAAGAGGTATAAGAAAATAATTTAAATTGGCTCGTTTAGCGGCGTAAGACAGGTTTTAAAATATTTTCGCATAAGAGGTATAAAAAACGGTATGGAAAAATGGTATTGGACCGAACTCATAGGATTTGACAACGCCTCGCCCGATATGGGCGTAGGCTCTTTCCTTTCGAGGGCGGGAGAGGGTATGACGGGCGTTTCGCTGTTTTTGTACAGTTCGGAATTTTTCAATTCCCACAGACCTTTAAATAAAGAGCGGGTTTTCGAGGACGGTTTTTGTTCTTACGCCGCTCATCCCTATAACGAGGAGAGAAAAAGGCAGAAATGGACCAATTTCCAACTCAAAAAACTCGTATCTCTCTTGAAAGAGAGGGGAGTTAAAGTCGTCGTTTCCACGTTCAGTACCTTTATCTACCGCGAAAACGGAAAACTGAAAGTGGGCAAGTACGGCGATAAACACCTTGAGATACGCGAATTTACTTCGGTAAAACTCGGCAATTTCGGCGCGGTAAGCCCCATAAAGAATTTCCCCGACGGCTCCTCTTACGGCGACTACCTCGTAAAGAAGATGAAAGAGGCGGTTTTTGATTACGGCTTCGACGGCGTTCATCTCGCCGACGGGCTTCCTTTCCCCGTAAAGACGTTGCAGGTCGGCGATTATACCGACGATCTCGTCTTGCGTTTTATAAAAAAGTATAAAATATCCCTTCCCCCGTCAATTTCGGGGAAATGCGACGCGGACAAGGAAAAGACCCTCGCGAGATACCGCTTTATTTTCGAAAATCACAGATACTTATACGGCAGATTTATCTCCGAACTCTACGGTGAGTTTTTAAATAAGGTCTACGACGCTTTCGAGGGTAAGATCGTAACCTTTAACGGCGTGTGGACGCGCGATCCCTTCGAGGGGTATTTAAGATACGGCGTAAATAACCGCAGGCTTTGCCCCGAACGTTCCGACGGGTATATTTTCGAGAATATGGGAGCCTCTATGACTTCCTTTTCCCCGCAGGAAAGCGGCGGGGTGGAGTTCGACGAGGAGTTCAGGAAAAACGTCCTTCACGACTTCTATCTCTCCCTATCCTCTTTAAAAGCGGATATGCCGAAGGCTGAAATAATAAACCTTACCCCGATAAAGGACACTTTCGAACAGTGGAATATCATCGAGAACAGCCCCAATCAACTCGCGAGGGGAATATCGTTGAGAAATTCCAACTTTATTTTCTCCAAGGGCAAATTCGTCAAGTCGAGCGGCGGCGCGAACTATTGCCTTTCCGACGGGATAAAGGCAAGTCTTTGGGACTTCGTCGGCGGCTATGAGAAAGTATCCGACTTGAAGAAGATAATAGGCTTTATAGGCGTCGCGTTCCTCTATAACGACGATCTCGAAAAAGAGGTGAAAGAATATATATCGACTCGCAGGCTGTCGTCCTACGAGATGAGAAAAAGGCTGGTCGACTGCGGCTTGTCATTCCCCGTCGCCTGCGATCTTTCGGCGGTAAAGGGGTTCAGGGACAAAAATCCCGTCTTTGCTACAAACCTAAAAAACTATAAGAAAAAAGACCTCGAAAAACTGTCCGAATACGAGGGCGTAATAATAACTATGGGCTACGAGGACGAACTCCTCGGCAAAACCCCGTCCTTGACCTTAAAGGTAAAAGACTCGGGGCTTTATTGCCGAATGTATAACCTTTCAAAAAATTACGGCGAAATACTTTTCGAGGGCGGAAGCGAAGCCGGTCTTTCTCCTTACGAAGAACACGACGGGATATGGACGGCGCCCCTACGCTATAAGGGGGAACCTCGCGGGTTTTTTGAAGAAATAATAAAGATCGTAAAAAAAGAATATCCCGCGCTACCTCTTCCCAAAAACGGCGTAAGGAGTTATATATACAAAGTTTCGCCCAAAAAATACAGGGCGTATCTATACAACGACGATAATTGGTTCAAGATAGAAAAACTGTCTTTCCCCGTTTCGGTAAAACACGCAAAATCGCTTATAAATTCAACAAATTTAAAAAGTTTTACGTCTGACGAAATAGCCGTCAAACTCTTCAACTGCGGGGTGGAGATAGTCGAAATAAAGGTGTGATATGATAAATACGGTAAACGGAAAAATAAAAAGAGAAGATCTTAAAATAGTTTCGGCGCACGAACATATTTTTATAGATATGAGAAAATGCGTCGATATTTCGGGCGGCGAACCCCCGATATTTTATTCCCCCTTCGACGTGAAAAACAGAAGCGAAATAGTTTCGGATCCCTACGCCATACTCGATAACGCCCTTTTAGAGGGGGTGGACGACGCGGTGTTCGAACTCGAAGATTTTTACAAGTCGGGCGGAAGAACGGTGGTGGATTGCACCTTGGACGAGATAGGAAGAGATCCCCTTGCGATGAGAGAGATCTCTTTAAAGACGGGGGTAAATATTATTCTCGGTTGCGGGCATTATTATCATAAAGCCCATTTCCCTTACGTTAAAGACGCTTCGGTAGACGCGCTCGCCGACGAGATGAGAAAGGATATTTTCGTCGGTATCGGCGGTACGGATATAAAGTCGGGCGTGATAGGCGAGATAGGAACGAGCGCCGTTGTGTCCGGCGACGAAAAGAAAGCGTTGAAAGCCGCGGGTGTGGTCGGAGCCGAAAGCGGGCTGGGCGTTCACGTCCATACCGACTTGTATACCGAAAACGGTTTTTTGGTCGCCGATATTTTGCAAAACGAGGGCGTTAAGCCGAATAAGATATGTATAGACCACGTCGACGTGCTTCTTCGCCCCGACTATATCAAAAAACTTTTGAAAAGGGGAGTTTACGTCGAGTTCGACAATTTCGGTAAAGAATTTTACCTTTCCGAGAAAAAGAGGTTTGCCTACGACCTCGAAAGGGTAAAACTTTTAAAAGAACTCATCGACGAGGGGTACGGCGACCGCTTGCTTATCAGCAACGATATTTGCCTTAAAAGTATGTGGAAAACTTACGGCGGCAACGGTTATTCGCACATTCTGAAAGCCGTAAAGTTTATGGCGGAAGAAAACGGAGTTCCCGAAAGCGTTTATCTCAAAATACTTACCGAAAACCCCGCCGAATTTCTGGACGCGTGATTATTATGGAAAAAAGATATTTATCCCTGCTGACTGACGGGGAGATAGAAAATTTACCCGTCGACAAAAAGACGGAGATAATTTACGGGAAAAGGGGTATGTCCCGATTTTTCGACGTCGCCGTAGTCCTCGGAAGTTCGTATAAAGACTGCGTTTCGAGGGCGGGAAAAGCCTTCGAACTCTATAAAGAGGGAAGGGTGAAAAAGATAGTCGTAAGCGGCGGCGTCATAGCGTCCGGCGGGAACGGCGTAACTACCGAATGCGAGGCGATGAGAGATATTCTCCTTTCCCTCGGCGTTTTAAGCGGCGATATTCTCCTCGAAAACGAGGCGGAAAACACCGCCGAAAATCTCTTTTACTCTTCGGCGCTCATTCAAAGGGAGTTGATAAATCTTCTGCCTTATAAAGTCGCCGTCGTAACTTCTTCTCCCCACGTTTTGAGAAGCGTTTTGCTCGCGAAAGCGATAATGCCTTCCTACTCCGAGGTTTACGGCGTTGGAAGCGACGCCGAAGGCGAGAGAAAGCAAGATTGGTTTACCTGCGAACGCGGGATAAACTTCGTTACCAACGAAATAAAACTCGTAAAAACGTTGATAGAAAGAAAAGTCGCCGACGATATAGTCGTCTGAAAAAATTTTTTTGCCCCGAAAGCGTCATAAAACCTTGATTTTTAAAAAATCGGTGGTACAATGGTATCGAGGAGAAAAATTATGACCAACTATTTCGATTTGATCGCAGCCGCGCGGGCGGACGGACGACTTTTACCTTCCGAAAAAAACGCCTACGCCGTCATTTTAGAACTCTCTTATACAGAGGGTTTTTGTTTTGCCACCAACCGCTATATCGCCGCCAAGATAGGTATGTCCGACAGGACGGTAAAGAGGGCTGTTTCCCGCCTCGCCGTCCTCGGCTATATAAACATTACGAGGGAAGCCGATTTTTGCGGCATCATAACGAGGAGATTATATCCCGTCGGCGTCGCGGAGAGGGTAACCGAAAAAGATAAAGCCGCTTCCGCGAGCTAAAGTTCCGCACCTACGGTTTCCGCCCCCGTTGTTTCCGCCAAAAATAGTTCCGAAGCCAATCCCGTCGGGAAAGACCGCGAAGTCCTTTCCGCCCGTAAGAACGCCCAAAACGAAAACGACGAAGAAACGGCGATGAACGAAAGCGCCTTTAAAAGAGCGAAAAAATTCGCCGACCGTTTAGTCAAAGAGGGTTACGACAAGGCGATGGAGTATATACGAAAGGAAAAATCCACCGAAAAGGAGTTCGGCGATTTTTTTAAGAGTATGGACGGCAAAAAGGACCCCAATGGCTCGAGGGGCGGGTCGCGTATGACACGGGGGTGGGACGCGTATGTCGCCGAGGGTCGCTCCCGTCCCGTAAGTATGGAATATATGGTATTTAATATAAATAAAATAAATAAAAAAATAAATAAATTACTTAATAATCGCGGCGACCGCGAAACCTATTGCGACAGGAGTCGTAATTTTGATAATTTCGAGCATTACAAAAGAGGCGCGGACTACTATAAAGGCATTACTGTCGACAACGACCGCCTCGACAGCATTTTAGGATAAAAATAAGCGGGTTTTGTTTATAAGCGGGTTTATGCTTGTAAACGAAATTTAAGGGGATATAAAATACCCGCAAAAATGGTTTTGCGGGCGATTTATGCGGTGTCGGCGAGCGGAAAAGGTCGCTGACGTTATTTCAGATACTCGTTGAGTTCCTCTTCCGTCGGAAGATAATTCCTGATCTCATACGAAGCGACGCCTATGGGGGCGGTAGTCGATTTTAAAGACCATTCCACGGAATATCTGTCTTTACCTTTACAAAGCAATAATCCTATCGTGGGATTATCCCATTGTTTTTTCAGCGTTTCGTCGACTGCGGTAACGTAAAACTGTAATTGACCGATAAAGTCAGGTTTAAAATCTTGATTTTTGAGTTCGACGACAACGTAAGAACGCAATTCGAGATGATAAAAAAGCAGGTCTATGATATAATCGGTGTTTGGGGTGGATACACGGTATTGATTTCCCACGAATGAGAACCCCTTTCCGAGTTCGAGCAATACGGTTTTTATTTGTTCGAGCAAAGCGTTTTCTATATCTTTTTCAATCATTTTCTCCTTCATTCCGGTAAGTTCAAAAATGTAAGGATCTTTGATCATATCTTGGGATAGTTCGCTTTGCGGGGATGGTAACAGGCTTTCATAATTGCTTAATTTTTTGGAAGGATCCGCTTGTCTTTCGTATAAATTCAAATCTATTTGATGATCGAGAACTATTTTGCTCCAACCGTTTAATTGGCATTTTTCGGCATACCAGACGCGTTTTGACCTGTCTTTAATTTTATCTATAAGAATGCAGTTGTGCGTCCAAGGCAAATTTGCCACCGCCGGCGGCAAATTTGAGCATTCTCCGCCGTAAGTCGCGTAAAATTTACGCATTCTTGATAAATTGCGTGGGGAATAGCCGTTCGCTTCGGGAAATTCCATCTTTAATTTTTTTGACAAATTATCAATAAAGTTATTGCCGTATTTCGCATTTTCATCGATTATTTTTCCTATTCGGAAATACATTGCGATAAGTTATCTGTTTGCGTTTCCTATAACCTTATTTCTGGTTTGATAAATATCTTTTTTTATGTCTTCAAAAATAGAAATAATATAATTTTCGGATTTATCCATTTTTTCCCCGTTATCAAGTTTACTTTTTAAGTTTTATTATTCCGAAACTCATAGCGACTACAATTTCGGTAGGAAGCCCGACTATGAATATGAGAGGGTAATATTGAAGCGTAAAGCCGATTATAAAGAACACGTCGAGTATCAGAAGCCATAAAAACAGCGATACGAATATAAAAGTAATCACCTTCTTTCCCCATATCGCGCTGAAAATAAATTCGAGCATAGCGCAAAGCGGCAGGGGAAAGACGAAACAATATATAGCCGTTTTCCAATCGGGAGCGACGGGGTATACGCATACGAACGCTATCGTCGCGACGAGAAGGATCGCGATAGTCGGGATTATCGAGATGAGGACTTTGTTCTTTTTCTTCACCGATCTCGCGTAAGCCGACTGTTCCTTTATCGCCTCGCTGTCGTTGCGTTGGGTTATGAGAAAATCTATCGTAACGCCGAAATGATCGCCTATGCTTTTAAGCACGGCGACGTCGGGTATGGATTCCCCCCGCTCCCACTTGGAAACCGCCTTGTCCGAATAATTTATCTTCTCGGCGAGTTCCGCTTGGGTGAGTTTATCTCTTTTACGAAGGGCGATAAGATTTTGCGCGAAAATTATCTTCAGATCTTCCATAGTTAACATTTTAACATAAAAGATTTTTTTAAGCAACTTTTTATGTGATGATCGGACGAAAATTTTATTATTTCGGATAAACTAAAAAGTTGACATTTTTTTCGCATAAGAGTATACTTTCTCTATGGAAAAACTTATTAAAAAACTCTCGGAAGACAAGAGGGTAAGATTTCTCTTCGTGGGGTGTCTTAATACCGCCGTCGGAACGGGCGTAACTTTTATCGTCTATCTTCTCTTCGGCTATCCTCTTTTCGACAGGTCGGATATACCTTTCAACGTAAAACTCGTCGCGACTTTGTCGGGGCAGGTCGTGGGAATGCTGCACAGTTTTATCTGGAATAAGTTTTTCACCTTTAAATCGGACGGAAAAGCGGGAAAAGAATTTCTCAAATTCATTCTGATAAGCGCCGTTCAGTACGCTTTCAATTATTTTCTCACTCTGTTATTGAGTTCTTTTATTCCCGTCGTTTGGATATACACCGTCATAGTTACGGCGATATGTACCGTGATCTCCTATCTCGGACATAATTTTTTCAGTTTCAGAAAAAAAGACTGACCTTTTCGCGGGACGGGGAAAAGCGAGGAAGGGGAAACGGCTATCTTGCTCTTTTCGCAGGACGGGGGAAAGCGATGAAAAGGAGAAGGCTATGCAAAAAGGAACTATCGATTTTACAAACGGGAAGGTTTTGCCTAAACTCGTCGTTTTCGTTATCCCGATGGCGCTGGCGACGTTGCTTCAAGTATTTTTCAATACCGCGGATATAATAATCGTCGGTCAGTTTTCGGGGGAAAACGGTTCGCTGTATCAGGCGGCGGTAGGTTCGACGAGTTCTCTCGTACACCTTATCGTGAACTTTTTTATAGGCGTTTCTATCGGTTCGGGCGTGGTAATGGCTAACGCCTTCGGCGCGAAAGACGACGAAAAACAGTTTAAAGTCGTCCATTCGTCGGCGGCGATCTCTCTTGTGAGCGGCTTGGCGATACTTGTCGTCGGCGCCCTTTTTTCAAAACCCTTGCTTAAACTTATGAATTCGCCCGAGGACGTAATAGATCTTTCCGCGACCTATCTTTCCATTTATTTTCTCGGCGCCCCGGGGCTTATCGTCTACAATTTCGGCGCCGGCATTTTAAGGGGGATAGGCGAAACCAAAAAACCGCTTGTCTACCTCTTCGTTTCGGGCTTGGTAAATCTCGCGATAAATTTCATTACGGTAGTGTTTTTCGGTATGAACGTCGTCGGCGTCGCGCTCGGCACCGCCGTTTCGCAATACCTTTCGGCGGCATTGGTGGTCATCTATCTCGTCAAAACGGACACGACCGCCAAACTCTTTATAAAAAAGATAAAATTTCACTCCGCCGAAACGGGTAAAATACTTCTCGTAGGACTTCCTATGGGCGTATCTTCCTCTCTCTTTTCCATATCCAACGTTATGATACAGTCGTTCGTCAACGGCTACGGAAACAGGGCGATCGCGGGCGATTCGATAGGGAAGAACGTCGAAACCTATCTCGACGCCTTCTCTTCGTCCGTAGAAAAGGCGGTCGTAACGATGATAGGGCAGAATATGGGAGCGAAGAAATTCGAACGCTTCAAACCCATTATACTTTGGGGAATGGCGGCGTGTTTCGCCGTGTGCGCCCTCTACGGCGTTATAGTCGTTACCCTCGGCAAATATATCTCGCTCATATTCAATTCCGATCCCGTCGTCGGCGAGTGGGCTTATAAACGCCTTCTCGTAATGGGGTCGACCGAATGGCTTTTAATGATAATGTATTCCTACGGCGGCGCCCTTCGCGGAATGGGCTATTCGATAGTTCCGATGATAGTAAACGTCTTTTTTACCTGCGTGGTAAGAATACTCAGTCTGCTTTTTATCTACGGACTTTTCCCGTCCTCGGTCGTACTCGATATGCCCGTCGCCCTTCCGCCGATAGAGATAATATATTTGCTTTATCCCATAACCTGGCTTTTGTCGGGATTGGTACAGACGATAGATTATTACCTTTGCCTGAATAAGGAAAAGAAAAAGAGCGTTGAAAAAGCCGCCTGAATCGCGGCGGCGTTAATTTAAGTCGAGTTCTGCTTTATTTTGATTTTGCTAAGTTGAGTTCGTTTAAATAATCTCGTTCCCCGCGAAGTATTCTTACGACTTCAACGCTTTCGCCTTCTACTTTGTAAAAGACTATATATAATTTATTTATGACTATAAATTTATAGTCGGTAGGCTGTGAAACGTATTTTTCGAGGCTTTTCCCGGAGAAAGGGAAAACGGATAGCCGCTCCAAAGAATTATAGATCGCGTCGGCTTGCTTTTTGGCGATATTTTCTCCGTCTTTTAAAACGTACTCGTATATCTCTTTAATATCATTATGCGCTTTGGGGGAAAGTTTTACCGTATAATCCATATCAGATCCCCAAATCTTTTTTGCTTTCGGTTAAAGTGATCCATTTTCCCTTTTCGGCGGACGTTTCGCCGATAGACAATTGGTTAAAAAGGTTCATTTCAGCCAACGAGTTTACGGGGATCTTTATCTCGAAAGGCAATCCCCCCGTCAATTCTATTTGTCTGTAAAATAACTTTATAGCGTCGGAAGAAGTCAGACCGAGTTGAGATAAAATGTTTTCGGCGTTTTCTTTTAAGGCGGGATCTATTCTCGCGTGTACGGTGGCGGTATTTGGCATTAACTTATTCTCCTTATGTGTTATTATATTTATATTGTATCACATAATTTAAAAAAAATCAACGAATTGCCGAAAATGTGTTACAAATTGATAAAAATTTTAAAGGAAAAATTATGAAATTCGCAGAGATCACTATTTCTACCACAACCGAGGCTCAGGAACTCGTCGCCGATATTTTGTGGAATTACACCTCTTACGGAGTCGCTATAAGCGACGTTAAAGACGTGGTCGATTTAATGAACGACAGGTCGACTTATTGGGATTATATCGACGACGAAATTTTAAAGGGCTTAAACGATAAAGTAACGCTCGTCAAAGCCTATATCGCCTTGGAGATAGCCGACGAGACTTTCGCTAAAATCAGAGAGGACCTCGAAAATTTAAAGAAAAACGGCGGGGAGTATATAAACTTCGGAAGCCTCGAAATCGTCAGAAGAACCGTCGAAGGGGACGATTGGATAGAGATATGGAAAAAACACTATAAGCCGATAGACCTCGGAAAAGTCGTCGTCTGTCCGGCTTGGATAAACCACAAACCCAAAGAGGGACAAGTCAAGATAATAATTGACAGCAATATGGCGTTCGGAACGGGCGAACACGAAACCACTTCTATGGTTTTAAAACTTTTACAGGAGTATATAAAGCCGTCCGATACGGTAGTGGACGTCGGAACGGGTAGCGGTATTTTAGGTATTGCCGCCGCTAAACTCGGCGCAAAAAAAGTCGTTATGACCGATATAGACTTCGTCGCCGTCCAAGCGGCAAGACACAACTGCGAAATAAACGGCGTTTCGGATAAATGCGAAGTCGATTTGAATAATCTACTCGACGAAAAAAACGTCGTCGGGGATATTCTCCTTGCGAATATTACGGCGGATATTCTGCTCGTTTTATCAAACAGCGTCGTCCAACACGTCAAAAAGGGCGGAATAATCGTTTTGAGCGGAATAATAAAGGGCAGAGTGGACGAGGTCGTGGAAAAATATTCCTCGCTCGGTTTTGAATTTGTCAAGAGGACTGACGAGGGCGAATGGATAGCCGTCGTAATGAAAAAATTATGAGAGCGGTAGTTTTTACTCTCGGCTGTAAGGTCAACGGTTGCGAGAGCGCCTATCTCGCGGGCGGACTTTCTTCGCTCGGGTACGAGGTTACGGATAAACTGTCTTACGCCGATCTGTATATTATAAATACCTGCGCCGTAACCGCCGAAGCCGAAAAAAAATCCCGTCAGGCTATCGCGAGGGCGAGAAAATACAATCCCGCGGCTAAAATAATAATCACCGGCTGCGCTTCGCAGAAATCTCCCGACGACTTTCTCAAAAAAGAGGGCGTAACGTTGGTTACCGGCGCGAGCGCGAAGGAAAAAATACTCGATAAACTCTTTGAAGAGGGCAAATTCATCGAAAAAGAGGGCGTCTACGCCGAATGGGATACCCCTCTTATAAACGACAGGACGAGGGCGTATATCAAAGTCGAGGACGGCTGCGATAATTTCTGCTCTTACTGCGTCATTCCCTATCTTCGGGGCAGAGTAAGGTCGAGAGATCCCGAAAAGGCGAGAGAAGAAATAGAGCATATCGCCCCCCTCGAAGCCGTTATAACGGGCATTAACCTTTCCTCTTATTCTTACGAGGGAAAGGGCGTTATTAAACTCATAGAGGGACTTAAAGGCGTAAATTGTCGAATAAGGCTCGGTTCGCTCGAACCGAGAGTCATTACCGAAGATTTTTTGAGGGAACTTAAAAATTTAAAGGACTTCGCCCCTCATTTCCACCTTTCCTTACAGTCCGGCTCGGATAAGGTGTTAAAGAGTATGAACAGAAAATACACGAGGGATGAGTTCGCCGAAAAATGCGATCTCATAAGAAAATATTTCCCCGACGCCGCAATAACCACCGATATTATCGTCGGCTATTCGACGGAGAGAGAAGAGGACTTCAACGACTCACTCGAACTCGCAAGACGCGTTAGATTTTCGGATATCCATTGCTTCCCTTATTCCAAAAGAGAGGGTACCGCTGGCGCTAAACTCAAAGAACTTCCCGCGTCGGTCAAAAACGAGCGTATGGATAAAATGCTCGCCTTGAAAGCGGAGTTGAAAGGGGAGTTTATAAATAATAATTCGGGAAAAACCTTCGAGGTCGTTCCCGAAGAGCAAGAGGGAGATTATACCGTCGGTTATACCGGCAATTACATAAGGTGTTATATAAAGGCGCCTTTCGAGAGAAAAATTTATAAAGTCAAAGCGTTATCGGCTTTCGCCGACGGGGTTTTGGCAAAGGAGATATAAAATGTCGGATTGTTTATTTTGTAAATTCGTAAGCGGGGAACTTAAAACGAATATCCTGTTTGAAAACGACGATCTCATAATTTTCAGAGATATCGCGCCAAAGGCGAAAAACCATTTTCTCGCCGTTCCCAAAAAGCATTTCAAGTATCTTGCCGAAATGACCGAAGAGGACGCGGCGCTCCTCGGCAGGATATTTAAGACGATTTCTTCGCTTAAAGACCTTTTGGGGCTTAAAAACGGGTACAGGCTCGTCATAAACCAAGGCGACGACGCGGGTCAGACCGTCCCGCACCTTCATATCCACGTTTTGTCGGGTCAAAAAATGGGCTGGGATCCCGCTTGATAAAAAAAGAGTTTTTTGCCTTTAAAACGCTTGACAAAGTATTTTCGGGTTGGTATAATATACCCGTTGTAAAAAGAGCCGTAGGGCAAAGGGGGGTTGAAGAATGTCCACCATTAAAGTAGGAGAAAACGAATCGCTCGATAACGCGCTTCGCAGATTCAAGAGAAAGTGTTCGAGAGACGGTATAATCGGCGATTTGCGTCGTAAAGAACATTACGAAAAACCTTCCGTAAGAAGAAAGAAGAAGGCTGAAGCCGCTAAAAAAAGAGGCAACAAAAACTGAAAATTCGTTTTTTACACCCGATAACTTGCCGTTGTCGGGTATTTTTTTACGCCCGATTTTTGAGTGCGGGTATTTTTAATTGTATTTAAAAGGAGTAGGCTATGGGAGCGAAAAGCATTAAATCGGTTGCGAAAGAAGCCAAAATGAGATTGAAATCCAAGTTTTGGGAAGAGTATAAACGAGAAAAGGACGACGGCGTTAAGTTGGCGAGAGAAGAGGGCATCGCCCCTTCGGGAGTGGAGAAGTATTTCAGAAATAAAATAGTCAGAACGGTAAAGGGCGAAGGCGTGGAAGAGGAAAATTTCTACCTCGAAGTCAAAGATATGCTCGATAATTACGGAAAACCGAGCGACGCCCTCGATCGGCTTATGGACAAGCCCTATTTTAAAACTCTCGATTACGAAAATCGCGAGAGGTATCTTCTGCGCTTGTCCGAGAGATATCAAAGAGCGGTGGAGAGATACGATAAAGAAAGGGCGATAGAGAAGAAGTTAAGCGAATGAAATCGGGTTGGACGGACAAATAAAAAAAAGTCGGAGAAAGTAGTTAAAAACCGTTGACCGAAACGAAAAATTATGATATTATAATAAAGCGTAAACCGAAACCGTCCCGAGAGAGAAGGGGGGGAGAGGCTTGCGAAAGAGAAGATAATTTGGAGTTTTGGAGAAGTACCCAAGAGGCCGAAGGGGCTCCCCTGCTAAGGGAGTAGTATGGATAAAACTGTAGCGAGGGTTCAAATCCCTCCTTCTCCGCCATAATAAGTAGACGAAAGTGCTACTAAACGAAAAAACTCCTGTAATTGCAGGAGTTTTTTCGTACCGAAAGTGTGAAAAATAAGTTTCGATTTAGATGCTGTAATTTTACGATTTTTCAAAAAAATGGGTTTTGAACTCCCGTATGGTATTTTAGTGAGTTAAAAACATAATAAA
>JAFVCP010000138.1 GCA_017479185.1 Clostridia bacterium
AAGAGTAGTTCCCATAGGAACTTCGACAAGCCCTACGTTGTTTATCTTTCCGCCGAGAGCGAAAACCTTGGTTCCCTTGGACTTTTCGGTTCCGTATTTTATAAATTCCTGCGCGCCTTCGCGAAGAATGAAAGGAACGGTCGCAAGAGTTTCAACGTTATTGATTATAGTAGGCTTCTGCCATAATCCCTTGACTGCCGGGAAAGGCGGACGGGGACGAGGCATACCTCTTTGTCCTTCGATAGAATTCAAAAGAGCGGTCTCTTCGCCGCAGACGAATGCGCCGGCGCCGAGCCTTATATGAACTCTGAACGAGAAGTCGGTTCCAGTAATGTGGTCGCCGAGAAGTCCTCTCTCTTCAGCCTGCTTCATTGCGATACGAAGTCTGTTTACGGCGATAGGATATTCCGCGCGGACGTAGAAATAACCGTTTTGCGCTCCTATAGCGTAGCCGGCTATCATCATACCTTCGATAACGCCGAGGGGGTTACCTTCCAAAATGGATCTGTCCATGAACGCGCCGGGATCGCCCTCGTCGCCGTTACATACGACGTATTTTTCCCCGTCGGGCTGAGCGAAAGCAAACTGCCATTTTCTTCCGGTGGGGAATCCGCCGCCTCCTCTTCCGCGAAGTCCGGAATCGAGAACTTCTTTGATGACGTCCTCTCTGCTCATTTTAAGAGCCCTTTCCAAGCCCTTGAACGCTCCTGCCCCCAAAGCCTCGTCTATATTTTCGGGATTTATGCTTCCGCAGCCGTGCAAAGCGATACGGACTTGTTTTTTATAGAAAGTAATTTCGTCTTGCTTGGAAACCTTTTCCTTCGTGGTGGGATCGACGTAAAGGAGCCTTTCAACGATCTCTCCGCCGATTATATCCTTTTCGATTATTTCTTCTACGTCGTTTAAAGAAACGGTCTTATAGAGAGTATCTTCGGGATAGATCTTTACGAACGGACCTTGAGAACAGAAACCGAAACAACCGACCTGATTGACGGTTACTTTGTCTTCGAGTCCTTTCTCCTTGATCAAAGTCGCGAATTTTTCCTTTATCTCGGCAGAATGGGAAGAAAGACAACCCGTTCCCCCGCAAAGAACTATATGACGCTTGCCGTCCGATCCTGAAAATTTCGCGTCCAAGCAAGAAGTACAATCGACCGTAACTTTATCGAGTTCTTCGAAATTGTTTATCATTGCGCCCCTCCTTCCGCTTCTCTGTATTTAGCGACTATGCCGGGAACGGAATCTACCGTGAGTTTGGGATAAACCGTGCCGTTGATGGTAACGGCGGGAGCAATACCGCAAGCGCCGATACAACGCAAAGCGTCGAGAGTAAACAATCCGTCTTCCGAAGTTTCGCCCGGTTTAATTCCCAAAAGTTCGGAGAATTTGTCGATAACCTGCTGAGCGCCTTTAACGTAGCACGCGGTCCCCAGACAACATCCGACGACGTATTTCCCCTTCGGTTTGAGCGAAAAGAAAGAATAGAACGTAACGACGCCGTATATTTCGGCAACCGAGATCCCCGTTCTTGCCGAAACGAGTTCCTGAACTTCGAGCGGGATATAACCATATTCCTTTTGTATATCGCTCAAGATCATCATAAGCGGAGTCGGTTCGTCAACGTATCTGTCGCATATCTCGTTGATCTTTACGACCGCCGCATCACTTAAATGAGCCATTTTTGCCCTCCTTGATTGGTAAAATGTTTTAAATTACATACGTTATTATTATAATACATAAACGTAAATGTGTCAACGAAATATAAAACTTTTCCGCCGATTTTTAATGGTATTTTTTAACAATTTTTGTTAGTTTTGGCTAATTTTTCGCCCGAAAACGGCTATTTTACGATATTCGAAGCAAAAAGAAGCCGACGGCAAAACCGTCGGCGAGATCAAATGGTTTTTATATTAAAATCATTTAAAATAATCCGCGAGATCTTCGATCTTTACCTCTTCCGTCTGCCCGTCGGACATTCTCTTGATGGTACAAACTCCGCTTATAAGTTCGTTTTCGCCTATCGTTACGACAAATTCGGCTTTTATCTTATCCGCGTATTTGAATTGGGCTTTTATTCCCCTACCCGCGTGATCGAGTTCGGCTTTCACGCCCTCGCAGCGAAGTTTCGAAACGATCCCGAAGGCTTTCAGATAAGCGGCGTCGCCCATAGTCGCGATATATACCTTGACGCCGTCCTCGTCGGGAATAACGACGCCTTCCTCTTCCATAAGCATAAGCGCTCTTTCTATTCCCATTCCGAATCCCACGCCGGGGGTAGGAGCGCCGCCGAGTTGCTCTATAAGATTATCGTATCTGCCGCCGCCGCACACGGTCCCTTGCGAACCGAGCGCCGTCGTTACGAATTCGAATACGGTTTTCGTATAGTAGTCGAGTCCTCTGACGATATACGGGTTGACCTCGTATTTTACGCCCGAAATATCGAGCAGTTTTTTAAGTTTTTCAAAATGCGCCGAGCAATCTTCGCATAGGTACCCCGTTATCTTCGGCGCGTCTACGCAAAGCGCCTTACAGCCCTCTTCTTTACAGTCTAAAATACGCAAAGGATTTTTATTATACCTTTCCCTGCAAGTCGAACAAAGTTTATCGAGTTTATCCGAAAAATATTCTTTAAGAGCGTCGTTATACGCCTTTCTGCAAGCGGGACACCCCATGCTGTTTATATACAGTTTAACGTGTAAACCAAGACTGTCCAACAAAGATTTGGCGAGAGTTATTACCTCGGCGTCGGTATCCGCTCCCTTTCCTCCGTATATCTCTATTCCGAATTGGTGGTGTTCGCGAAGCCTTCCTTTCTGCGGGTTTTCATACCTGAAAACGGGGGTGATATAGTAGGTTTTCAAAGGCATCGCGCCGTTGAAAAGACCGTTTTCTATAAAACTTCTCGCGTCTCCCGCCGTTCCTTCGGGTTTTAAAGTTATGCTCCTTTCCCCTTCATCGAGAAAAGTGTACATTTCCTTGTTTACAACGTCGGTAGTTTCTCCCACTCCCCTTAAAAAGAGTTCGGTATGCTCGAAAGTCGGCGTTCTTATTTCTTTAAGACAATATTTCGAGGCTATCTCTCTCGCTTTTTTCTCGACGTAGCGCCATTTGAAACTTTCGCTCGGCAAAACGTCTTTCGTTCCCTTCGGT
>JAFVCP010000009.1 GCA_017479185.1 Clostridia bacterium
AAGCCATAATAAAACTTCCCGCTATTCCTGCGGGAATAAATACTTTCGAGGCGCATTTTAGGGCTTCTTTTTTGTTTTCGGTAGACGAAATTATCTTTGATAAGGCGGAAGGGGCGCCCGCAGAGGAAAAAGTTAGAAGTATGGCGTATACGGGAAATACCGTTTGGTATACTCCTATGCCTTCCGTGCCGATGATATTCGTAAGAGGGATCCTGTACGCCGCTCCTATTATTTTGGTTATAAGTCCGCCGATCGAAATTATCGCCGCCCCCCGCAAAAAGGGCGCGAATAATTGCAACGCCCCTCTTTTTCGTTCAGTTAAAAGCATTGGACGAAACGAGGTCTGCGGCGAGAGTCGCTGTCTTAACGTCCGCAGCGGTGATCGGACGATTTTTGTCGCCGTCTGCGAGAATTATTCCGCCGACGGTTCGGTTTTCAAAGATGATAGGCAGAAAAAGTTGATTGCAAAGTCTGTCGTTTATATATTCGTCGAATAAAAATGGCGCGCCGCCTTCCGAGAAGTTCGAAATCTCGGTCTGTTGTTTTCTGATCGCATTCGCCGTTCTTTCGTGTAAGGGACAACCTTTTAATTTTCCGACCGTTTCCCCTTCGCAGGCAAGGTAAGAGGAGTCGTCGCAAATGACCACGTTTCTTTCGGTCGTTTTAAAAAGACTTCTCGCGATATTTTCCGCGTATTCCTCGGCGTTTAATATGGGGGAGTATTTTTTAAGTATTATTTCGTCTTTTTCCGTATATATCTCTATCGGATCGCCGAAATTTATTTTTAAAGTGTTTCTCGCTTCTTTGGGTATTACGAGCCTTCCGAGCATATCCACTCTTCTGACTATTCCCGTCGCTTTCATAAAAACCTCCGTTATTGACTTGATTTTGTCGACAGAAATAGTTTTGCCTGCCGAAAACAAAATATGTAACGGCAGGCAAATTTTTGTAAAAATATTTTTATTTCATTGTTTTAATCGGTTTGAGTTGTTGACGGGTATAACGTACGTCGGTACGAGTTTTTTGACGGTTTCTTTTATATCGTCGCGCTCGGCGCTTGCGTCGGCTTTCAACTTTTCGAGGGTGGAGAAGAGGTTATCCTCGTCGAAATTTATGGGTTTTGCGACCGAGATCAAACCGTTTTCGGTTTTTTCAAGTCCTTCTTCGTCCATAAGCCTTTCTTCGTATAATTTTTCCCCCGGTCTTAATCCCGTGCATATTATATCTATATCTACGTTAGGTTCAAATCCCGAAAGTTTGATGAGTTTTTCGGCAAGGTCGTAGATCTTTACGGGTTCTCCCATATCGAGAACGTATATCTGACCGCTTTTCGCGAATGCTCCCGCTTGTAAAACGAGGGAAACGGCTTCGGGTATCGTCATAAAATATCTTATAATATCTTTATGAGTTACTGTTACCGGACCGCCTTGTTCTATCTGTTTTTTAAACAGGGGAATTACCGAGCCGTTGGAGCCTAAAACGTTTCCGAATCTTACGGCGACGAATTTGGTTTTTTGACTTTTTCTCCCTATCGTCTGGACGATCATTTCGCAAATTCTCTTGCTCGCGCCCATAATAATCGTCGGGTTGACCGCCTTGTCAGTCGAAATAAGAACGAAAGTTTTTACTTCGTATTTATCCGAGGTCTTGGCGACGTTGAGCGTTCCGAATACGTTGTTTTTTATAGCCTCGTTGGGGCTGGTTTCCATTAAGGGAACGTGCTTATGCGCCGCGGCGTGAAAGACGATATCGGGGCGGTATTGGGAAAATACCGAGTCTATTTTACCTTCGTCGCGAACGCTTGCGATCAGGGCGACGAGATCCAATTCGGGATGATTGCGTTTCAGTTCCTGTTGTATATCGTAAGCGTTATTTTCGTAAATATCGAGAATGATGAGCCTTTTGGGATTGTGCGTCGCTATCTGACGGCAAAGTTCGCTTCCGATAGAGCCGCCTCCGCCCGTTATTAGGACGGTTTGGTTTTCAATGTAACCCATTATCTGGTTCAAATCCACTTCGACCTGCGCTCTCCCGAGAAGGTCTTGAATTTCAACGTTTTTAAAAGTGGAGAGGGAAATTTTTCCGTTAACTATATCTATCGTCGCCGGTATTCTTTTGACGGGAAGATCGGTTTTACCCGCTCTTTTTAAAAGCGCCGTCATTTTTTCAGGGGGGATGTTTGCGATAGCGACAAAGATCTCTTCTACTTTATATTGTTCGGCGAATTTTTCTATTTGGAAAGTATTACCGACGACTTTAACGCCGTTAAATATAGTGCCGATCTTCGATTCGTCGTCGTCAAGCACGCAAACGGGATAAAATCCCTGATTTTTGTTTCGTCTTAATTCTTCAAGCGTGGTTTCGCCCACGTTGCCCGCGCCGATTATCATTACGCGCTTTTTGTTTTCATCTCCTCGCGAAAAATAAAAAGAGAAGAGTTTTATTATTCTTTTATAAAAACGTAAAAGAAAAATCAAGTAAAAAAGCGTCGACGCGTAAAACAAAATAGTAATATACGAAATATTTTCGAAGCGGAATATCGCCCGCAATAACAAATTGAGCAACGCGACGACGAATACGGCGATAGCGACTTTAACGCCTTCGATAATACCGACGTTGGCGAAGACGACCGAATAAAGCCTTAACGCCGACAAAGTTGCGAACACGAAAAACGCGTTGATACCGAAAAAGACGAGATATTCGGTCGTTAATAGATATCCTATACCGTTCGTAGCCAAAGCGGCTAAGAACAAAGAAAGGGCGACCGCCAACAGGTCGGCGATCAATATTGAGAGAGTTCTTAAAACTTTTTTGCTCATTTTTGACCTTAATATAATAATAGATAATATGTAATAACTAATAAAGTATAAAATAAATCCTGCCAAAAGTCAAGTTATACGAGGTAACGATGGAATTTATTTTTTATAGGTAACATACCTCAAAAAACTATTGATAGGGTATGTTAATCCTAAGTATTATAATTCTTTTTTCAGAAGTATGGTTCTTCTCAAAACATATAAAAAAGACCGCTTTGTAATAGCGGTCGATATATTACGCTTTAAGCGCGTTGATTTTCTTTGCAAGTCCCGACTTTTTGTTGGCGGCCGTATTCTTGTGATAAATACCTTTCGTTACTGCGGAGTCGATGACCGACGCGGTTTCAGGGTAGAGTTTAACGGCTTCTTCATAGTTGCCGGTTGCTATAACTTCGTTGAGTTTTCTGATAGCGGTCTTAACTTCGGATTTGTTGTTTTTGTTTACCGCACTTTTCTTTTCGATGACTAAAACGCGTTTTTTAGCGGATTTAATGTTAGGCACTTTATTTTCTCCTTTTTGATTAACCAAATAATTTATACATATTTTATCACAAAAATTTTTTCTTGGCAAGAATATTTCGTCATTTTTAGTAAATAATATTTAATATTTTTATTCAGTCGTACAAAAAGAGGCGAAAATAAGGCTGCTCTGACCTTTTTATTCGGCTGAAATGGTTTTCGGAGGGCTTGACAATGACTATCAGATGCGATCTTGCCGTCGATATGGCTGAAGGTTTGGACGATAAGAAGGGATTTTTATGCAACGTTATATACGGTAAATATAACGTCAAGAGGGAAGATATTACGGTTACTCCCGCGAATTCAGAAATTAAAAGCGGAGTCGCGAGAGGGCGTTACGTTACGGTGATAAGAGGAAACGCCGAAAAAAGAAGCGAAGAAGAAAAGAGATATTTCATAAAAGTTTTAGCGAAAGCGATATCCGACGTCTTGTCGTCGAGCCTTACGGTAAAACCTTTCAGCGTTCTCGTAATAGGACTTGGAAACGGGTATATGACGGCGGACGCTCTCGGCAAAAAGGTGTGCGAGAAAATAATATGTACGAGAAGTATCTCGGACGAAAATTCGCCGTTTACTTCCGTATGTTCGTTCGCGGCGAGCGTTGCGGGAATAACGGGGATAGACAGTTTCGAAGTCGTAAACGGTTTAAAAGATCAGGTAAAGCCAGACGCCGTAATATGCGTAGATTCTTTAAGCGCGTTCAGAACGGATAGAATAGGCAGAGCCTTTCAGGTAAGCAACGCCGGTATTAGGGCGGGCGGGGGAAGCGGTAAGCCCTCTCGTTACGTTATCGACGAGAGTTCGATCGGCGTTCCCGTAATTTCCGTCGGCGTGCCTTTCGTGGTTTCGGCGAGAAAAATGCTCAAAGACGTTTACGGGGAAGAACTGAGTTACGATCCTATTTTCCCCGAGGACGATATGTTCGTAACGCCGCGGGACGTCGACGGGATATTGAAAGAATGTTCCGAAGTCATTGCGACCGCCGTAAATCTCGCTCTCAATCCCGAAATAGGTTTGGAACAAACTATATCTATGACTTCGTAATTAAAACCGGCGTCGTTGCATATAATATATCGTTATGGATAACAGATGCGTAGTTGTTTACGACAGCGGAGCGGGAGGGCTCGGCGTCGTTAAGAGATTGACCGAAGAATATCCGTCGGAGAATATATATTTCTTTACGGACAGGGAAAATTTACCTTACGGAGAAAAAACGAGGGAAGAGTTGCTCGAAATAGCGGAACGCAATTTATCTTCCGTTATGACTTTTTGTCCCAAACTTATTGTTTTCGCCTGCAATACTTTATCTACGGCGGTTCTGAATAATTTTTCACATTTCACCGTTCCCGTTTACGGGATTTTGCCTTTTGTTCCGGAAAACTTAAAGACGTTGCTTATTTGTACGCCTTCGACCGCCGAAAGCGCGTACGTCCGAAATCTTAAAAAAGCAAATCCTAAACTCGTCGTTTACGGCGCGGAAGGACTTGCCGAAAGGGTGGAAGATTGGGTAAGAGGCGGAGAAAAGCCCGACGTCAAAGAGATAGCGAAAAAGACGGGGATAAATTTCGACGCGGTATCTTTGGGCTGTACTCACTATTCTCATCTTAAAGAAGATTTTGCGAAAATTTTCCCTTTATCTCAAATCGTGGACGGTTCAAATAAACTTTTTTCACAAATTCAGGGAGCGTTGACCACTTTTCCACATTTCCCCCAAAAGGGATGTGTATATCTCAAAGATGAAGGGTATAAAGGGTGGTTTTTAAAGAATAAATAAAAGATTTGGGCAAATTTGCCCATTTTTATTTTACCGAAAATTATAAAAACAAACGTTCGCATTTGAGTTTTTGAAGATTTTTTTAAAAAAAGTGGTTAAAAGTGGTTGACATTTATTCGAGGCTTTGATATACTGAAAATACGAAAGTCGAAGAGGTATCTTTTTCTTTCTGAATACGATCGGGAGAACGCTTATGCTCGCAGGCGAACAAGAACATTGCCTTGACGGTAAAAACAGAATAAGAATACCTGCGAAGTTCAAAGCGGAACTCGGAGACGATTTCGTTTTTTGCAGGGGCGTAAATAAATGTATATACGTCATCGCGAAAGAGGAGTTCGCCTCGTACGTCGAAGATTTTAAGAAGATCGGAAGATTCGACCGCGTAGGGCAAAGGGCGGTTTCGGAATTTATGTCATCATACGCAATTCCCGAAATAGATAATCAGGGAAGAATGATTTTGCCCAAGAAACTGAGAGAATACGCCGAAATAGATAAAAACGTCGTTACTATTGGGGCGTATAACAGGCTTGAAATTTGGAGCGCGGAAGTTCTCGCTCGCCAAAACGAAGAAAACGAGGATATCGATTACGCGGATATTCTTGCGGAAAGGCTTAAAGATCTATAATGGAATTTCATCATATACCCGTGATGCTCGAAGAGTGTCTTGACGGATTAAATCTCAAACGCGGCGGAAGATATTTCGACGGAACGCTCGGCGGAGCGGGGCATTCGTCGGAGATATTAAGGCGGACAAGCCCCGACGGGAAGTTGGTGGCGACCGATCTCGACGGCGAAGCGATAGCAAACGGCGAAAAG
>JAFVCP010000139.1 GCA_017479185.1 Clostridia bacterium
GAACCTATCGGTCTGTTGGGATCTTTTACTCCCGCGCGCGCCCTTTTTATCGCTCTCGCAACGGCGCTCACGGCGACGTCCTGCCCTATTACTCTGTCTTTGAGTTCGTCTTCGAGAGCCAAAAGTCTTTCGCTTTCGTTTTCGTTTATTTTAGTCAACGGGATCTTTGTCCAATCCGATATTATTTCCGCTATCTCTTCCTGCCCGATAGACGGAGTCGCCGTACTTCTCGCTTCGAGCATTTTAGCGTCGATCTCTTCGAGTTCTCCGCTTATTTTATATATCTCGTCGGTAAGTTTATCAGCGCCTTCGTTATCGCCGATACTTCTTAAATATTCGCGTTCGCCGAGAAGATTTCTCTGTATTTTCTTCTTCTCGGAATAGATCTGCGGAGTATTGTAAAATCTGAGTCTTGCCTTCGCCGCCGCCTCGTCGATAAGATCTATCGCCTTATCGGGAAGATTTCTGTCCGTTATATACCTGTCCGACATTACCGAAGCCGCGACGATCGCCTCGTCGGTTATACGTACTTTATGGTGAGCCTCGTATTTATCGCGAAGTCCTTTCAATATCTCGACGGTATCGCTTACTCCGGGAGCGTCCACGGCAATAGGCTGAAATCTCCTTTCGAGAGCGGGATCGCTTTCGATATACTTCCTGTATTCGTCGATCGTCGTCGCGCCTATCGTCTGCAACTCTCCCCTCGCGAGCATAGGTTTAAGCATTTCCGCCATATCCATACCGCCGTCGCCCGTTGAGCCTGCGCCCATTATATTATGGATCTCGTCGATAAAGAGAATGATATTCCCGCTTTCCACGACGAAATCTATCGCCTTTTTAAACCTCTCTTCAAACTCGCCTCTGTATCTCGAACCGGCGATAAGCCCCGACAGATCGAGAGAAAAGATTATTTTATCTCTCAAAGTTTCGGGAACGCTTCCCTTGGCTATCTCTATCGCAAGCCCCTCGACCACCGCGCTCTTTCCTACGCCCGGATCACCCACGAGTACGGGACTGTTTTTCGTCCGTCTTGACAGGGATTGTATTATTCTCTCGATCTCTTTCGCCCTGCCGATAACGGGATCGAGATTGCCGTTTCTCGCCTTTTGCGTGAGATCGAACCCGAATTTATTGAGCGGGCAATCGTCGGGAAGAACGGGAAATTTATCCGCTTCCCTCTCCACGCTGTCCACAGCCTTGAAGGTTTCGGGACGGGAATTTATCTGATCGGTAACCTCGTCTATAAGCCCGTCGAAATCGACGCTGAGTCGCCTCAATATTGCGCAAGCCTGACTGTCGCGTATTTCCAAAATCGACAAAAGTATATGCTCGGTCGATACGAAATTGACCTTCGCGGCGTAAGCGATCCTGCCCGCGCCTTCAATCGCGCCTTTCGCCCGCGGAGTATAATTCCCCCCGGGCGCGTAATTATTGCTGAAAGTTTTTTGCAGATAGGGAAAATAATTGGCTTTGGTTACGCCGAACCTTCCGAGTATACGGCAAGCGCTGCTGTTCGGCAATACGAGTATTCCGTACAGCAGTTCTTCGGTGCCGACGTAATTAAGTCCGTTCTTTTCGGAAAAATTGCGGGCGTTGACTACCGATTGGTAGGCGCCTTTCGTGAGTTTGAAATTCTCCATTTACTTCCTTTACTCTATCCCGAAAAGGATAGTCGATCAAAAATTCTCCGTAAGCGCTTTTAAGTATTCCTTCAATTTACCCCCGAGTTCCTTATCTCGAAGTCCGTATTCGATATTGGCTTTGAGATAACCCAATCTGTCGCCCATATCGTACCTCGTTCCCTTAAAGACGTAGGCTATCGCGCCGTTCTTTCTCGCCTCTATATCGAGCGCGTCGGTAAACTGATATTCGCCGTTCGCCCCTCTGTCGAGGTTTTTGATGACCTCGAAAATATCGGGCGAACAAACGTATCTGCCGAGCGGCGCCATATCGCTTTTCGCCTCTTCCTTTTTGGGTTTCTCGGTTACTTTTATCATATTGTAGACGTCCTCTTCGAGAACTTTATCGTATTCGACGGCGGCGTATTTCGGTATATCGTCCATAGGTACCCTTTTGCACCCGATGACGGTCTTTCCGTACTTTTCGTAGAGAGCGCAAAGTTGCCCGATCACGGGAACGCCGTCCGAATACATTACGTCGTCGCCGAACAAAACGGCGAACGGCTCGTTTCCTACGAATTGCTCCGCAAGAGCGATAGCGCTTGCGGTACCGTTCTGAACCGTCTGAACTTTATAGGAAATATTCGCCATTTTCTCGGGATATAAAACCTCTTCGAGAAAATCGAATTTTTGCTTTTCGCGTAAAACTTTTTCAAGTTCTTCCGCAGGTAAAAAATGACTTTTTAATATTTCGCTTTTATATCCGACGATAAAAAGCGCTTCTTTTATCCCGCTTTGAACGACTTCTTCCGTAATGATCTGTAAAGCGGGTTTATTAAGAATAGGAAGCATAGGCTTCGGGACCGCTTTCGTAAAAGGCAAAAACCTCGTCCCGTAACCGGCAACGGGAATTACCGCCTTTTTAACTTTTAAATTGTCCATAAAAAATCCCCTTTAATTTAAAACTTTTTTTTCGTTGGTATAAAAAACTTTAAATTATTTATTATGTAGATCTAAAATTAAGTTATAGTATAAAAATTATTCTTCCGAGATGAATTTCGATTAAATTATTTCGTGCCGAAAAGTCTGCTCGGACGAGCGTTTGCTTCTACTGACCGAAAGTCGCTCGTAAGGCAAGGCGCGCGACAGTTTTCGGAAGGGAGCGTACTTTTGTACGCAGGAATTTCGAAAACAGAGCGGAACACAGCATTACGAGATGAATTTCGATTAAATTATTTCGTGCCGAAAAGTCTATCTCCGGCATCTCCGAGACCGGGAACTATATAAGCATTCTCGTTTAACCTTTCGTCGAGAGAAGCAACGTATATCTCTACGTCGGGATGAGCGTCGTGAACGGCTTTTACTCCTTCGGGAGCGGCGATAAGATTCATAAGTTTTATATCTTTACAACCCCTGTCTTTAAGGAACTGTATAGCGGCGACCGCGCTTCCGCCCGTCGCAAGCATAGGATCTACGACGATAAGAGTTCTTTCTTCGGCGTCGATGGGAAGTTTGCAATAATATTCTACAGGCTTATGCGTCTTGGGATCCCTGTAAAGACCGATATGTCCGATCTTCGCGTTGGGAACGAGAGTAAGTATTCCGTCGACCATTCCGAGTCCCGCCCTTAAAATGGGTACTACTCCTATACTTCTGCCCGCAACGAATTTCGCCTTCGTCTTGCAGATCGGGGTTTCGATCTCCTCTTCTTTAAGGGGAAGATCTCTCGTTACTTCGTACGCCATAAGAAGAGAGATTTCCTCGGCAAGTTCTCTGAAATCCTTGGTGCTGGTCGTTGTCATTCTCATCATAGAAACCTTATGCTGAATAAGGGGATGATCGATGAGATGAAAGTTGTTGTAGTTTTCCATATTATATATTCTCCTTTAATTGTTTTTATCAATTTTTTCTTTAAAAAGTTTCAGCCATTCTTCCGCGATAAGCGCCGCTCCGGCAACCCCCGGATGAACGCCGTCGAAAAGGTAAGGCTCCACACCGTATTTTTCGGACGCTTCGTCGAATTTACGCTGCATCGGAAGCAAGTAAACGCCGCGCTTTTCGGCAATTCTCGCGACCGCTTTCGCGTATTCGTAGGTTTTGGTAAACTCCCCGAACTCTTCCTCGGTCGCGCTCCCCTTTAAGACGAACGGTTCGACTAAAATTATTTTCATATCGGGAAATCTTTCCATCGTATCGGCGAGAAGCATATCGTAGACTTTTTCGAAACGAGCCAAGTCCACGCCGTCGCCCCTGTCCAATTCGTGCCAAATATCGTTTATTCCTATAAGAATACTCAAAACGTCGGGTTCGTAATTCCAGACGTCGGCTTTGATCCTCGCGTAAAGGTCCACCACTCTGTTTCCGCTTATTCCCTTATTTATGACCGTATATTTCGACGGATCCTGACCGTAAAGAGAGGCGGCAACGCAAAAAACGTATCCCGAACCGTACCCGAAAACGCTTCCGTCGTCAACGGTTTTATCTCTATGCATATCGGTTATGCTATCGCCCAAAAACAATATTTTCATTATTGATCTTCGACCTTTTCCTTGAAAAGTTTTACCCACTCGCGAGCGATAAGTCCCGCTCCTGCGATATCGGGATGAACTCCGTCGAAAAGATATGGCGCGACTCCGTATTTTTCGGACGCTTCATCAAGCGTCTTTTGCAAAGGAAGGAAGTACGCGCCGTACTTATCGGCAAGTTTTTTAACCACTTTCGCGTAGGAATAAACCTGTTTGAAAGTATCCATATTTTCTTCCGTGGCGCTTCCTTTCAGAACGAACGGTTCCATCAAAATTATCTTCATATCGGGAAATCTTTCTTTCGTATCGGAAAGGAGCATATCGTAAACTCTCTCATACCTCGCAAGATCAACCCCGTTCTTCGCGCCGATCTCGTGCCAAATATCGTTTATTCCTATAAGTATACTTAAAACGTCGGGTTCGTGATTCCAAACGTCGGCTTTGATCCTCGCGTAAAGATCGACTATCCTGTTTCCGCTTATGCCTCTGTTTACGATCGTATATTTCAAAGGATCGCTCTCAAAGAGTTTTTCGCTTACAAAAATGGGATAACCCGAACCGTAAGAAGCGACGTTTCCGTCCGGAACTTCTCTGTTTCTACCCATATCGGTAATGCTGTCGCCATAAAAAAGTATTTTCATAAAACTTCTCCTTTTTTTATTTGTTTATCTTTAATTTTTTAAGTTTTTACGACTGTTTGACCGAGTATTTTTCTTCGGTTTCGGTTATTTTTGCGATCCTCGCGATATGCCTGCCGCCCTCGAAATCGGTATGCAAAAACGCGTCCAATATTTCGAGCATAACGCCAACGCCTATTACCCTTTCGCCCATAGCGAGGACGTTCGCGTCGTTATGCATTCTCGTCGCTTTTGCCGAAAAAGTATCGTGGCAATGCGCGCACCTTATTCCCGGAACTTTATTCGCGACTATACTCATTCCTATTCCCGTACCGCAGACGAGGACTCCTCTGTCCGCTCTTTTCTCCGCGACGGCTTCGGCGACTTTAACGCCGTACTCCGCGTAATTGCAGGAATTTTCGTCATAGGTTCCGAAATCTTCGTACTCAAACCCGTTTTCTTCGAGATATTTTATTATCTGTCGTTTAACTTTTACTCCCGCGTGATCAAAACCAAGCGCAACTTTCATCGTATAAAATTTCTCCTTTCGGCAAATTCGCCGCGATCAAATTCTTTTACAGGCTTTCGTCAATCTGTTCATAACCCCTATTCCTACCTCGTCGGCGGTATCGACCTCGAACGCGACGATAATATCCGCGACCTTTTCGCCTTCGAGTAATTTATAATACAGATTGGACGCTATTTCCTCGGCGGTTTTTCCGAGTCTTAAATAATTCGCGTTTACGGGCAACCTTTCTTCGATCTCCGAATCGCACATAAAATAAGGGATCTTTCCCTCTTTTTCATAATTTTCGTAAAGATTTTTCGCTCTTTCTATCTCATCTCTTTTAAAAAGAGCGGTTTCGCATTTGGGCGTATAATGGGTATATTTCATTCCCGGCGCCCTGACTTTATCCGTTTCCTTATTGGTCGAATAAGCGCACTTACCGACCACCCTTTTTATCATTTCGGCGGTTACAAGCCCGCTTCTGAGTATCGTCGGAGTATCGGTCGTTACGTCCAAAACCGTACTTTCTATTCCGCCGACGCATTTCCCGCCGTCGAGTATAAGCGGTATCCGCCCCTTCATATCGTCGTAAACGTGCCGAGCGGTTACAGGGCTTGTATGTTTGGAAATATTCGCCGACGGCGCGGCGATCGGCGCGCCTACCGCTTTGAGAAATTTTCTCGCGTCCTCGCTTCCCGGTATTCTTATTCCTACTGTATCCAAACCGCAAGTCGCGATTTTACTGACCGCCCCTTTGCTTTTATATACCATAGTCAAAGGTCCGGGCGTAAAAGCCTCTCTCAATTTATAAGCGTAATCGTAGGTAACTTCGACGAGTTTATCAACGTCGTAACTTTCGTCGACGTGTACGATAAGCGGGTTATCGGACGGTCTGCCTTTCGCCTCGAATATTTTCTTTATCGCGTCGTCGTTAAACGCCGACGCCCCGAGTCCGTACACCGTTTCGGTGGGAAAGGCGACGGGAAGCCCTTCCGATATATATTTCCTTGCTTTTTCAAGCGATTTTTCGTTTATTTCAAGTATTTCGGTTTCAAACATTATTGTGAATTTTTTAAACTCTTCGACGTTAAAAGACCTCGTCGACTTCTTCTGTCGCGTCGGCAAACCCGTCTTCGGTCGGCGGCTCGTCCGGCGGCGGAACGTCGTCCCCGTCGTCTTGTCTTTTCTTATTGCCTTTCGACCTTTCGGGCGGAGCGTCCATATTTTCCATAAATCCCGCCGGGGGATTTATGAACTTGGATTTTTCGCCCTTGAACAAGAGTTCGAAAGTGTCGCACGCGCCCGCCCTGTTTTTAGCGAAAATTATCTCGGCGACGTTCTTCCTGATCTTACCCTGCATAAGTTCTTTTTCTTCCGCGGCAAGATCCGGACGGTGAATAAACATAACTATATCGGCGTCCTGTTCGATAGCGCCCGACTCTCTCAAATCGGACAAAACCGGTCTTTGCCCCTTTCTCCCCGTAACCTGACGTGAAAGTTGCGAAAGGGCGATGACTGGGACGTCGAGTTCTTTGGCTATCATTTTAAGCCCTCTTGAAATTTCGGTTATCTCCTGCTGACGGCTGTCGCTCCTCGTTACCGCGTTCATAAGTTGGATATGGTCGACCACGACGAGATCGAGCCTGCCCTCTCTCGCTTTGACTCTCCTGCATTTGGAAAGTATCTCGGGACAAGTAGTCATCGAGGTATCGTCGACGAAAATTTTGGTCTTTTGGAGCAAATTATTCGCGACCCACAACTTTTTCCAATCTTCGTCCTGTAATTTTCCTTTGTTCGCGTCCTGACCCGAAACGTTGGCGACCGAACAAAGCATCCTTTGAGCAAGTTCTTCCTTGGTCATTTCGAGGGCGAAAACCGCGCAGACCGCGTTTTCCTTTAACGCGACGTTTTCGACTATATTCATCGAAAGAGTGGTTTTACCTATCGACGGACGGGCGGCGAGAATAATAAGATTTCCCTTATGAAGCCCGTTCGTAAGGTCGTCAAGTCCCGTAAATCCCGTCTTTAACCCTTGAAAATAGTTCTTATCTCTCTGTATGCTCTCGAATTTGGAGATGATATTTACGAAATTATCGTTTATGTTGGTGAGTTCGCTCCTGTCGAGCGCTTCGGAAATATCGTAAACCGACTTTTCGGCGAACGCGAGCGATCTCCTGTGATCGGTAGACGACGCGGCGTCGTCCTCGATCGCTTTGGCGCTTATCATAAGCCTTCTGAGCGTCGCGTCCCTCTTTACTATATCGAGATAAAATCTGTAATTCGACGCCGAAGGCGTTATCCCCGCAAGTTCGGTAAGATATTTCATTCCGCCCGCTTTTTCAAGCGTCCCTTCCCCTTCCATCATATCGGAAAGGGTAACGAGGTCGACGGGTTTGTTTTCCCCGAACAATTTTTTCATCGCCGAAAAAATCATCTTGTGCGATTCGGGGAAAAAGTCCCTCTCGTTCATCTCCGACATAATATCGAATTGCAGATCGAGATCTATGAGTATAGATCCGAGAAGAGATTGCTCGGCTTCGAGATTATACGGCAATTCGTTGGTTTTCCGTTGAGGCATCTTCAGCCTTCTCCTTTGTTTTCTTTAAAGATTTTCAAATTCTTCGAGAGTTTCTTCGAACGATCTCATCGCCCACTTGAAGGCGTCTTTTTTCGTAAGATCCACTCCCGCGAGTTTTAAAAGTTCCACGGGGCTATCCGAGCCGCCCGACGACAAAAATCTGAAATATTCTTCGACAGCCTTCTCTCCCTCGCGGTATATCCTCTCCGCGATAGAAATGGCGCTTATTATTCCCGTGGCGTACTTGTAAACGTAGAAAGCCCTGTAAAAATGTGGTATTCTCGCCCATTCCATAGCGATCTCGTCGTCCGAAACTATATCCTTTCCGTAGTACTTTTCGTTTAAAGCCTTATATTCTTTACTCAAATAATCTTTGGTAAGAGGTCTGCCCTTTTCGGCGGAATCGTGAGCGATAAACTCAAACTCCGCGAACATAGTCTGTCTGAAAAGTGTGGTCCTTATCATATCGAGATAATAAGAACACAAATACTTCTTTATCTTCTTATCCTCGGTATTTTTCAACATATATTTGAGCAAAAGAACTTCGTTTACCGTACTCGCGACTTCCGCGACGAATATCTTATAATCGGCTTTCGATTTAGGCTGCGCCGCGTCCGATTTATACGAGTGCATCGAATGTCCGAGTTCGTGGGCTATCGTAAACACGTCGTGGCTGGTCGGCTGATAATTCAACAAAACGTAGGGATGCTTTAAAGCGTAAACGCACACGCTGTATGCGCCGCTTCTCTTACCTTCGGTTTCTTCGACGTCCATCCATCTTTCGTCGCGCGCCCTTTGAAGTAATTTGCCGTAATCCTCGCCGAGAGGAGCAAGCCCCTTCTTGACGAGTTTGAACGCCTCTTCAAAATCGAGTTTTATATCGGCGTCCTCGACTAACGGAACGTAAATATCCCACATACGGAGTTCGTCGACGCCCAAGATCTTTTTTCTGTCCGCTATATAGCGGTGTACGAGCGGCAAGCCCTCGTGAACGCTTTCGAGGAGATTTTCGTATACCTTTACGTCCACGTCCTCTCCGCTCATCGCCTGACTTAAACAACTGTCGTATTTCTTCGCCCTCGCAAGGAAAACGTCTTTATTTACGTTTCCTATATAAGTCGCCGCTATCGTATTTAAAAGCGAACCGTACGCTTTATAATAGGCTTTATAAGCGCTCTCTCTTACCGACCTGTCGGGATGCTGCAAAAGCATTCCGTAAACGCCGTGAGATACGGTAACCTTTTCACCGTCGACCTCGATCTCGGGGAAAGGCAGATCGGCGTTGTCTATCATAGTGAATATATCGTGGAACCCGCCGTACATTTGTCCGCCGAGAGCGAGAATGGTTTCGCTCTCTTTCGAAAGAACGTGCGGCTTGTTTTTCAAAAGCAAACTCAAAGAATAATCGTAATCTTTAAATCTCGGATCGGCAATCACGCTCCTTAATTTTTCCTCGGGAAAAGAGGTTATTTCGGGCGTAATGAACGAGGTCGCCGAAGAATACTTTACTATGAGATTTTCACACATTCCCATAAGTTCCGCCGCCTCGCCGTCTCTCGTGTCGAGATCCTTTTTCATAAAGGCGTACACGTCGAGTTTTTCAAGATCGTAATCGATCTCGTCCATTTTTTTGAAACATTCGAGTAAAACCTCTTCGTCCGCGAGTTTTCCCTCGTATTTTCCGAAATCTATCTTATTTTCGACTTCTCCGAGAAGTTTTTCAAATTCTTCCCTGCTCGAAAATATCTCGCCGAGATCCCATTTTAATTCTTCGCTTACTTCGCTTCTCATTTTAGGCATATTTTTTCTCCTTTCAATTCTCTTCGAAGGGTTCTTCCTCGTCGTTTAAGCCGTAGGACAAAAGAACGTTCGCGTGAGTCATTATTTTTATTATATCGCCGTTTTTTAACTGCGGCATTTGTTTTTCCTTATCGACGAGGACGTTTCTGCGCATATATTCCTGCGTCTTATCCGACCATTCGAGAACGACCATCGTGTGAAATTCGACGTCTCGAACTTCCGAAACCGAAAGGTCGTTTTGCAAAAACGTACACACCGAATACTGCTTCTGCCCCGTCTTTATGTCTTCGAACATCGCGAAATATTTCTTCGCCCGCTTATACGGTATTCCGAGATATATAAAGGAAAATATCACGAAAACGACGCTTATCGCTGTAACGCCGAACAGATACAGATTTTTTTGACCTTCGATAACGTCGTTCGAAGGATAGGGAAGAAGCATAAAAAAGACGAATAATACAGCGCAACCGCAAACCGCGACCGCAAGCGCGATAAAATATATCGTCAAAAGTCTGCTTTTGAGTTTTTTCGCTTCGGTATAATCTTCTTCCTCATATAAATTTTTCATTTTGCGTTTCCTTTTAATCTTTATTGATAAAGAGAACTCCGAGCGTATTCCTGCCGCAATGGCTTGTAACCGTACTGCCCGTCTGAGTTTCGTATATCTCCTTAAACTTGAAAAGTTCTTTTACCTTTTCTATCGCCATATCCACGAGTTCTTTATCCGCAGGCGAATGGGTTATGAACACCCTCGTATCGTCGTAATTTTTATATTCGGCGGCGAGATCCGCGATATACTGCGCGACGCATCTCGAATGCGCCCCCATATACTTTTTATGTACGGTAAGCGCCCCGTCGACGTTGAAGATAGAGGGGTGTATTTTAAGTATTTTCGATCCGATAAGCGCGATCGACGAACACCTTCCGCCTTTGTGGAGATATTCCAAAGTGTCAACCACGAAAGAAAGTTGGACTTTTTTAGAATTTTCGCGAATTTTATTCACGACCTCTTCGACGCCCAATCCTTCGTTTAACAGATCTCTCGCTTTAAGTATCTGAAGTCCCTGACCTCCCGACAGCGCGTAACTGTCGATAACGTACACGTTTCCGACCTCTTTCGCCGCCTCTACGGCGTTGTTATAGCAAGAGGAAGCCTTTGAAGAAATACAGAAATGTATTACGGTATTTCCCCCTTCGGTCTGCCGTTTGAAAAATTCGACGTAAGAATCTTTCGAAGTCGCCGCCGTCTTTGGCAGAACTCCCGTCTTGTCGACGAACTCGAGAACGCCTTCCGCGTCGATATTTACCGTATCGAATCTCTCTTCGTTTCCGAGAATAACGGCGATAGGACATATCGTAACGTCAAATTTTTTAAGCATTTCTTCGGTCAGATCGCAAGTGCTGTCCGAGGTGAGTTTTACGTTTTCGTTCATTTTTTCTCCTGTTTTACGCCCCGACCTTAAAAAGTCGGGAACTTTCGTTGTTTTTCGTTTATATTTTTGACAGACATATCAAATATATTGATATATCCAACCCAAACTGTATCTCTCGTCTATTACCCACTGATGGACCACGCCCAAAATGCTTTCGTATTTAAATTGATTTACTCTCGCCCTGCTGTCGTTGCTGTTCCACCTGTTGTCGCCCATAACGAATATCTCGTCGCTCGACAAAGTTACGTCGAAAGTTCGGTAATCTCTGTCTTTATAAGTACCCTTTTTATACCCGAAAAGGAAATACGCGTAAGGCTCGTCGAGGCGAGTCGTAACCCCGTCGGTTACCCTGTAAACAAACCCCTCTTCGTCGCTGTATATCCTGTCGCCCGGAAGTCCTATGAGCCTCTTGATATATCTCGTCGATTCCGTAACCTTTACGATAACGACGTCTCCCCTTTGCGGTTTCGCCAACTTGTCCATCAAAACGACGTCGCGGGTATACAAAGTCATATTCATCGAACTGCCCTCGACCTCGATGGGTTGAAGCCAGAAATATTTCGTGAAAAGAAGAAAGGCGAAAATAACGACGAGAACGCAAAGCAAAACGTTAAGCCACGTTTCGTTATCTTCTTCTTGCCCCAACAATGCGCTCCTTCTGATCATATCTATAAAAATTCCTTTTTTATTTTCTTCAATCAATCGTAAAACCCTTAAAAAACGTATATAAAATATGCATTTTTAATGGTTTATTTAAAATTCTTCGCGCCTTTTGTCGGTCAGATAAGAAGAATATTATTTACGGCGTACTTTCCTTCAGATTCGATCCTTAACGCGTAAATGCTGTCGAAATCGCGCACGATCATACCCTCGTCGGACTTAAAATCCGAGATAAAAACGGTCAGATTACGCCAGGACGCTCCCGCAGAAATTTCCTGCGAATAAGAGAACTCTTTCGTTCCCCCGTCGGTTTTCGTCATTAAAATAAGTTTTAAAACGCAGAACTCCGACGCGAACACGTCGAGTTTGACTATCGAATTTTCGTCCAACTTACAGCCCGGTTCGTTAAACTTGAAACTGATAAGTCCGTACTTGGAATACGCCCCGTAAATATTTTCGGCGCCCTTTACCAATCGAATAAAATCGTCGGTCTGCACGAAAACGTCTTTTTTCCCGTCGGCGTTGATATCGTAAAAGGTTATCCCGTCAAGACCGTTCAGACTCGAATACAGCAGGTTCGCCCTCTTGGGGATAACCCCGTCCGTCTTTTTGCATATAAGTTTAGAACTGAGCGAACTTCCGTCTTTATATCTTACCACCGCGAATGCGAAAAATATCTTGGGATTACCACCTACGACGTATTCGAAAGTCAATTTTCCTTTCTTTATGTCGCCGTCATCCTTTTGGTCGCACCTCATCCAATTCCGAAGCGCCGGCTCGATCACGCCTTCGTTCACAAAAACCTTGCACTCTTTGACTTCGCTCGGTTTATCGAAATTAAGTTCGAATTTTATATAGTTTCCGTCCTGAAAAGAATCGAGCGTCGGTTTTTCGGGGAAATCAACATCATCTCCCCTTAAATACTTCCCGAGAAAAAGTTCGGAATCGGTCTTACAATATCCGTCGAGAAAGACGTTATACGTCGGCGCGAAATTGAAAACGCACGGTATTCCGTCGCTTATCCTCGACAACGTGTCGTTTGCCCTGTCGAAATCGAAAGCCTGACTATTGGTCGAAGTCAAAAACAAGACGGGACATTTGACGTACTGCGCGTAGGCGTGAGCGTCGACGGCGGCGATATATCTCCTTCTCTCTTCGTCCATAATTATATCCCTGTCGGAATATTTGGGTATTCCGAGATAGGCGTTCCAACCCGCTCCGAACATCATTACGGCGCAATCGAGTTTATCTTCGGTCGCCGCAAGTTGCCATGCGATATCCGCGCCGACTTTAACGCCGACGACGCCGATCTTCGCCGAAGCGTCCATACTCCTTAAAAAAGCAAGACCGTATTTGCACACCGCAACCCATTCGTACCAACAGGTCTTTCGGGCGTTTTCGTCGACGAAATCCATTCTCCTTCCGCGATAATCGTAATTGGCGTAATATATATCCTCGGGATAAACGGTAAAATTCTCCGCCCCTTCCCTCTTTCCGTAAATATCGACGGCAAGGACGGAATAGCCGAGTTTGACGTACTCGTTTACCGATTGATAACTCATTTTTTCGGCGATCTGCGGAACATATAAGATAAAATTGCCGTTTCCGCCGTCGTCGGGCGTAACGAATATAGAATATATCCTCACTTTTCCGCTCTCGGTCTTTCTGCCCGAAAAATAATATTCCGCGTAGACGAAGTTGTCGTATTTAACTTCGCTTATTTTACTCGGTTGCAAAGGCTGCGAGTTGTCAAAATCCTTCCAAAGCGAAACGGGCGTAAGAAAGGACGATCCGTCTATCATTAAAAAATCCTCCGTATATCCGACCGGACCCGGCGAACGTATTTCGCCGCAAAAATCTCATTATATATTAGTATATAATTTTTCGGCAAATAAAGCAAGTTTTTATCGGGACTTAAAAGAATTTTTTTACGCATAATTTTATTTTCGCTTTACAAAAACGCAAAATCGGTCGTTTTAAGAGGAAAATTTAACCCAAAAAATTAAAGCCCGCCAAAAAAGAGGACTTTAACGTTTTATTAAAAACCGAAAATTTTTGGCTCGATATAACCGCTCGGACAAGGTAAAGCCCGCGGGCAATCCTTGTAAGCAAGGGGTCGACAAAGCGTCAACCCCTTTAAACGCCCTCATAAGACGTGTTGATTACGATACGTTGATCCTAACGGAAGAACCTTTGGTTTCCGTCGCGCCTTCGACGATTATCTTACGATCTATTCTGCTTTTCAATTCGCTCAGATGAGAAATAAGACCGATCGTAAATCTCTCGTTACGAAGTTTTGACAAACTGTCTAAAACGACGTCGACGAGATCGTCGTCGAGAGTCCCGAATCCTTCGTCGAGGAAAAAGAACTCCATAGGTTTATCCGACTTCGAATAGACCTGCGCCGACAACGACAGCGCGAGAGAAAGCGAAACGAGAAAGGTTTCGCCGCCGGATAAGGTCGCAATGGAACGCCTTACTCCCCCGCGGAGATTATCCACTATAAAGAAACCGTCTTTTCCGTCAAGCCCGTCCAAATAAACAACGTCGTATTTACCGCAGGAAAGTTCGAGCAATATCTTGCGGGCGTCGGCGGCGACGTCGGAAAGAAATTCGGCGGCGACGTATTCTGCGAACTTTTTATCTTTTACGACCTCGGAAAGCCTTCCGAATTTTATGATCTCCCTATCGACGAGGGATATTTCCTTCTCGATCTCTTTGCGTTTTTGGCAATTTTCCGCAAGATCGGTCGCTTTTTTCTTACTTTTACCGAGGTTTTCGGTAAGATACGCGAGCCGTTCGGCAAGGATCTTTTTTTCAGATGACAGCCTATCCCCGTCGTCAAGGTCGAAAACGCGATCGGAAAGAAAACAATCTATTTCTTCGATCTCGGAAGTCAACTTCAATTTTTCAGCCGCGTCCTTTTCCCGTCTTAACTTCGCTTTTTCGTAATCGCCCACACTCTCGACTATTTCGACCGCCTTTTTGACACCGTCGACCCCGTCCCCAAAAAGACAATTCGCCTTTTCCTCTTTGATTTTATAATCATCTGCGAGCAACTGATACTCTTTTGATAAAACGGCGTGATCCTCGCTCTTTTTCAAAAACAAAGCGTCTACCTTTTTTACCTCACTATCGTAATCCGAAAGAAGTTGAGAAATTTTTAACAAACGTGAATTACAAAAAACATAATTATTATCAAAATCATTGATATTATCAACGATATTTAAAACTTTTTGTTCTATAGAAGAAACGCTGTCGGAAAGGGCTTTACCCTCGGTCAACACTTGGGCGCGACGCTCTTTCAAAGAGGACAGTTCGACGTTTTTCTTCCCCTTTTCCCCGGTCAGCAAGTTAAGATTTTTAACCGCCCCGTCTTTTAATTCGGTGTATTTCTTTACGTTTTCTATCTCGTCAAACTCGACGCCCTCGCCCACCGAAAGTCCTTCTATCCTACCCTCGAACCACGCCTTTCTCTTATTATATTCGTCTGAAACATCCGTCTTAAGCAGGCTCTCGTCATAATTTGCAAGACCCGCTATTCTTTCGTCGTAATAAGATATTTCGCTCAAAAACTCCTCTCTTAAAACTCCGTCCCTGACTCCTTTAAGAGCGTTATCGAGATCGCATAAAGCGTTTAAACTCTCTATTTTCTCGTTCAATCGGCTTATTTTAAGGTCAAGATCGTCGATTTCGGCTTGAAGTGAGAGAACTTTTTTATCCAAAAGGGCGTACTCTTTTCTCTTTTCGTCCCTTTCGTTTCTCTTTTCGCGAAGTAATCGGACTTCGCCTTTTACAGCGTCCATTTCATATAAAGACTTCTCCAACTTCCCCTTTTCGAGGAGCAAAAGCCCCATTTCTTCGCCCTTATCTTCAAGTTCTTTCTTCTTAGCGTAAACTCTGTCGTACTCGGCTCGGGCGTCGGCAAACGCCTTTTTCGCGACTTCGAGTTTCACTGCGGTTTCTTCGACCTCTCTACTTGCCGCGACAATTTTTTCCGCGCGGGGATAAAGTGAAAAATACTCCGTTACTTTCTTGTTCCGAGCGTTCTCTTTTTCGATCTCGTCGAGCCTTTCTTTTAAAACCGACAACTTTTTATGCTTGTCGTAAAACTTTTCAAATTCTTTGATATTATAATCGTTTTTTGCGATTTTTTCATTGGTTGATTTTATCTCGCTTTCAATGGTCTTTATCTCTTTATAGGTCTGTTCGACAACTTCCGGCGTCGCCTCGACGTAGGGCGCGACGAGCGCTGAAAGTTTGTCTTTTTCGGCGTAAAGCGACGACAGTTTGACTTTGAGTTTTACGTTGAATCTATCCCCGAATCTTCCGAGGTCGAACAACTTCTCGATTATCTTCACCCTTTCGGCTTTCGATGAAGAAACGAATTTCGCAAACTCTCCCTGCGGGAGTATTATGCACTTGGTAAATTCGTTTACGCCGAGTCCGAGTATTTTTTCTATCTCGGAGTTTACGGCGCTCGGCTGCGACGCGATAAGAAGGTTCTCGCCCATATCGAACAAAGTCGCTTTGGCGTCTTTATATCCGCCGTCTTTTTTCAAAGACACCACCCTTTCGACGAGGTATCTTTTTCTTTCGCCTTTGATTTTTATTTCAAATTCGAGCGCGACGCTCGCTTTTTGCGATCTTGCGTTTACTATCTCGGACATTTCAAGCCCCGGCAACCTACCGTAAAGAGCGAGGATCATTCCGTCTAAAATCGTGCTTTTCCCGCTTCCCGTATTTCCGAATATGCCGAAAAGTCCGTCTTTTATCACTTCGGAAAAATCGACTACGGTTTTTTCCGAAAAACTTCTTACTCCTTCGAGAGTGAGTTTTATTGGTTTCATATTATTCCTCCGACATTATTTCTTTGAACGCGGAAGCGAGTTCCTCGTCGGGAGCCGAACCGAATTTTTCCTTGACGTAAAGCGCGAAAAGTTCATAGTCCCCGAGATATTTTCTGCCCGTTATGCGGTTTTCGTCCCTCGCGGTAAGAGTCAGCCTTATTTCTGTGATATTGGGATACTTTTCCTTTAAGAGCCTGCACTCTTCCGCGGTAAGCGGTTTATACGTAAAAAAGGTAAGTCTGACGTGTCTGTCGGTAAAACCTTCCAAAAAGGCGTCTGCGTTTTATATACACGCGACCGAAAGATCGGCGA
>JAFVCP010000140.1 GCA_017479185.1 Clostridia bacterium
TCGGATAACGCCTTTCTCGGAGTCGGGATCGGCGCGGGCGTAACCGCCGTCGCGCAAAGCAGCGCCGCGATCGATATAGTTGTCGTTGAAATGGTAGAAAAGGGGTTATTGTCGCTGTACGGGGCTTGCGCCGTAATTATGGGCGCCAACGTCGGAACGACCGTAACCGCACAGATCATCTCGCTTTCGGGAACTACGTTTTTTAACGTTACGGCAATCGCTTCGTTTATCGGTTTCATCGGTTTAGCGGTCAAGTTCGTTAAAAAGGGAAGCGGAAAACCTATCGGAGATATGATGATCGGTTTCGGATTGTTGTTTATCGGATTGGATATAATGAGCGAACGGATAGGCTGTTTTAAAGGTTTTACTTGGTTTCGCAATATTTTTCTGATAGATAATAATTTTATTCTTTTTTTAAACGGAGTCGCAATTACCGCGATAATGCAGAGTTCGTCGGCGATGACGGGGATAATGGCAATTTTAGCGAACGGCGGTCTTATGCCTTTTAAAAACGCGACTTTTTTGATTTTGGGAGCCAACGTCGGAAGTTGCTTTGCCGTGATTATCTCTTCTTTGCGTAAGAGCGCGGCGGCGAGAAGAGCGGCGTACTTTAATTTGCTCTTTAATCTGTTCGGTTCGGCGCTGTTTTTTATACCGTTGTCGCTATGGGGAGATCAAATATCTATTTTTATAAGTTCCGGCAGGAACGTGGGAAGGGCGATTGCCGATTTTCATACCGTTTTTAATATGGCGGTAACGCTCGTTTCTTTGCCTCTTCTGAAAGCGTTTACGGGATTTTTGAATTACTTGATAAAAGACCAAAGACCGACAAAACGAAAATACGTCAAAGAAATGAGTTAATTTCGTTATTTATAATTGACTTTTTGCGAGTAAAAGAGTAAAATATATCCGTAATAAATATAATAAAAGTAAAAGGAGTGTTTTTTATGAACAAAAAGTCGATCAAGGACGTTGAAGTAAAAGGCAAAAAATGTCTTGTAAGATGTGATTTTAACGTTCCTATGAAGGACGGCGTTATCACGGATGAAAACAGAATTCAAGGCGCGTTGCCCACGATCAAATATCTTATGGAACACGGCGCAAAAGTAATTCTTTGTTCTCATATGGGAAAACCCCATAATATTTTTACCGAAGGTTTCGGTCTTAATAAAAAGGAAAAGAAAGCGGTGGAAGCCCTTCCCGAAAACGAAAGAGACGCCGCTAAACGCGAATATATCGAAAAAGCGATCAAAGGCGACGCCAAGAAATTTACTCTTGCGCCCGTTGCGGAAAGACTTAACCAACTTCTTGACGGTAAAGTTACTTTTGCTTCCGATATAGTCGGAGAGGACGCGCAAAAGAAAGTCGCCGCGCTCAAAGAGGGAGAATGCGTACTTCTTGAAAACCTTCGTTTCGACGCGGGCGAAGAGGGAAGAGATGAGGACTTCTGCAAGAAACTCGCTTCTTACTGCGACGTATACGTCAACGACGCGTTCGGAACCGCTCACCGTTCTCACGCTTCAACGGCGGCGATAGTTGAGTACGGATTTGTAAAGACCGCGGTTTGCGGATTTCTTATCGAAAAAGAACTTTCGGTAATGGCGGAGGCGCTCGAACACCCCGTAAGTCCTTTCGTCGCTATTTTGGGCGGAGCGAAAGTCGCGGATAAATTGAACGTAATTTCGAACTTGCTTGAAAAATGCGATACTTTGATAATCGGCGGAGGTATGGCTTACACTTTCCTTAAAGCGAAGGGATACGAGGTAGGACAATCCCTCGTCGACGACACAAAGATAGATTACTGCAAAGAAATGATGGAAAAGGCTGAAAAAACGGGAAAGAAACTTCTTCTTCCCGTAGACGGCGTATAAATCAAAGAATTCCCCAATCCCATAGACGCAAAAGTAGAAACATTCGTCCACAAAGTCGGCGAATTCGATAAAGATATGGAATCGGCGGATATCGGTCCCGAAACCTGCGAACTTTACGCAAAGGCTTTGGAAGGAGCAAAGACCATCATCTGGAACGGTCCTATGGGCGTGTTTGAAAATCCCGTTTTGGCTACCGGAACCATTGCTATCGCAAAGGCTATGGCTTCTTGCGAAGGCGCTACGACGATAATCGGAGGTGGAGATTCCGCCGCTGCGGTCGCTCAACTCGGATTTGCCGACAAGATGACTCATATTTCAACCGGCGGAGGCGCTTCGCTCGAATTGTTCGAAGGTAAAAAACTTCCCGGAATAGAATGTCTTAACAATAAATAACAACAGAGGAAATACGTTATGAGAAAAGCAATTATTGCAGGAAACTGGAAAATGAATAAAACTATGGCGGAAACCAAGGAAACAATTTCCGCTCTTGCTCCGCTCGTAAAAGACGCCGATTGCGACGTCGTTTTGTGCGTGCCTTTTACCGATATACAGGCGGCTAAAAAGGCGGCGAGGGGAACCAATATCAAAATAGGCGCGCAAAACGTTCATTGGGCTGAAAAAGGCGCTTTTACCGGTGAAATTTCCGCGGATATGCTCAAAGAACTTAAAGTCGATTACGTCATTATCGGACACAGCGAAAGAAGACAATATTTCGGCGAGACCGACGAAACCGTAAACAAGAGAACTCAGGCGGCTTTAAACGCTCGCATTAAACCTATCGTTTGCGTCGGAGAAACCGAAAGCGAAAGAGAGGACGGACTTACCGAAAAGGTTCTTGAAAGGCAGATCGTTGAAGGTTTAAAAGGATTTAAGTCAAAAGATTTCGACAAAATCGTTATCGCATACGAACCTGTTTGGGCTATCGGAACGGGAAAAACCGCGACCGCTCAGGACGCAAACGAAACCATCGGCTATATAAGAAAGGTTCTCGCGAAAAAGTTCCATAAAACTATTGGAGAAAAAGCGAGGATTCAATACGGCGGTTCTATGAACGTTAAAAACTGTAAAGAACTTATGGCTCAGGAACATATCGACGGCGGGCTGATCGGCGGAGCATCGCTTAAAGCGGACGATTTCGCTTACATCGTAAATTACAATAAATAAATTTATTAAGGTCGCTGTCTTTTTGCAGCGACCTCAATTAGGACGTTTATGGAAAAATTAAAACTCGGTAACGTCTTTATTTTAGGCGACAGTTATTCGACGTTTGACGGATATATCCCGTACGGTTACGCAAGTTATTATAACAGATACGACGGACAACCGACTCTTTCGGGGGTCGATAAAACCTGGTGGATGAGATTGATCTCCGAATCGAACGGTAATTTATTGCTTAATTCGAGTTGGTCCGGTACTACCGTTTGTAATACGGGATACGACGGAATGGATTACAGCAGGATCTCATTCGTCGCGAGAATGCGCTCCCAACTTTCAGACGGAAATTATAACGGCGAAAAAATAGATACCATTTTGATCTTCGGTGGAACCAATGATTTTTGGGCGGGTTCTCCGCGAGGGGAAATAAAATATTCCGATTTTTCGGACGAGGATCTGTATTGTTGTTATCCCGCGTTTTCTTATATGCTCGATTTCTTGAAGAAAAGATTTGAAAAAACCGAGATAATTTGTATAATAAACTCTGATTTTTCTTCTGATTTCGGTAATTCGCTGGTTGAGATATGCGAGCATTACGGGGTTGACAGCGTTCGCCTTCACGACATCGATAAACAGGCGGGGCACCCGACGGAAAAGGGAATGAAGCAAATATCCGACCAAATTTCAGAATTTATTAAAAATAAAAAGGAGACTATTTTATGAATACCAGACCGGTATGTTTATTTATAATGGACGGTTACGCTTTAAGGGCGGAAAGTGAAGGAAACGCGATAAAAATAGCCGACGTCGGCGTTATTGAAAGATTGATGAAAGAGTATCCTTCGACTGATCTCGGCGCGAGCGGTTTGTCCGTAGGGCTTCCCGACGGACAAATGGGAAACAGCGAAGTCGGACACCTTAATATGGGCGCGGGCAGAATAGTTTATCAGGATCTTACAAGGATAACGAAGTCCATAGACGACGGCGATTTCTTCGAAAACGAAGAACTTAACAAAGCGATGGATAACGCCCTTAAAAACGGTAAAAAACTTCATTTTTTCGGGCTTTTATCGAGCGGCGGCGTACACAGTCATATAACTCATCTTTTCGCGCTTTTAAAAATGGCGAAAGTTAAGGGGATCGAAAATGTTTTCGTTCATTGCTTTATGGACGGAAGGGACGTTCCCCCGCAAAGCGGAATAGATTTTATCGCTCAACTTGAAAACAAGATAAAAGAGATCGGCGTCGGTAAGATCGCGACTGTAAGCGGCAGGTATTACGCGATGGACAGAGATAATCGTTGGGAAAGAGTCGTAAAGGCTTACGAGGCGATCACTCTCGGAAACGGAGTCGTTTCGGAGAGCGCGAAAGAGGCTGTCGAAAAAAGTTACGCAGAAGGCGTAACCGACGAATTTATCGTTCCCGCAAATATTTACGAAAACGGAAAACCCGTCGGGCTTGTCGAAAAAGGCGACAGCGTAATCTTTTATAACTTCCGTCCCGATAGAGCGAGGGAGATTTCGAGGGCTTTTACCGAGGAAGAATTCAGCGGATTTGAAAGAAAGTCGGGCTATCTCGGATTGACTTACGTCGGTTTTACCAAATACGACGAAACTTTTAAACACGTTTCGATTGCCTTTAAAAAACAGGAACTCAACAATACGCTCGGAAAATATCTTTCGGACAAAGGATATACCCAACTCAGAATTGCCGAAACCGAAAAATACGCTCACGTTACCTTTTTCTTTAACGGGGGAGTAGAGGCGCCTGAGAAAAACGAATTCAGAGATCTTATTCCTTCTCCGAAAGTCGCGACTTACGATTTAAAGCCTGAAATGAGCGCGTTAGAGGTAACCGAAAAAGTTTTGGAAGAGATAAATTCCGACAAGTTCGACGTTATAATATTAAATTACGCTAATTGCGATATGGTCGGGCATACCGGCGTTTTAAACGCTGCTGTTAAAGCGGTTACCACAGTTGAAACCTGTATCGGGAAAATAACCGAAGCCGTTTTAAATAAGGGCGGAAGTTGCTTGATCACCGCTGATCACGGAAACGCGGATCAAATGATCGCAGCCGACGGCGAGCCTTTTACGGCGCATACGACGAACAGAGTTCCGTTTATTCTTGCGAGCGAAAAATTCAAAAACGTAAAACTTCGCGAAGGCGGTATTCTTGCTGACCTTGCCCCGACTTTGCTTGAAGTTATGGGCGAGGAAATCCCGAAAGAGATGACGGGTAGATCTTTGATCGTCAAATAATTTTCAAATTGTAAAATAATATTTTAAATTTGGGTTTAAAACGCTTGTCAAGTTTTTAAAATTGTGATATACTATTTTACGCTGATTTAAAATATGATCTTAAAATAATTTTACTTTTGGGAGAAGATATAATGTTTAATTTGTTGATGAATTGGCCTACTTATGAAGCGATATGCCTCGTTTGTCTTATATTGGGCGCTTTGAGCGCGATTTTCCTTATCGTTGTGGTAATGATCCAACCGAGCAATTCGAACGGTATAAGCGCTCTCGGCGGTCAGCAAGAAACCTTCTACGGAAAGAATAAGAATAAGACGCTTGCAAGTAAACTCAAAAAACTCACGATAATAACTATGTCGGTTATGGCGGTTCTTATGATCGTTTTCTGTTTTGTGGTTTTCCATTTCAGCGGAACGTTCTGATTTGCATTATTTAAACCGTATTGCGCATTATACTTCGTGTATAATGCGCTGTTTTTATCTTATATGAATTTATACGATTACGTTAAAGAACAATTTAATAACGGGAATTTTATCGGGAAAAGCAAAAAATACGTTTTTTCTTTTCTTAACGCCAATGAAAGATTTGAAAAAAAATCTGTCGAAAAGATTTTACGAAAGATCGAGGACGAGGGCGAATATCTTTTTTACGATGGGAAATTCCAGACCGCTCGATCGGCAGGGTTGATCAAAGGAACTATAAAGGGCAACGAAAGGGGATTTGCTTTTTTGTTGGTCGAAGGCGGCGAATTGCCTGATCTGTTTATTCCGAATAAGTATTTAAACGGCGCGGAACATAAAGACCTTGTTCTTGCTGTTAAAACTGCGGAAAAAACGGGAAACAGCGACGAGGCGAAAGTCGTCAAAATAATCAAAAGAGGGATTACTTTCCTTTGCGGAACATATTATAAGGAAAAAAATTTCGGCTTTGTGCGACCTGACGATAAGAATTATTTCGACGATATTTTCGTGAAATTTTCCAATTCTAACGGCGCGGAGAGCGGAGATAAAGTCGGCGTCGAATTGATTTCTTTTCCGACAGACGATAATCCCGAAGGAAAGATAAACGCCGTTTTCGGCAGGCAATTTGATTTCTTTGCCGAAGAAAACTCAATCCTGTATAATTACGGATATAAAGATCGCTTTCCGGATAAGGTATTAAAGGAAGTTTCGACAATTTCCGACGAAATAAGCGAAAATCAACTCATAGGAAGGCTTAATTTCGAAAACGAAATAATTGTTACGATAGACGGGGAACATTCCCGTGATTTTGACGACGCGGTAAACGTAAAAAGGAGCGAAAACGGTAATTTTATTCTCGGAGTGCATATCGCGGACGTTTCAGAATACGTTAAATACGGCAGCAACGTTGAGAAGGAAGCGTATAACAGATCGACGAGCGTATATTTTCCAGATAGAGTTATTCCTATGCTTCCCGAAAAACTCTCCAACGGCGTATGTTCGCTTAACGAGGGTGTTACCCGCTTGACTTTATCTTGCGTTATGGAGATAGATCATAGCGGAGAGATCGTAGATAGAAAAATATGTAAAAGTTATATAAAGTCGAAAAAAAGATTGACTTATAGTCAGGTACAATCAATGATCGACGGCGACGAAGAAACGATAAGTCGTTTTAATGATCTATATCCCATGATCAAAGATATGTATGCTTTGTCGGAAATTTTATCTTTAAAAAGAGAAAAAAGAGGTTGTATAAATCTCGAAGTCAAAGAAGCGGAGATCTATCTTGAGGGCGACGATATCGTCGTTTCGCAGAGAAAAGCCGATAAAGCGTATAAGATAATCGAAGAATTTATGTTGGAAGCAAACGAATGCGTTGCGGATTTCGCCTTTTATACCGACATTCCGTTTATCTACCGTATTCACGAAAAGCCTTCTCCCGAAAAAGCGACTTCGTTTATAAATTTTTTAAAGTCTTTAGGCATAAACGTTAAATGGAAAGCGGAAAAATGTTACCCTAACGAGTTTTCCGATCTGCTGAAAAAAATAGAAGGTACGCCTATTTTTTCCTTAGTAAACAGAGTTATGCTCCGATCTCTTCAAAAGGCGAGATATTCGCCCGATAACGTGGGGCATTTCGGATTATCGAGCAAACGTTATTGTCATTTTACTTCTCCGATAAGGAGATATCCCGATCTCGTCGTTCATAGAATAATAAAGATGATTTTGGACGGAAGGATAGGAGAACTCTCCGAATTTTATTCGGAAAGAATTTCGGAAGCGGCGAATATTTCTTCTGAAAACGAAAGAAAAGCGGACGAAGCGGAAAGAGCGGTTGACGATCTTTATAAAGTAAAATATATGGAAAAATTCGTCGGGGAAGAATTTGACGGAATAATCAGCGGGGTTACGTCTTTCGGCATTTTTACGGAATTGGATAATACTATCGAGGGATTTACCCCAATAGAAAATTTGCCGAGAGGTAAATATTTCTTTGACGAAAACAATTTTACTTTATCGAGCGGCAAATATACTTTTAAATTGGGAGAGAGAATAAGAATAGGCGTTCTGAGCGCGAATATTTCAACCAAGCGGGTAGAATTTATTATTTTGGGAAAAATTTAAAATATTGATTTATTGTTGTGTTTATCTATAATTTGTGGTAAAATATTAAAAGAGAGGTTCAAATGAAAGTAATCGTCGAAAACAGGGAAGCGTTTTTTGAATATTTCGTTGAAGAAAAATTTGAGGCAGGGATCTCTCTTGACGGTGGCGAAGTAAAGTCAATAAGGGCGGGCAACGTAAATCTTAAAGACGTCTATTGTTCGATATATAACGGCGAACTGTATATAAAGGGTATGCACGTTGCCGTTTACGATAAAGGCGGCAAGTTTAACGTAAAAGACAGTAGAAGAGATCGAAAACTTTTGTTACATAAATCGGAAATAAACAGACTTTTCGGAAAGGTAAAGGAAAAGGGATATACCGTAGTACCTTTAAAATTATATTTTAAGCAGTCGCTCATAAAAGTCGAACTCGGTTTGTGTAAAGGAAAGAAAACGTTCGATAAAAAGCAGACAATAAAAGAAAGGGATCTCGATAAAGAAGCGCAAAGAGCAATAAAAAATAATTATTTTTAAAACGGGGATGCAACGGGTTCGACCGTTTGCGAGGGAGAGAGCAAAAGCACGTCGTAGGTTTCGACTACGTTAAAACGATATTTTTAAATTTATCTGCAGACAATAATCGTCTTGCATTCGCTGCTTAATTAAAAGCGAACGTCGGATATAGGAGTACCGTCGGCTTATATTCCGGTGTCATTTCAGACGGACAACGGTATTATGATTTCAGTTGCGGTCATAATACGGCAAAAAGTAACTCACGGTGTAAATAGTCCGCCTTCGGACGATTTTACGCAAGGGAAAAAGTGAAGGCTAAACGTGTAGAAGGCTTTTTCGATCGTAAGCGACACAGGAGTTCGACTCTCCTCATCTCCACCATAACAAGCAAATACGCACCCTATATTGTAGGGCGAACGGCATTTGCAATCAATGTAAAACACCGCTTCGAGTGAGGCGGTGTTTTTCCTTTATTCTGCTTTGTTTTTTAAGTCATAGAGCGTTGATTCTATTTGCAGTTTAATCCACTCTGTGAGGTCGCCGTAGTTCGTCTGTATGTAGTTTTTCGCTTCCTCCGATAAAGTGTTCGTCGCCTGTTGAACTGCGGCGTTCAGAGCCGTTCTTTGCGCTTCTCCGTCAAAGATATTCTGCTCTTTGAGTGATTGCACATAAGTTTGATAAGTCGATTTAACGGCAGACTGAACGACGTTTACGGCGGCGGTCAGCATTCCTAACGCTTTTTCGTCTTTGATTTTTGTATTGAGCCAAGCGATTAGCCTTTCTACGCTCCAAGTGACGAGAGCGGTTAAA
>JAFVCP010000141.1 GCA_017479185.1 Clostridia bacterium
CAGGACTTTACGGGAATTTACCATAGTTAATACTCTTTCGTATACCGCGCCGCCCTTTTTCAGTCCGCATAGTTCGATAAGTATTCCCTCGTAACCCTTTTCCTTTATTATCTCATTCCACTCCTTTTCTTCGGCGGGAGCGTATAACAAAGCCGCCGCCAACGTCTTTTCGAGAGCCGAAGTGTCTTTCCCGTATTTCTCTTCCAAAAGAAGGGGCGCGACTATCCTCTCTTTCGCCGTTATCTTGCGCTGCGGTTCCCTCGCGTTTCGCGCGACCGTATCGACCAGAGTTCTGTCCGTAAACTTCGCGCGCGATAAAAGGGCAAATTCAGCCTGATCCTCGACGTCGTATCCGTACTCCTTGCACAAGCACTCGTTTATTATGCCGTAATTTTTATCGACGATGGACAAAATCTCCTCGTCGTTAGCGGCGTCGGAATACACCGTATACCCCTTTTGATGACCGAGATAGGCGATTATACAACTCGCGCTGTTATAGGTATAAAGTTTTCTGTTGAGAAAATTTCCGAAGCCTTCTATGCCTTTCAGTCCGTCAAACTCGGGAGCGTTTCCCTTAAAAGGCGCCGCGTCGAATTGAAGATAAGGATACCATTCCGACTTTATATTGACGCCTTCTCCCTCTATCGTGGTACAAAATACAGTCGATTCGGCGATCTTAACGCCCTCTACGCCTATCGCTGCGTATAATTTTGCGGCGGGCGAAGAGGCGTTTTCGCATACTATTATTTTCTGCCCTTCGGTTATCCTCGTTTTAAGGTTTTCGCCTACGTTTTGAAGGTTTGTTCCGCCGACCGAAACGAGAATGAGATCGGCGTTTATTGCGCCGACTTCTTCCCACGTTTTGGCGGAATTGAAAAATATCTCTTCCTTGGGTTTTTTATCGCCGAAATACTCTATTCCGATCTTTCCCGAAGAATTGAGTTCGCGAATAAGTCCTTCGTTTTTATCTATAAAATCTATTTGATGGTCTTTAAGAAGTCTTGCGAGAAATCCTCTGCCCGTTTTTCCCGCGCCGATTATCGTTATTTTACTCATTTAAGCCAACCCTCTTTTTTGATATATTCTATCTTCTCCTTTATAAGAAGAGCAAGTTCGCCGTCGGGATCTAAGGAACACACCTTTTTTAATACCGCGTCTATACCTTCTTTTTCCCTTATCTCTTTAAGTTGGACGGCAAATTCGTCCTTGGGTTCTTCGTAAAAGATCGCGCAGGCAATCGCGACGGCGAGATTTTCGGGCTTTACTCCGTATTCGAGGCACAACCTCGCCGACCCCACCAATCTGTCGTCTTTCCCGAGTTTTCTCATAGGATCGCGGGCGTTACGATCTATATAATCGACGATATTTTCATCCTGCAATTTATTGAGCGAAGTCCTCGTAAAAGCCCATTGTTCTTCGAAGGGGAAATTGTGCTTTTTAGAAAGCGCGGTCGCGGTTTCGCGGTAAACCCCGTCCAAAAGGCGAAGTATCCTCTCGTCGTGAGCCGCTTCGGCTATATATTTATACCCCAAAAGCGCGCCGACGAAAGAAGTCGTACCGTTCGCCGCGTTATAAGTATAAAATTTTCTCTCTAAAAAGCCTGTAAATTCGTATATCGGCTTCAAGCATATCATTCCTTCGGGCATAGGCGCTTTTATCCTCGACGCGTCGAAGGGAAGTTCCCAGAAATTCTGAACGTTTACCACGAGGGGATCCTTTTCGAGCATCTCCGGCGTAGACTCTATCGCCGAACGCATTATTACCGCCTCGGTTATACCTACTTGCGTTTCGAAAAACTCCCTCGCGTCGTCGCTTATCATCTCCGAAATGCCCTTTTTCAAAATATCCGCGGGCAATTTCCAATTTTCGCAGGTTACGATATTCATAGGTCTTGGATTTGATTTCGCGCGAAGTTCTATTCCTTTCGTAAGGAAAGGAATTATACCTTCGAGATTTTTTCCGCCTACCGCGTCGAACACGCAATCGCACTTCGCTATTTCCCGAGAGATTTGTTCCTCGTCCGAAAATTTAAGCGCTTTCGCTCCTTTGACCACGGTGTTCTTTTGGGGATCGCCCAAAACGTTTACGAGATACTCTCCTCTCTCGTTTATAAGATCGGCAAGACTGTCCGCCTTTTCGACGAAAGTAAATTCGACGCCGCTCAGATAGAGCAAATGCCCTATAAACCCTCTCGCGATCTTACCCGCTCCGAAAATTACGCAACTCATTTTTTAAATCTCCTTAAAAAGAATAAAATTATTTTTATTGTCGTTATATAATTTTTGAAAAAGAGCAAATCTCTTTCTCAATATATCGGTATATTCGCCCGTCGGCTTACAGCCGTATTCGTATCCTACGTTTTCGGAAATGCAATCCTCAAAGCCCGAATAAACGCCCGCTCCCGTCATCGCTATCATAGCCGCTCCGAGCGCCGACGCGTCCGCTTCCGACGAAAGGACGATCTCTTTGCCGAAAAGTTCGGCTTTTATCCTATTCAAAAGTCGGTTTACGGTAGAACCGCCGCCGCATATTATCCTGTCGCCTTTTATCTCTTTTTCCATCGTCCGATATATATCGTACAGTCCGAACGCGACGCCCTCGAACGCCGAATACGCCATATCTTCCCTGCCCGTTTCGGTCGAAATGCCGAAGAAAACTCCCCTCGCGTTCTCGTCGAAAATAGGCGCCCTCTCGCCTTGAAGATAGGGCAAAAATATCGGTCTTTTATTTACCGACGGCGAAAGTTCGGACGCTTTTAAAGAAAAGTTTTCTATCGCGAAAGCGCAAGCCTTACCGCTCGATTTGGTCCCGCCGTAACTGACGTATTTATTGAAATAATTTCCGCTCACTGCGCAATTCAAACAGAGTTCGTCCGTAACGGCGCCTATATGTTCGCTCGTTCCCGAAAGTTCGAAAGCCGTTCCTTCCTTATATACGCCCATTCCGAGAAGCCCCGCGAAAAAGTCGTTACAACCAACGTATACGGGCGTTCCCTTAATAAGCCCCGACTCCTCGCTCGCCCTGCCCGTAACCGATCCGCAAAGATCGGTGGGTTCGAGAACTTCGGGAAGGTCGACCTCGATCCCGAGATCGCTTAATATTTCCGTAGCGTATCTCTTCTCCGCGAAATTATAAACGCCTCTTTGACTGAATTTATCGGTATAAATACCGCCCGTCAGATACTCGGTCAAGATCTCTTTCGGTCCGACGACCTTTTTTACGAAAGGGTAATTTTTTTTGACGAACGACAATCTCGGCAAAGGATATGAAATAAGATCGGGATGAGCCATAGATATTTTATCTATGAAATAACTATCGTCATATCTCCTCTTTATCTCGTCGAGTTCTTCTTTGCCTACGGCAGACTGCCAGCCGATGACCTTTTCTCCGCCCAAAACGTAGGTTCCGACCTGCGAAGAAAGTCCGACCGCCTCTATCTCGCTCGGCGAAAGGCTTTCGAAAAGTATTTTAAGCGCCCTTTTAAGCCCGTCTATCCACCCTTTGGGGGAAACGCTGTCGTAGGCGCTTTTCGCCTTTACCGTTTTACCGTTCGGACTCTTCGCAAGAACTTTCACCGACGAAGTTCCGAGATCTATCCCCAAAAAATATCCGCTCATATCAATCGAATTTAAAAACGGCTTTAACAAACCCGTCCGGACGCTCTCTCGCGTCTTTAAGCCCCTTTTCGAACTCTTCGAGGCGGAGCAATTCGGAAATCATCTTTTCGGGCTTCGCCTGCCCTTCTTCCATCATATTTATCGCCTTTCCGTGCATATTCCAATTATTCCCGGCGCCGACCACTTTAAGATTGTTTATATGTATATCGTCTACGCGTATGGTCATCTCCTTGCCCCTTCCGTAACCGGCAAGGGCGACGGTTCCGCCTTTGGCGCACAGTTTCAGCGAATTTTTAATACATTCCTCGATGCCTGTCGCTTCAATTATATAGTCGGTTCCTTCGGGATGATATTTTTTCATCTCTTCGAAAATATCGCTCTCTCTCGTCGCGACGGTGGCGAAAGCGCCGAGTTCGCGAGCCTTTTCAAGTCTTTTTTGCGTGGTCGCGGCGACGACTATTTTTCTCATACCTATCGCCTTCGCGACTTGCAGACAACAAAGCCCTATCGAGCCTGCGCCGTAGATAAGGCAGGTCCCGCCCGCTTTGGGCGCGACTTTTTCCCAAGTTCCTATGGCGACTCCGAACGGCTCGGCGAGAGAGGCTTGCTCGAAAGATATATTCTCGGGAAGTTCGACAAGTCCGTACGCAGGAACGTCGACGTATTCGGCGTAAGCGCCGTTCATCTTGAATCCTATCTCTTTAAATTGCTTGCAATATCTCC
>JAFVCP010000010.1 GCA_017479185.1 Clostridia bacterium
CGCTTTGATTTTTTTACCGAAGATAAAATCGCTTATATTTACCGCTCCGTACCCGTATCTGTAATCTCTTCCCCTCTCTCCGCAATCGTCTGCCGAAGAAAAGAGGTCGGACAATACTTTATCGTAACTTGCGTCGGGATAGACCGACTTATAAAGGGCTATCGCCGAAGTTACTACCGGAGCGGCGAGAGAAGTTCCCCGCTCCAACCCTTCGATCGTATAAAACTCCCCCGGAGCGCAAATAGACAGATTTTTATCCCCGTATCCCGAACTCAGCGCCAACCCGTACCCGCTCGCGCCCGCGTATTCGAGGCTCGAAAACGCGCCTACGCCTATTACGTTTTCATTCGCCGCGGGGTGCCTCGGACTGCTCGTGGAATTATTGCCCGCGGTGGATACTACGACTGTACCGATTTCGCGGAATTTCTTCATCTCCTCTTCGAAAGGATCGTCCGACCTCGTCCAGCCGAGCGACAGATTCACGACGTCGGGAGAAAGCGTCAAAGCGTATTCGAGCGCCTTTTTTACCCTTTCTATCGTATATCCTCCGCTTTCCGACAGAGGAGTTTTTATAAATATCAATTCGCATTCGGGGGCAAGCCCTTTAACGCCGTTTTCTTCGTCCGCAAAAATCACACCCGATACCTGCGTTCCGTGTTTGAGTTTGGAAGAATCGTCGAGAAGAATATCGTAACCGCACTCTTCCGCCGTTTTCTCCATATCCGCGTTATAACTTAAAGGACTTATTCGGGTATTGCCGTCTTGACTTAAAAACGCCGGAAGATAATAATCTATTCCGCTGTCTATAACGACCACTCTCGCCCTCTTTTTATCCGTCTTTCCCTTCGTCGTTTGCCAGACTTTATCCATATCCCCGATATGAGAATAGAGAAGTTTTACGTTCTTTTCATAGGTCGAAACCTCTTCGGCGGCAAGTCCTGAAATTGTCGCCGAAAAGGAAATTAACGAAAGTATAAGTATTGAGATAAAAAAGGCGATATATTTTTTCATTTATCTTATTCCGATAATATTATTGCGAATCAGTTGAAAAATATTACGCGAGAGCCGATTCGGCGATCTTGGAGTTCATATCGTTTAAACTTTTAAGTTCGTAGAACTTGCCTCTTTTCTCCATAAGTTCTTCGTAACTTCCCGATTCGACCATTCTTCCCTCTTCCATTACGACGATAAGATCGGCGTTACGAATAGTGGAAAGTCTGTGAGCGACGATGAAGGTCGTCCTGCCGTCTATCGACGCGCTTATAGCCTTCTGAACGTGATATTCGGATATATTGTCGAGCGCGCTCGTCGCTTCGTCCAAAATAAGTATTTTGGGATCTCTTATAAGCGCCCTCGCGATGGTTATCCTCTGTTTCTGTCCGCCCGAAAGTTTATCGCCGTGTTCGCCCACCTGCGTATCCAACCCGTCGGGAAGATCTTTCAAAAATTCGTTTATATTTGACGTTTCCACCACTTTTTGCAGCATTTCTTCGCTATATCCTTCAAGACCGTAAGTGATATTTTCCCTTATGGTTCCCGAAAAGAGAATGCTGTTTTGCGGAACGACGGAAATATTATGCCTGTAATTGGTAAGGTCGAGTTCTTCCATTGACTTGCCGTCGATGAGTATCTCCCCTTCGGTAGGCGTCAAAAGACCTATGATAAGATTCATTATCGTCGATTTTCCCGATCCCGAAGAACCCACGAACGCGACGCATTTCCCGCTGTCTACTTTCAGCGAAAAATCCTTGATAACGTCGGCTTTTCCGTCGGGGTAACGATAAGATACGTCCTTAAACTCGACTTCGCCGTTTATTTTATCTACCTTTATCTTGCCGAACGAGTTTTCCACTTCGGTCGCGGTCATTATCTCCGAGATCGACGAAAGCGCGTCAAGCCCCTTTCCCATAGTCGGCGCAAAACCGACGAGCGAGGATATCCCGCTGCTTATAGAGGAAAACATAGACTGATAAAGTATTATCTCTCCCACCGAAATGACCTTATTGACGGCGAGGAAACAACAAAATAACAAACAAAGGAGATTTAAAATATTATGTATAACGAAAGACCAGGAACCGAAGTAAGCGTTTACTTTGTCGACTCCGTATCCCGAGACCGTTACCTTCGCGATAGATCTGTTGAGGGAAGCGATCTCCCTCGACTGCAACCCGTGGGATTTGGTTACGGGAGTCATCTCCATCATCGTCGTAAGTTGCGCGCTCATATCTTCAGTCTTGATTCTGAAATCTTTGTTGCTCTGTCTTATTCTTTTTCTGAACGCGAACGTAAGAAAGACGTTGCACGGAACCACAACCAAAAAGAAAAGAGATACGAAAGGTTTTTATACAACGAGATCGCGGAAGATACGGTTACCCCTATTATCATCGGAATAAGACTGAACATTATAGCGTTGAAAAGCCCGTCCACCGATTCGACGTCCCTGAGGAATTTAGCCTGTATCTTCCCCGATTGCATATCTTTATGGTAAGTTATGGACAGGTGTTGAAGTTTTCTTACGACCGCGCTTTTTAGCCCCGCGCTCGTACGCCGAAGCATTTTGCTGACTATCCGCCACCTTAAAACGGTAAACGGAACGTTCAAAACGATGCTCACGAAAGCGACCGCCGCGTTTACGATCAGATACAACGTCGCGTCGTCGGAAAAACCGTTTTCGGCGATCGCGGTAACCGCGTCGATCAGATTCGCCGTACAGATCGGTACGACCCATACGGGAAGATGCTGAAAGAAATATATTATCGTCGACCAAAAAAGAGGCTTGGTATTCGCGAACGCGAACTTTTTGAGTATGCCCGTCTTTTTCCTCGCGCTTTGCTGCTCTTCGCCGAAAATATGATCGTAATTGGGGATCTTCTCTTCTTCCTCTTCTACGCTCGAAGCGCTCGGCTCGTCGGTTTCTTTCGCCGCCTTTTTCTTGACCGAAAGTTTTTCGCCTATTACCTCTTCCGAAACCTTTCCCTCGCCCGCGGGCAAAGGATCTTGCTTTTCTTCGCTCTCCGTTCCGTTTTCGCCCTTTTTACCGAGGGGCAAAGGATCGTCTTGCTTTCTCCTTTTCTCTTCCATAAGAATTTCTCCTTTATATTTTCGACGATTTATAAATATCTCTTCGCGAGTTCTTCCTTTAAAAGGTCGAGTTCGAGAAGTTTTATTTTGAGATTTCTCTCGGTATAAAAATAATGGTTAGAGGTTTCGAACGCTATGGGAGATCTGTCGACCAAAAACAACAGGCGGTCGGTTATTTCCCTCTCGCGATCTATTATTTCGATAAGCCTTTTCGCGTTCGCCTTTATATCTCTTTTAAGTTTCGCGTATTCGGTATGAAGTCTGTCCGAAAGGAAATGTATATAAGAAACTTCCGCGTAAACCGACAAGTTCTTCGCCTTTTCGTCGGCGCTTTCCTTTAAAATTTCCGCGCCCTTCTTCCATTTTTCGCAGAGTTTATCCATCTGCGAGAGATAGTTTTCGTAAGAATAAGGATATATCCAGGTTTCGTAGTCGTCGAAAGAATAACAGACCATAGTCGAAAGGTTATTATCGGCGGATAAAGACCAACGATCGGCAGGTCCTAAATTATGCGGCCCGAAATATATCTTTTCCACGCTGAAAGGATATTCTTCAAACCCTTCGCATAAAAGTTCGGAAGCCTTCTTTACCCTTTCCGCCTCTTCGCCGAAATACTCTTTATACCACTTATCGAGGTCGAAACCGTCGCCTTGGCGGTTATACGCGGCGATCATATCCATTATCGGAGAAGGATAACCGCCCAACGTCCAAGTCAGAAAATAATCGTTTACGCCTATCTTTTTAAGTTCGTCGAGATGTTTTTTAACAAGTCCGAAAACGGGAAGGCAAGGGACCGCAGAACATTCCCAACTGTTGTTTATCTGTATCTTCGCCATTACCCTTTTCCCGCTTTTTAAGGCGA
>JAFVCP010000142.1 GCA_017479185.1 Clostridia bacterium
AGTCCTATCTGACTTTCGATAAACAGGCTATCTATCAGTCGCAAAATCCCGCCGAGCAGACGGCGAGCGAAAGTCCCGCCGCCGAAACTGCCGAAGAGGCTTCCGCTGAGCAAACCGCGGAAGAGGTTTCCGTCGAGCAAACTGCCGAAGAGGCTCCCGCCGAAGAAACCGCGGAAGTTGAAACGCCCGCCGGGGAAGATAATAACGCGTAAAATATTTTTATATATCATAAGATCAAAGATCTCCGCATACATTGTGATAGCGGAGGTTTTTGTTTTATGGAAAAAACGAGAGATAACGGTGGATTTTTTAAGCAGATTTTGACCGCGGTAGTCCTGTCCGTCGGGATCACGTTGGCTTTGGTGCTCGTTTTCGCGTTCGTGTTGAGATTTACGGATCTTAGCGAAAGTGTGATAAAACCCGTCGATCAGGTAATAAAACTTTTATCTATACTCGTCGGCTGTCTTATCGGGATAAGGGGAGAAAAGGGATTTTTGAAAGGTTGCCTTTCGGGGGCTATCGCGACCCTTCTTTCCATTCTTATTTTCGGACTTATTTCGGGCGGAGCGCCTACGTTTTTCGGGTTTTTGATCGATTTTTTGTGCGGAGCGATAATGGGCGGACTTTCGGGAGCGATCAGCGTAAACTTTAAGGGATAAATTTTATCGGGATTTTCGGACGGGAAATAACCGATAAAGGGCGATCGGACGGGGAAAACGCCCTAAAAGCCGCCTTTTCGGGAAACTATTGACGAGGTGTGTTGATACTAAAAAACAAAAAATTAAAAAAGTTTTAGTTTTATCGTCATTTTTTGGTTTAAAATTATTGACTTGCGACCCTTTTATGCTGTATAATAATACAGTATAGATTAACTGTTAAAGTCCGAGATTATCGGACGGTCGGCAGATCGGGCGCTTTCCGCAAAGCAACAAAAGACTCGTCTAAGGCGAGTTCGGATACGGAATGCTTTGGTTAATGGAAGCCGCGCGGTCGGAACCGATAATAAAGCAGGAGGCAGTAATGAAAAAGACCAAGTCAATAGTAATTCTTACTATTACGGCGCTGTTGATCGTTTTCTTCGGGGTGGCGTGTTTCTTCAGTTTCTCCGTCCCGAACAGTATTTACGATTACAATTCGGTTTTCAGCAGTATCAGTAAGGGTATCGATTTAGAGGGCGGCTATTACGCCGTGTTGGAGCCGAAGGTCGACGGCGATACGCTCGATCAGGAAACTCTCGACAACGTTATAAGCACGCTTATGCAGAGGCTTTCCAATAAGGGATATACCGAAGCGACGATCACCAAGCAAGACGTTACCAATCTGAGGATAGAAATACCCGACGTAGACGATCCCGACGAAGTTATGACTCTTCTCGGTTCGCAGGGCAAACTCGAATTCAGAGATTCTTCGGGAACCGTTTATCTTACCGGCGAGGACGTTCAGGACGCTTACGTCGGATACGATAACGACAGTTCGTACGTCGTAGTTTTGAGTTTTACCGCGAGGGGCGCGGAAAAGTTCGCCGACGCGACTAAAACCATTTCCGAATCGAGCAGCAAGACGATGAGCATCTATCTCGGCGATCAGGAGATCTCTTCTCCCACGGTCAATTCGCAGATAGTCGGACCCAGCGCGCAGATCGAAGGCGACTTCGATTACGAAAGAGCGCAGTCTTTGGCGGCGGTTATATCGAGCGGAGCGCTCGATATAGACTTCAACATAAGCGAATCCCGTCAGATAAGCGCGTCGCTCGGCGATAACGTGATCTTCTACGCGGAGATCGCGGCGGGAATAGGTTTGCTCGTGATATTCGCTATACTCATCGTGTTCTACGGCGGAATGGGTGTCGCGGCGTCTATCGCTCTTTTGATATACGTCATTCTCTACGTTATAATCCTCGCGTTGTTCCCGTGGGTACAACTTACCTTCCCGGGTATCGCCGGTATCATACTTTCGATAGGTATGGCGGTCGACGCCAACGTCATTATATTCGAGAGAATAAAGGACGAATACGCGAGCGGAAAGACGGTTTTGAGCGCTATACAGGTAGGCTTTAAGCGCGCGTTCATAACCATACTCGACGCGAACATAACCACCATTTTGGCGTCGATAGTATTGTGGATACTTTGCGCCGGCTCGATCAGGGGCTTTGCGATAACTCTTTTCCTCGGAACCTTGGTTTAAATGTTTACGGCGATCGTCGTAACGAGATGGCTCATCGGTCTGCTCAGACCATTGGCGGGAGAAAAAGAGGATAAATTCTTCGGTCTTAAAAGGAGGGACGCATAATGGCTAATCTTTCTTTCAGGGACAAGCAGTTTAAAATAGTAAATAAATTTTTCATTTTCCTTGCTATAAGTTTAGTTGTCATAATCGCGGGCGTGGTAGATATTTTAGTTCGCGGAATGAATATAGGTATAGAATTTTCGGCGGGCGCTTCCATCGAAGTTACCGTAGACGATTTCAGCGGATTTGACGGCGACGCGTTCAAAAAGACTTTCCAGGATTGGCTCGCGGGCGATCGTCTTGACGGAGAAAAGTCGGACAGAAAATTCGACGTTTCGAGAAACACGCAGACTTCGAGCGTTTCGGGAAAGACCACCTACGAATTCAGGATCGGAACAACCGTCGTCGAAAACGGCGAAACGGTAGATCTTACCGCGGCGGTCGAGGACGAAAACGGCGAAAACAGCGGCAAGACTTTGCTCAACGAATACGTTATTCAAATAAGGGACGAAATACTTCCCGACGTCCGTAAATATCTTTCCGAACACGAAAGTTATTACGCCGATACGGAAGCCGACGATATAGACGTTTCCGTAGACGTACACACTATCGACAACTCGGTAATGGTCTATACGATAAGAACGACTTTCATCGCGGGCGGCGTTGCTATTTTGGTCATCCTCGCGTATATCATATTGAGGTTTACCTGGATCTCGGGTATTGCGGCGATCCTCGCGCTTATTCATGACGTCGCGATAATGATCGCTTGCACGACTTTCTTCCAGATCCCCGTCAACTCTACTTTTATAGCGGCTGTAATAACCATCATCGGTTATTCTATCAACGCGACGATAGTCGTGTTCGACAGGATAAGAGAACTCGAACGCACGCCTTCTTACGACGACGTGAGCGATACCGAACTTGCGAATAAAGCGATCACGAACACTTTGTCCCGTTCGATATTGACTACGTTTACGACGCTCGTAATGATCGTCCTTATAGCGATCTTCGGAACGTCGGCGATAAGGGAATTCGCTTTCCCCATCATCTTCGGTTTGATCGCGGGCGCGTATTCTTCAATACTTCTCGCAGGCTCCTTCTGGGTTTACTTGCGTAAACTTTTCAGACAGTCCGGAAAGAGAAACAAGAAAAAGGTTTCAAAAAAGGCGGCTCGCGTTGAAACCGCGACCGTAAACGAATGATAAAAAATATATACCGATAAAAAGCGCGGACGGACGAAAATCTCCGTCCGCTTTGACTTAAAAAAGACAAGGGCGACTGAAAAACTATGATAAAATCGAGAGAATGGACTTCAAAAGACGAGATGACGGCTGAAAACTTATCCGCACGTTTAGGCGTGTCCTTTCTTCTCGCGAAAATGCTCGTCGTCAGAGGAATAAAGGACGAGATCGAAGCGCGATCGTTTTTGGAACCCCGAAAAGCCGATCTTTTCGATCCCTACTTGTTGTCGGGTATGAAGGAAGCGGTGGAAAGAATAACCCTCGCCCGCGACGAGGGGCAGACGGTGGTCATCTACGGCGATTACGACGCCGACGGGATCTCCGCCGTTACCGTACTTCGCAAATGCCTTAAAATTTTCGGGCTTGATACTTACGCCGTTATTCCCGAAAGGGAAAACGGTTACGGGCTTACCGCGGGCGTTTACGAACAAGTCCTCGAAGCCTATAATCCCGACCTTATAATCACCGTCGATTGCGGAATAAGCGCGGTAAACGAAGTCGAAGATCTTAAAGATCTCGGCGTCGACGTCATAATAACCGATCATCACGAGATACCCGACAGGGTGCCCGATTGTACCATTATAAATTGCCATATAAAAGACGATTATCCCTTCGAATATCTTTGCGGAGCGGGCGTCGCTTATAAACTCGGCAGGGCGCTTATCGGAGAGAAGGCGGACGCCTTTCTCGATATGGTCGCGCTCGCGACCGTCGCGGACAGTATGCCGCTTGTCGGAGAAAACCGAATATTGGTTTGCGAGGGATTAAAGGCGCTCAATAGCGGTAGGGCGCAAAAATGCTTGAAAGCGCTTGCCGAAGCGTGTAAAACCAAAGAATTTACCGCGATAGGATTGTCCTATACGCTCGCGCCGAGAGTAAACGCCGCGGGCAGAATGGGGGACGCGTATTCCGCGCTCAAACTTTTTACGAGCGAAGATCCCGTCGAAATGGCGAATTTGTCCAAAAAACTCAACGATTACAATGTAAAAAGACAGACCGAGTGCGAAGAACTCTATAAAGACGCCAAGAGAAAACTCTCCGACAAGGGAGATGACGGAAAGGCGATAGTTTTGTTCGACGAAAGTTGGAAGGCGGGGCTTATAGGGATAGTCGCGGCGAGATTGGTCGAAGAATATAAAAAGCCGGTAATACTTTTCGGCGAAAAAGACGGATTTTTGCACGGGAGCGCGAGGTCGATAGGCGGTATAAACGTTTTTCAGGCGCTTTCCGCCGTCCAAACCGAAGTCGAGGCGTTCGGCGGACACGCGCAGGCTGCCGGCGTAACGGTAAATAAAGAGAAATTTGCCGATTTCGAGAGGGCTTTAAACGGATATTTGTCGGAAAAATTCACGATCGCGGATTTTAAGTTCGAAACCGAGGTCGATTGGTTTTTGGACGAGCCTTTCACTCCCGATTTCGCCAAAGAACTCGAAAAGATCGAGCCGTGCGGGGTGGGGAATGCAAAACCTTCTTTTGCCGTCAGATGCTCTGCGGTAAACGCTTCGCCTATAAAATACGGTTCGCCCCACCTCTCGTTTTCCACTCCCTTTATCGACCTTCTTTGGTTCGGGGGGCTTGAAAACGCGTCGGCGCTCAATTCTCCCGTAGAAAAAATCGTAGTTTTCGAACCCAACCTGTCCGTGTTTAACGGCAGACAGTCGTTAAAGGGTTACGTTCGTTCGGTTGAAACCGTCGCGGAAGCGACGGAAGGTCTTATCGCGGCTATCGTCGACGGACAACTTTCGAAACCGCAAATATCGGGCGGGTTTACGTCGATAGATACTAAAAAAGCGCAGGCTTTTTTGGATGAAGGCGGGAGAGAGATCTACGGAACGCTGTTTATAGTAAACAACCCCGAAAATCTTGAAAAATACGAAGGACTCGGGCAGTTTGAGTTTTGCTCTCTGAAACTCAACCGAGGGGGAAACGTAAATACCGTTTGCCTCGGTTTTGCGGGCGAAATACCCTCTTCCTATAAGAGAGTGGTCTATCTCGACGAGCCTCTTTCGATTGATAAGACCCAAGCCGAGGTTTTCGTAAACACTTCGCTTAAAGGTATTGACGCCGAAAAACTCGCTGTAAACAGGGAGATCGTCGGAAAGGTGTTTAACGGGATAAAGAGGGGAAATATACTCTCCGCTCCCGCAGCGGAAGTGGCGATAAAAAACCAATTCGGTTGTTCTCCGTCGCAGGCGGTAGTCGCTCTTAAAATTCTTTCGGAATTAAAAGTTATAAAAAAGGAAAATAATTTTATCAGGATAGACGAGGAAAAGAGGACGGATATTTCTCTTTCGCCCACTTTTCGCAGGATATCTTCTTTAGTAGGGGAAAATGTATCAGGACGTACTTGAAACGATCGAAAAAAATTACACGCCCGAAGAATCGGTAGTGCTGACTCGCGCGTTTTATTTCGCGAAGCAGGCGCATACGGGACAGAAAAGGGCGTCCGGAGAGGAATATTTCACGCATCCCGTTGCGGTCGCGAAAATACTCCTCGATTTAGGTATGGACTATTTTTCGGTCGCCGCGGCGTTTTTGCACGACGTCATCGAAGATACTCCCGTTTCCGAGGGAGATATAGAAAAAGAGTTCGGGACAGAGATACTCGAACTCGTAAAAGGGGTTACCAAACTCGATAAAATAGAGTTTAAGTCGAGAGAAGAGGAACAAGCCGAAAATTTCAAGAAGATTTTCGTGTCTATGGCGAAAGACATAAGAGTTATCATAATAAAACTTGCCGACAGGCTTCACAATATGAGATCTCTTAACTTCCTTTCCAAGGACAGACAACTGAGAATGGCTCACGAAACCCTCGATATATACGCGCCTCTCGCGGGAAGGCTGGGTATTTCGCAGATAAAATGCGAACTTGAAGATCTGTGCCTTAAATACGTCGATCCCGAGGCGTACGAATACCTTTCGGTAAATATAAACAGCAAAGTTACCGAGAGAAGGGAGTTCGTCGAATTTGCCGTAAACGAAATAAAGAGGATCCTGGACGAATCGGGAATAAAGGGGGAAGTTTTCGGCAGACCGAAACATTTTTATTCCATCTATAAAAAGATGAAAAAGCAGAATAAAACCCTCGATCAGATATACGATCTCACGGCGGTCAGGGCGATAGTCGAAACGGTCGACGAATGTTACGAACTTCTCGGAAAGATCCATAAGGAATGGAAACCCATTCCGGGGCGAATAAAGGATTATATCGCGACTCCCAAGGAAAATATGTATCAAAGCCTTCACACGACGGTCGTAACGAGTTTCGGAAAGGTTTTCGAGATACAGATAAGGACGAAAGAGATGAACCGCACCGCCGAATACGGTATCGCGGCGCATTGGAAATATAAAGAACATAAGGAAAACACAGATAATTTCGATAAAAGGCTGTCCTGGATAAGAGAGGTAATGGAGTGGCAGGGCGGACTTAACAATTCCACCGAATTTATCGAAAGTCTTAAAGGGGACGTCTACAACAGCGAGGTTTTGGTATTTACGCCAACGGGCGAAGTAATAAGTCTCGTAAAAGACGCGACGCCGATAGACTTCGCGTATAAAATACATACCGAAGTCGGCAATAAATGCGTCGGAGCGAAAGTAAACGGCAAGATAGTTCCGATAACCACGACTTTAAGCGTGGGCGACGTCGTGGAAATAATAACTTCCAAACAGTCGAAAGGTCCTTCGTGGGATTGGCTCAGGATCGCCAAATCGTCGGGAGCCAAGGCTAAAATAAGGGCGTTTTTCAAAAAGACGATGGTCGTCGACAATGAAAAACTCGGTAAAAGTATGTTGGAAGCCGAAGCCAAGGCGAGGGGTTATACTTTCGGCGATCTCCTTACCCCTGTGTCGTTTGAAAGATTGAGTCAGCGTATGTCGTTCGCTTCCGAAGAGGAAATGTACGCCGCAGTCGGCGGCGGAGCGGTTACCGTCAATCAGGTCCTTTTAAAACTCATCGACTATTACCGTAAAGACGTCGCGACGCGCAATATCATAAAAGAAGGCGGTACGGGCGGTGCCAAAAGTAAAGAAAACGTCGGCGGAGTAAAGATAAAGGGGCTGGGCGGACTTCTCGTCAGGTTCGCGGGCTGCTGTAATCCTATGCCGGGCGACGATATAGTGGGATTCGTTTCGAGAGGAAGGGGAGTAACAGTACACAGAAGGGATTGCCCCAATATGAGAAACGAAGATCCCGCAAGGCTTCTCGACGCAGAGTGGTCAGGAAATCTCGGAAGTTTCGCCGCGTCGATAAGAGTCATCGGCTCCGAAAGCGCGCCGCTGCTTGTGATAATCTCAAACGCCTGCACTTCGCTCGGTATAACCATAACATCGATCAACGGGCGAGTAGACAATAAAAACGGAAATTCGGTCGTGGATATTACCGTTAAAGTTACGAAAAAAGAAACTATAGACTACTTATTCGCAAAAATCAGACAGGAAAAGGACGTTATCGACGTGTTCAGGACGTTATCTTAAAATGGAAATAAAAACTCAACTCGATTGGCTCTATCCCGAACTTCTGGAAGAGGCGAAGTTCTTTAAAAATACGGACGGACTCGAGATAGTCTGCCGTCATAAAGACGAGGGAAAAATATTTTCGGACGAAGTGGAGATAAACGGCAAAACCTACTCTTTTACCGAAGAGAGGGAGTACGAAACGGAAACCGAAAGAAAAAGATATTTAAAGAGATACGCCAAACTCGCGCTGTATAAGGCGATGAGCGACTATTTGTCCCAAACCCTTCCCTGGGGAGCGCTTACGGGTATAAGACCTGTAAAATTCGCCTATAACGAAGGTGAAAATTGGCGAAGGGAAATGGGGGAAGTCCTCGGCGTTTCCGAAAACAAACTCGATCTCGTAGGGAGAATAATAGAGGCGCAGAAACCCGTATATGAAAAAAAAGACGGGAATTGCGACTTTTTTATAGGGATTCCCTTTTGTTCGTCGAGATGCTCGTACTGCTCGTTCTTTTCGAGCGAAATAGGTAAGTCGCCGCTTGTCGACGATTATGTCGACGCCCTCGTTAAGGAAATAAAGGCGGCGAAGCCGTTGATTAAAAATCTTAGGTCGGTCTACGTCGGCGGCGGAACTCCCGTATCTCTGCCTATAAGTCGATTATCGGATATTTTAAACGCAATAGGCGAGGTAAATTGCGAATATACGGTGGAGGCGGGACGTCCCGACTCCATAAACGAGGACAACCTTAAACTTTTAAAGGAAAGGGGAATTACGAGAATTTGCGTAAATCCGCAGACTTTCAACGATAAAACGCTCGAAATCATCGGCAGAAAGCACACCGCTAAGGATATTTACGATAAATACGAACTCGCTAAAAAATACGGTTTTTCGGTCAATATGGACCTTATCGCCGGACTTCCGGGCGAAAATTTCGAAGATTTCAAGTTCAGTATGGACGAGGCGATGCGCCTTTCGCCCGACGATATTACTGTGCATACTCTTTCGCTTAAAAAGGGTAGCAGACTTAAAGAACTCGTCGACAGACTTCCCGACGGAGAAATAGATAAAATGATTGATTATTCGACTTATACGGCAATTTCTTGCGGTTACGAGCCCTATTATACCTATCGGCAGAAGTATATGGCGGGCAATCTCGAAAACACGGGGTACGCGAGAGGCGGCAAAGTGTGCGTCTACAATATCGACGTTATGGAAGAGATAGCGGACAACCTCGCCTGCGGGGCGAACGGCGTTTCAAAAAAACTCTTTTCGGCGGAAGACAGGATAGAAAGATACGGCGCGCCGAAAGATATTTTAACTTATATAAATAAAATAGACGAAATAATAAGAGAAAAAAATAAATTGTTTGGTTAAACGGCTGAAAAATTGTTGCAATTTCAATTTATATGTGTTATTATATATCCGTGTGAAAGATATTTGCTTTCGCAGATTATTTAACGCTTGGTTTTGCGAGGACTCGACGCATTGCCCGGTGTTAAAGTAAAATTTCCATATTGAGGAGGATAAATTAAAATGGAAAAGGAAAGAAAAACGGAAATCATCGAGAACTTCAAAAGACACGACGGAGACACGGGTTCCGCCGAAGTTCAAATCGCTCTTTTAACGGAGAGGATCAATCACCTCAACGAGCATCTTAAAGCCAATCACAACGATAAACATTCTCGTCGCGGTTTGCTTAAAATGGTCGGACGCAGAAAGGGTATGCTTGACTATCTTAAATCTATCGACATTGAAAAATACAGAGAGATAGTCGCTAAACTCGGACTTAGAAAGTAAGGTTTTTCGGAGGAGTATTTGCGATAAAAAGCGAATATTCCTCTTTTCGTTTTGAAAGTATCGCATTGTTTTTTCAGGCGAAGTAAACGTCGCATAAAAGGACAAGCGCGTTTCTTATAAAAATCAGAGAAAAAAGGAGAACAAAATGTTAGAAAATCACAAGACGTTTACAACGACGATAGGCGGAAGAGAAGTTACCGTCGACGTCGGAAAATACGCGCAACAGGCAAACGGTTCGTGTATCGTAAGATGCGGAGAGACCGTGGTTATGGTCAACGTAACGATGGCGCCCGTTCCGAGAGAAGGAATGGACTTTTTCCCGCTGTCGGTAGACTATGAGGAGAAAATGTACGCCGTGGGAAAGATCCCCGGCGGCTTTAAGAAGAGAGAGGGAAGGGCGAGCGACAAGGCGATCCTCGTATCCCGTCTTATCGACAGACCGATAAGACCTCTTTTCCCGAAAGGGCTTTTTAACGACGTAACGGTAGTTGCGACCGCGCTTTCGGTAGATACGGATATCGCGCCGGAACCGCTCGCAATGCTCGGTTCGTCTATAGCCCTCAGCATATCGGATATTCCGTGGGCGGGACCGACGGGATCGGTAGTCGTAGGACTCGTAGACGGAGAGTACGTCATCAATCCCACCGTCGAACAAAAGGAGAGAAGCCTTCTCGCTTTGAACCTTTCGGGAACCAAAGACGCTATAATGATGGTCGAAGCGGGTTCGAAGGAGATTTCGGACGAAGAAATGGTCGGAGCGATCTTGTTCGGACACGAAGAGATAAAGAAGCAATGCGCTTTCATCGAAAAGATGGTAGAAGAAGTCGGTAAGCCCAAACTCGAAATGGATCTTTACCACGTTCCCGAGGACCTCGACGCAGACGTAAGGGCGTTTGCGAGTGAAAAACTCGACTACGCTCTCGACACTTTCGACAGAGAAGAAAGACAAGCCCGTCAGGACGCGGTCGAAGCCGAAACTCTCGAATATTTCGCGGAGAAATACGAGGGAATGGCGAGGGAGATAAAAGATTCTCTCTACTATATCACGAAGGAAAAAGTCAGGGCGAAGATAACGCAGACCGAAGTTCGTCCGGACGGCAGAAAACTTACCGAGATCAGACCTATCTGGTGCGAACACGGGATCCTTCCGAGAGTTCACGGAAGCGCGGTGTTCACGAGAGGACAGACGCAGGTAATGACCACCTGTACGCTCGGGACCATTTCCGAAGTTCAGAAACTCGAAGGTCTTGACAACGAAGAATACAAGAGATATATCCACCATTACAATATGCCCGGTTACGCTTCGGGCGAAGCCAAACCTTTAAGAAGTCCGGGAAGGCGCGAAATCGGACACGGCGCTTTGGCTGAAAGGGCGTTGGAACCCGTCATTCCGAGCGAAGAAGAATTCCCATACGCAATAAGGCTTGTTTCCGAAGTCCTCTCGTCCAACGGCTCGACTTCGCAGGCTTCGGTTTGCGGCTCGACTATGGCTCTTATGGACGCGGGCGTTCCCATTAAACGCCCCGTTGCGGGAATTGCGATGGGTCTTATAAAGGATACCGAAAGCGGAAAGATCTCCGTTCTTTCGGATATTCAGGGACTTGAAGATTTCCTCGGCGATATGGACTTCAAGGTCGCGGGTACGGTAAAAGGAATCACCGCGATCCAAATGGATATCAAGATCAAGGGAATAAGCGAAGAAATTCTCCGTAAAGCGATAAGTCAAGCCAACGAGGGCAGACACTTCATTCTCGGCAA
>JAFVCP010000143.1 GCA_017479185.1 Clostridia bacterium
ATCAACGGCGGAACTTATAATTCCAAGAAAGTAAACGGCGGATCGGCAGTTGTCAGTTACGGTAAATTAACTATAAACGGCGGAACTTATAACGGAGCGCTTAAGGCGGAAGGCGGTTGGCCGAGTTATACTATCAACAATTACGGCGAAATGGTTATGAACGACGCTGTCGTTACGAGTTATCACGGAAGCATTAGCACTTACGGCGCTAACGCGACCTCCGTTCTCAATAACGTTACCGCAACCATTTCTCCGGAAGGCATTGCAACCGGAATTACGAGCCACGTTATATATACTTACGAAAATGGAAACGTTACGGTAAACAGCGGAACTTATTGGAATAACGCCGCCGACGCAAACGGAACGGGCGGAACCGTAGTTTGTAACTATACCGTAAGCGGTAAAATCAATATTTACGGCGGAACTTTCAAAGGCGGCTGCGGATTGAGCGAATATTGGTCGGGCGACATACTCGCTTACGGCGGAACTTACGACAGAAACGTGTCCAATTACGTTGCCAAAGGCTATGAAACGGTTGATAACGGCGACGGTACTTGGACGGTCGAAAAGAAAGCGCCCGTCAATATCGGAACAGCAAAATACAATTCTCTTCAAGCCGCTTTCGACGCCGTAGAGAATAATCAGACTATAACTGTAAATCAAGACCTTGAAATAACCACGGGCTTGGTATTCAATAAGGACGTTACCGCAGTTCTCGACCTCGGAGAGAATAAGCTCAAGAATTCCGGAAAAGTGGACGCTTTGATTTCTGTAAATTCAGGAAATCTCTCCGTTAAGAACGGAACTCTTGAAAATATCAACGAAGTTCAGGAAGATACCGTTTACGGCATAAGGGCGAAAAGTCAGATGACCGAAATTTCAAACGTAAGCATTACAGTAACGGGAACGGGCGTGTCGCTGTTTGAAAATGCGGTTTTGAATAAATTAAACGCAAATATTCACGCTTACGTTGAAACTAACGGATATTGCTCTTGGACGGCTATCGACTTGCAGGGCAATGCTAAAATTAAGGAAATTACCGGCGGCAATTACCTCTCAGAAATAACCTATGAATATTTCGATACGCATAGATCGAGCAAGTCTTTAAACGCCGGATATTGTATCAGTATCGAATCGGGAGCAAGTATCGATAAGATAACCGACGGAAGTTTTGTCGGAACAATGAGTTCCGTAAATTATGCGTTTAACAATCAAGGCAATATCGGAGAGATTGCCGGCGGATATTTCTCCTTTACTGAATGGAATTGGGAACAAACGTCAAGGCTTTTCCTTGATTGGTCTAACGTTACGAGTATAACTGGCGGAACTTTCGTAAGCGGAACAGCTTCGCCTACGGTATTTGATTTGGCTACCGGTTCGCAAATGCAGGCTTTCAGAGACGCCATTACAAACGCGGACCTCGTCGAATCGGACAAAACATTGACTTTGAGGTTTGCCGATTCTTCGAAAGATTACGAATATATCGCTAAAATATATAACGTAGTTCCTAAGGCATAAATTATTCTCACACAATCCTATAATATTAAATAAACCGAAGGGCGGAGGAATTTCCTCCGTCTTTCGGTTTTCATTATACAAAAATGCGCTGCGCTCTTTTTTTGAGCGCAGCGCTAAATAATTTATATTTCGTTTTTTTACGCCTTAGGACCTGCTTTAACGACGGATTCGGGCATATGAGTGTATTTCTTGAAGTTTTCAACGAAAGACTTCGCAAGTTTTTCAGCCGTTTCCTTATAAGCCTTCTTATCTGCCCAAGCGTTTTCGGGTATCATTACCTCGTCGGGGCAGTTGGGGCAAGTGGTGGGAACGTCCATTCCGAAAATGGGATCTTTTACGAAGGTCGAATTTTCAAGAGTTCCGTCGAGCGCCGCGGAAACCATCGCTCTCGTGTATCTCAACTTCATTCTCGTTCCTACGCCGTAAGAACCGCCCGTCCAACCGGTGTTGACGAGATATACTTTCGCGCCCGATTTTGCGATCTTCTCTTCGAGCATTTTAGCGTAGATACTCGGATCGAGAGGAAGGAAAGGAGCGCCGAAGCAAGTCGAGAAAGTCGGTTGAGGTTCGGTAATTCCTCTTTCGGTTCCGGCAAGTTTGGACGTAAAGCCCGAAACGAAATAATACATCGCCTGTTCGGGAGTAAGTCTCGAAATGGGAGGAAGAACGCCGCATGCGTCCGCCGTAAGGAAAATTACCGCCTTGGGAGTTGTTCCGACGCCCGGAATCTGAGCGTTGGGTATGTAGTAAATGGGATAGCCGACTCTCGTGTTTTCGGTAAGCGAGCCGTCGTTGAAATCGAATTCTCTCGTGTTTTCGTCCATAATGACGTTTTCAACGAGGGAGCCGAACTTTATCGCGTTGTAAATTTCGGGTTCGTTCTCTTTGGAAAGATTTATACATTTCGCATAACAGCCGCCTTCGAAGTTGAATACCGAGTCGTCCGACCAGCCGTGTTCGTCGTCGCCGATAAGGCTTCTTTCGGGATCGGCGGAAAGGGTGGTCTTACCCGTTCCGGAAAGCCCGAAGAACACCGCGGAATTGCCGTCTTTACCGATATTTGCAGAGCAGTGCATCGGGAAAACGCCTTCTTTGGGCATAAGGTAATTCATTACCGAGAATACGCTCTTCTTGATCTCGCCGGCGTATTGCGAACCGCAGATAAGGACGAGTTTCTTTTCGTAGTCGATTATGATAGCCGCTTCGCTGTGAACTCCGTCGCGTTCGGGAATGCACTTAAATCCCGGAGCGGCGATGACGGTAAAGTCCTCTTTGAAGTTTTCGAGTTCTTCCGAAGTCGGACGAATGAGGAGATCTCTTATGAACATATTTTGCGAAGCGAGTTCGTTTACTATTCTGAACGCCTTGCGGTATTTTACGTCAGCGCCCGCAAAACCGTCGAAAATAAATATTTCTCTGTTTTGAAGGTAAGCGATGACCTTTTCATATAATGCGTCGAATTTTGCTTGCTCTATGGGAACGTTTACCTTTCCCCAAGCGATATCGTCGTGAACGCCCTTGCTGTCGACGATGAATTTGTCGTTAGGCGAACGACCGGTGTATTTACCCGTATAAACTACGAGAGCGCCGGTATTTGATAATTTTGCTTCTCCTCTTTTAAGCGCCTTTTCGGTAAGAGCGGCGGGAGTGAGATTGCGGTATACGTTAAGAGGGTTTATTATGCCCAACTTTTCAAGACCGTAAGTTTCCATTTGTTAGACCTCCTAAAAAATCTCAAATTTTTCTGTCTAATATTATACAACAGAAAAGTCAAATAATCAACCAATTTAATGCGTTTTTCTTATATATTATTTTACTTTTCAAAATGCGCGATATTTTGCAAAAAAAAGAACCGAGTTTTCGCTCGGTTCGGTTTGCTCAATATTTGATCTGATCGGGGATACATTTTTCCAATTCCCCTTTGGGAATGGTGAGGAAAATATCCACGAGTTGTTTGTCTAACTGCGTTCCCGCTACCTCTTTCAAAACGGCTACTGCGTCCTCGTGCGTGCGCGGCTGCTTGTACGAGCGGCGCATCGTGATAGCGGAATATGTATCGACGATAGAGAGTAGTTTGGCGGGGAGCGGAAGTTCTTCTCCCTTTTTGCCGTAATAACCCTTGCCGTCTATCCGTTCGTGATGGTATAATATCCAATCCGAAATAGTGTCGAAGGTATGCAGAGGTTTAAGGAGTTTGACGCCGACTTTGGGGTGAGTTTTCATTATTTCCCATTCCTCGTCGGTAAGTTTCGCCGGCTTATTGAGTATGGCTTCCGGCACGCCGAGTTTTCCGATGTCGTGCATAAGGGCGGCAAGTTCCAGGTTGACGGGGTTGACGGTTATTTTGAGATGGGCGGGCAGATACCTGTAAAATAGCATAGCGAGATTTTTGACGTGAACGCTGTGTCCGTTAAGGTTGGGATCACGCGCGTAGATAACCCCTATCAGCGCTCCCGCGATCTCGACGCCTCTCTCTTTCGCAGTGTTCGTAAGACGGGATAAAAGTATCATTACGATAGAAACGAATACGCTTCCGAACAGCAATATCAACGACGTCATAAGGTCGGGATCTCCCCATATCTCGACGAATAAGTATCCGCCGAGGAAAAAGATCAACAGGAAAAATCCGATCTTCATCCAAAAATTGTTCTTTTTATTGCCCGATGAAATTATATCGCGCGAATTGATCATAAATATTATATATCCTATGATATTTACGACCATATTTAAAATGCCTACGATGATCAACACCGTTTTAAGAGTTTCCATCTTGACCGATATTCCCCCAAAACGCAATGCGTTTTAAATTTTTATAGCCGAGTTTTAAATTTGCGGTCGGCAAGCGAGCGTTTTCAGTGAGCGTGATTTTTATCTTTGAAGATCGGGTTGGAAGTGAGATTTACGCCGAGTTTACGATAAAACTTTTCGTCGTTATGGGCGAGAAGAACGGTGGTGTGTACTTCGCAGCCTCTCAGTTTCGGCAGTTGCTCGATAGCCTTTTTGGCGTTTTCGTCCCTCTCCGCCGAAGAAGAAAGGGCGATGAGCATTTCGTCTATGTGAAGTCGGGGATTTTTACTCCCGAGATATTTTATTTTGAGATCCTGTATAGGCATTATCGACGACTTTCCGATGAGGTCGATCTCCTTGTCTATCCCCGCGAGATATTTAAGG
>JAFVCP010000144.1 GCA_017479185.1 Clostridia bacterium
CGAAAAGATTTAGGTAAGATAAAAAGCATATAAAACAAAATAGAATATATATGGAAGCGTATCGAAGAGGTCATAACGGGCACGATTGGAAATCGTGTAGTCTTAACGGGCTCAGGGGTTCGAATCCCCTCGCTTCCGCCAAAAGAAATAGGGACACGCAATTGCGTTGTCCCTTTTCTTTTGGCGGAAGCGAGGCAGGGATATTCGTTACGAAACGCAAACGCGTTTCGTTCGACTGACCGCGCGGGCTGCGGGGTGTGTCAGTATCCCCCAAAATAATAACTCACGAGAGCGACAGAACGCTTCTCTGCTGACAGAAGCGGTCGACAGGACGCTTTAACGCCTCGTTATTGACTGCCGCCAAAATGAAAAGCGATGCGTTTTTAATTTGTTATGCCGTATTTTGACATCGTGGCGGCAAGTCGGGCTTTAACCCCGTCGTAATAGTCTTTCATCGTAGGGTCGACGCGGATATGTTTCGCCGCGATATATTCCGTTTCATAGAACATAACCTGAATATACGCGCGTTCTACTCTTTCAAAACAGGTCGCGTCGTCGCACCGATCTTTAGCGTCGTCCCAAAGCGCTTTTACATTTTCGATGAATACGAGTTTTTCATCTATCGGCGTTCCGTCCGCAAAGAAAATATCTTTATCTTTAAGATTGCCGAGATTGTTTTCCCAGCATTTATCTCCTACCTGTTCGACCGTAAGTTTAATATATTCAAACAAATATTCCGCGGCGCTTTCGCCATAGTAGCCAATAAGAAAATCCCGTACGTGATACCACATTTCCGCCTCGCTCATATAAGGATCCCATTGGATTTTAGAAAAAATATACGATTTGAGTTCGCCGAATTCTCCGCTCGGACATTCGCCTATACAATCTGCGAAATGCCCTTTTACGTTCGCTTTCTCCGCGTAATATCTTACGGTATTCAAAAAAGATCTGTAATTCGGAACGGGTTGGATCCTGTTTATGTAGCAAGCGGCATAACCGTAAACCATAAGACTATCGGAAATCTCGCCCCACTCTCTTAAACTCTTTTTCGCCTCGTCGCTTCCGAACGTATTGCCTATATCGCAATCGCGCCCTTCTTCAATACCGTGCGCCTGACAACAATCGACCGCAAGTTGAACGACGACGTTTTCGGCGGGAACGGGAGTTTTTCTGCAAAACGCCATAACTGAAAACGACGATGGGATTACAATTAACTTTTATGAGTCGGGTGTGGCGGAATTTCGCCGCAACGGTATCAACGTTAAAATAACGATGACCACCGATTATCCTGTCGACGGAAAAATAAAAATATCCGTCGAAACGGACGCTCCCTTGGAGTTTACCCTTAAGATCCGCAATCCGGAATGGGCGGAAACAACGGCAGGATACTTTTACCTCGTAGATTACGGCTCGGCGGGAAAAGATTGGAAAACCCCGATAGCCGCTTGGCTTCCGACAAAGTAATGAACTTAAAAGTATAACAGCCGCTCAAAGCGGCTGTTACATTAAAATAGAGGCATTATCCGAAAATTTTCAGATTATGCCTTTATTTTTATATTTAAAGCGCCTAACAGTTCACTCTTTTACGCTTGACGGGTCTTTAAACAATTCGTCGGAGCGAGAATCGCTCTTTACAATAAGAAAGAAAGCGCTTCCCCGACTTTTTTGTAATCGGTTATCTCGATATAGTCTATTCCGTGGATCCTTATATGACTATCGCCCCCGCCTTCTCCGTAATCGTCGCCCACGAACAACGCTTCGTCCAACGTATATCCGTTTCTCTCGCAATAACTTTTTATCGCGTAGTATTTATTGTATTTCTTTTCGGAAAAGTCAAACGACGAAGAGCCGCCTATATACACGTTATAATCTTTAAACAATTCCAAAACTTCGGGATATAATATCTTTCGCTTGGCTCTCGTAGGATCGAAGGCTATTTTATCGGCGATATCCGCTTTGGTTCCCAAAAGCGGAAAGGTAACCATACCGCTTTCGTGAAATTCCACGCTTTCGCCTTTATACTCCGTATATCCGTATTTCTCGCGCAAATATTCCGCCTGTTTTAAAAAATATTCTTTATCGGGATAGGTCTTATCTCTTCGTATCAACTTAAACTCGCCGTTTACCATAGCGCTTTCTTCCATTCCGTAGTTCCCGATGATGTCTATTGGAAATCTGTTCATCTGCCGATATATTCTTTCCGCCGCGCCGGCGCCGACCATTATTATTTTGTATTTTTTTTGTAATTTCCTTAACAGTTCCGCGTTTTCTTCTTCAAGATACGACCTGTGTTGCGTAAGAGTTCCGTCAAGATCGAACGCTATCAATTTCTTCATTTTTCTCTCCTGTTATAATATTAAATATTTTATCGCCGTAAGGGATCTTCGCCGTCGCCGGTATTCCTATCCCGTCGTTTTTCAGCCCAAATTTGCTTCATTTCCTTTTTCCGTTTACTTACACTCTTCTTCTATAAAGCGCAACACGCCCGCCGACCAACCGTGGCACAGGCTGTGGCGAAATCCCTTATAACAATAAGCGCCGAAATCTCCGTGTATATCGCGTTCTCCCTCTTTCGGCAATCGGTCGATACCCGATGAATTTTCCGCCCATTTCAAGTCGAAATCTTCCCAAAAAGTCGTGGCTCCTTTGCCGAGCATAGCGCCGTAATACTCTTTCATCATTTCGATCGCCTTTTCTTTATCGAAGGAAGATACGGCTTTGAGAATATAATAACTCATAAAGGTAGACATTCCGTTAGCCCCGCCCTTAACGAGTTTTTCTTTATCCTCGTCCGTCAAGCCGACCGCGAAGTATTTCAGGCTCAAAACCTGCTTGCTTTCTTTTACGTTTATTTCTTTTTTCAGTAAACGGCTTAAAAGGGTTTTTGCCTTTTCGGTAGGACGACCGAATCGCTCCAACAGCCAAACGGCTTTTTTGGCGGCGATAACGTTTATCGCCCTGACGCCAGTCTTTTCGTCGGGCTTGCCGCTCGTAGGCCAATCCACGAAATAATTGGGATAGCCGAGTTCTCCGTCCTCGGACACGCAGGAAAGCATTTGTCCTATAAGCCCCTCTAAATAATCTATTTGTTTTTCGGCGTAATCGAAGGCTCCCGTACGATCGCAATAATCGGCTATGATTATTATCCACCACATAGAATACATTGAGTAACCGTTCATCCATTCGGGCAGAGGGGTTTGCTCCTTGACGAAATCTATCGACCTTTCTATGAGAGGCAATCGCCCGTAAAGCGAAGTGAGCGCCAGCATTTCGGGATGAATATCCCCTATCCATACCAATCTGTCGCGTTTTACGCCGTCCCAAAGATATCCCTTGCTTGCGCACAGATCCACGGTGCGTTTCGCTGTATAATATATTTGTCTTATTAAACTATCGTCGCCTGAATATTGGTATTTCACGGGTTTTTTTAATACGTAACTTTCGGCGAGGACGCTTTTGACTATCGCTTCGCCGTAAAGATCCAAACGAACGAACCTGAATCCCGTTTGTCCGAAAGTCATATCCGAATAATCCTGTAAATATACCGTAAAATCGCGGACGGAATGATCGTTCGTCGCGTTTTTATCTCCGCCTATATCCGAACAACATTCGCTCAGACTTTCGCCGAAACGAATACGCGCGGGAATATTTTTTCCGCGAAAAGTCAAAATACGGACGCCGCCGCATATTTCTTTCCCGAAATCGAGAATAACGGCGCCGTTCGTTTTAAACACCGTCGTTTTCGTTTCCGACAATCCTATTTGAAGTTCTTTCTTTATAAGCAAATTGTCAGCGTTTACTACCCCCTGCTCGAAAGATATTTTTTTTGCGTAGATATATTCTTTCATACTTTATCTCCTTAATGAGTCGTTGCGTTTTATATTTCGGTTTCCATTTCTATACGATCCAAGCCGAACGGCGCGCCGACGTATTCGTCGGTATAAAGCGATGGCGTTCCGTTAGCCCACTCTCCTCTCATCGTAAATAAAAACGGCGAGACCCCGAACTCTTCCGATCCTCTCTTGCAATGGTGCTTTTCGCAATTTTTCGGTTCCGTCCATTTTTTACTCCATTTAATAATTTTTCATAATTATAGCACAAAATCAGGTTTACGACAAGTAATTATCGGGCTTTGAAGCCCTTAAAACAATTAAAAAAACGATAGTTAGCGTTCTAAACGCCGAACTGTCGTTTTTACTGTTCGCCCGATCGGGCTTTTTTTACAACTTTACTAATGGGTTTTGATCCCGCAAGTTTCAACTGTTCGATCAATGATCGTCCGTCTATAATTGTACGCCGCACGCTTTCAGCAATATATCGTGCAATTTTTTTTCGTAATCGTAACCGTAAGGATTTTCGGTTTCTCCCCTTACTATTTTGAAAAATTCATCGTACATTTCGTCGTACCGGTCGAAGGGATCGAAGGATATTTTCTCAGGTCTGTACGCCCAGCCCTTTTCTCTGTCTTTATCGAGCGTTATATACATATCGCTTTTCAGAGCGCCGTTCCCGACGAAATGAG
>JAFVCP010000145.1 GCA_017479185.1 Clostridia bacterium
AAATCATAAAGAGGTCGATAAATGGCGAGCGGAACAATCGAGGGCGCTGACCGAAAAAAGACGTCCGGACCTTGCCGAAATAAAGAGAAATAACCACGAGATGAAACTCGAAAACGAGCCGTTTGAAAAAATAAAAAAAGGCGAAAAGAAAATTGAGATTCGGCTTTTCGACGAAAAAAGGCAAAAACTCAAAGTCGGGGATAATATACTTTTCGTAAATAATCAAACGGGCGAAAAGATAAAAGCGGAAATCAAAAATTTATATATATTCGAAAGTTTTAAGGCTTTGTATAAAAATTTCGATAAAACCCTTCTCGGCTATAAGGCGGACGAAATAGCAGACGCCGAAGATATGACGAAATATTATTCTAAAAGAGAGCAAAAAAAATATAAAGCGATAGCGATAGAAATAGAAGTCGCGGAGTAGATATGGAAAACGAAAAAAAGATAAATTGGTTTCCCGGACACATGGCGAAAGCGATGAGAAAGACCGAAGAGGACGTAAAACTTTGCGACGGCGTAATTTACGTTCTCGACGCAAGAGCGCCTTACGCTTCCGTAAACCAAAAACTTATGAAAATTTTCGGCAATAAACCCGTCGTTTACGCCCTCAATAAAGTAGACGCCATATCTTTGGACGCGGCGAAGAAAATAGTGTCTGATTTCAGGAGTAAAGGTTTAAATATCGAACCTATAAACGGACTTTTGAAAAAAGACGCCGAAAAATTGAAAGCGGCTTGCGGTAGGGCGGTCAAAGAAAAAGCCGAGAGAAATAAAAATAAAGGGATAAATAAGACTTTCCGTTTTATGGTCGCGGGGATCCCGAATACGGGCAAATCGACTATTATAAATACGATGAGCGGCAAGAAAAAAGCCGAAACGGGAGATAAAGCGGGGATCACGAGATCCAATAAGTGGATAAGACTCGGAGATATAGAACTTCTCGATACGCCGGGGACTATGCCGCCGTCGATGGAAAATCAGCGGTACGCCGAGCATCTCGCCTTTATAGGAGCGATAAACGACGATATCCTCGATCTCGAAGGGTTGACTTTAAAACTTATCGCCGAACTCAAGGAGATCGCGCCCGCGGAGTTTAAGGAAAAATACAAACTCGACGATCTGACTTCGGAACCCCTTTCCATTTTCGAAGCGGTTTGTAAAAAGAGGGGATATATTTTAAAAGGCGGGGACGCCGACTACGGCAGGTGCGCGAGGGCGATTATAGACGACCTTCGTAAAGGCAGAATAGGAAAAATTTGTTTCGAGGTTGAAGCGTGAACGAGATTTTAGCGGCTAAATTGGGCTACGAAAATAAAATGATTTCAAAGGGAGCGAGGTTTATTGCCGGCGTAGACGAAGTCGGAAGAGGTCCGCTTGCCGGGCCTGTCGTTTGTTGCGCCGTTATAATGCCGCTTGGAGAAAACGACCTGATAGAGGGAGTCGACGACAGTAAAAAAGTTTCCGAAAAAAAGAGAAAAATACTTGCCGAGGAAATAAAAAAAAGGGCTATCGCTTACAAAATATGCCAAATCGAACCCGATGAAATAGACGAGATAAACATACTCGAAGCGACGAAAAAATGTATGAAGGCGTGCGTCGACGGCTTGGAAATAAAACCCGACGTCGTATTGATCGACGCCCTTGAAATAGCGACGGATATTCCGCAGTTAGGTATCGTAAAAGGCGACGTCGTAAGTTATACCATAGGGGCCGCGTCTATCGTCGCTAAGGTTTACAGAGATGAACTTATGGAAAAATATGCCGAAGAGTATCCGGGGTATTTTTTTGAAAAGAATAAAGGTTACGGCACGAAAGCGCATACCGACGCCATAAGGAGGATAGGACCTTGTCCGATTCACAGAAGAACTTTTATAAAAAACTTCTTGGACTAAAAGGTGAATTTGCCGCCGTTAATTTTATGAAAAAGTCGGGGTATAGGCTGATAAAACGCAATTATAAAACTCCTTTCGGTGAGGCTGATATAGTAATGGAAAAGGACGGGTTTACCGTTTTTGTCGAGGTAAAAACACGTTCTTCTACGGCGTTCGGAGAGCCGAGGGAAGCGGTCGGTTTAAAGAAAAGGCAAAAATATTACGACATTGCGAATTATTATATGTCGATAGAGGGCGAAAAAAATATTTCTTTCGCCGTCGTCGAGGTTTTACGGGGCAAAATAAATCTGATAGAAAACGCATTTTGAGGATAAAAAATGAAGATATGCGTAAACAGCGCTTCGGGAGTCGAAGCGGTAACAAAGCGAGAAATATATAAACTTTTGGGAATCGAAAACCTCGCGGCGATTAACGGCAGAATAGTTTTCGACGGAGAAATCGAAGAAGTCGCTTTATGTAATTTGTATCTCAGGACGGCGAATAGGGTGGAAATAGTCGTCGGCGAATTCGCGGCGGATAATTTCGACAGTCTTTTTGATGGAATTAAAGATATAGAATGGGAGAAATATATTCCGTCGGACGGGAAAATAATCGTAAACGCCAAGAGTCAACTAAGTAAGATTTTTGCCATATCCGCTACTCAATCGATAGTAAAAAAAGCGATTTGCGAAAGGCTTATCGGGGTTTACGGAGGTCAACTGCCGGAAACGGGCGCGAGATATAAAATAGAAGCGGCTATAAATAAAGATTTCGTAACGGTAACGTTAGACTCTTCGGGGGAAGGACTGCACAGAAGAGGATACAGAGGACTTGTCGGAGAAGCGCCGTTAAAGGAAACGCTCGCTTCGGCGCTCATACAACTTTCGGTGTATAATCCCGATAAACGGCTCGTGGATCTATTTTGCGGAAGCGGAACGATCCCGATAGAGGCGTGCCTTATCGCAAAAAATATTCCGTCCGGGTTATACCGCGATTTTGATTTCGCGAAATGGAGCGCAAAAAACAGGGAATTGCTTTTAAAACTCAAAGAAAAAGCGGAAAGCGAAATAAAGTGGGAAAAAGAAATTTCTATCAGCGGCTTCGATATAGACGAAAAACAAATAAGGCTTGCGAGAAGACACGCAAAAGAAGCGGGAGTCGGAGATTTTATTCATTTCCAAAGGGCTGACGTCGCCGATTTTTCGTCCCATTATCCATACGGTATCATAATAAGCAATCCCCCTTACGGCGAGCGCCTTTCGGACAGAAAGGAAGTGGAAAAATTATATAAAACATACGGACAAGTTTATTCGTCGCTTAAAGATTGGAGCGCTTATACTTTGACGTCGGTTACCGATTTTGAAAAACTTTTCGGTAAAAAGGCAGATAAAAAGAGAAAACTTTACAACGGAAAGTTGGAGTGTTTTTATTATTCGGTAATGGGAGCGAAGCCGCCTAAAAATGAATAAAACGAAATAAAAAAATAAAAAAGAGGTTTAAATTGCTTGCATATCCGAAAAAGATATGATAAAATAGAAAAAGACTTCGAGCGGTCCTCCGACGAAAAGGTCGTGAACGCTTCGTAATATTGGAGGTTTAAGTCATGAATATTATCGATCAGATCGAAAAGGAAAACCTTAAAACCGAAGTTCCGTCCTTTGCAGTCGGTGATACCGTAAAAGTATCGGTAAAAGTTATCGAAGGCAGCAAAGAGAGAATACAGAACTTCGAAGGTATCGTTATCGCCAAGAAAAACGGCGGTATAAGAGAAACTTTCACCGTCAGAAGAATTTCCTACGGAATTGGCGTTGAAAGGACTTTCCCCGTTCATTCTCCTAAGATTGCGGGAATAACGGTGGTAAGAAAGGGTAAAGTAAGAAGAGCGAAACTTTACTACTTGAGAGATCTTACCGGAAAAGCGGCAAAAGTAGAAGAAATACTTTAATAAGATCGGAAATTCCCGTTGAGCGATTTAGCCCGACGGGTATTTTTTTGCCTATCAATATATATTATATAATGAAAAGAATGTTAAAAGTTTGTTAAAATCGTTTACAAAATAAAAAATATGGTGTATATTATTTAGGTGCTATATCATCAAAAGGGGAATAAAGTGAAAAGATCCAATTATATTTTCGCGGTGTTCGCGATCGTTGCCGCTATAATATTCGTTTTGACGGGCGCGTTCTTTTGCGGCTCGGTTTCCACACCGTCTACTTTTTGGTTGACGACGGTAAAAGTGAGCGACGGCGACGTCGGCGAGGCGTCGGCGACTTTTCTTTTGGACAGAACGCGCGAGTCGCAAGACGGCGAGATCTCAAACGACGTTTCCGCCGCCTATATTTTTATCGGCGAAATATATACCTGTCAAGAAAGCGGAGAGGTAACCGTTTATTTCGATTTTAAGACCGAATACAGCGCGGACGACAGATACGTCGACAGAGAAACCGTGGTTTTGAACGCAAATTCGAGATACGGGTGGATAGAAGCGTTTTCGGGCAAGGAAATATCTTCTTGCAGTAAAGTTAAAGTCCATACTCCTTACGAGATCGAAATAGGCGAAATAGTTTTTGCTTTTAAAGACGGAGAAAAAATACCCGTCAAAAGCGTGGAGTCCCAAACCGCTTACGGGCAAAATCCATTTAAAGACGCCGAATACGCCGTCGACGAAAAAAACTCGTTTTATCTTTCCGATCGCGTCAAGGATACGCTTACGCCTTACGAGATCGGGGAAATGAGCGCGGCTTACGGCTTGTTTACGGGCGGAAAAACCGTCGGCAGTTCTCCGCTGACGACGCTTTTCAACAGCATTTCGATCTTGATTTTCGGCAGAAATACTTTCGCCGTGAGATTTTTTTCTATAATATTCGGTTACGCCTGCGTAATAATGATATATCTGATGTTTTTCAGATTGTTCGGCAAAGACGAAATAAGTATTCTCGCTTCGGTCGCCGTTTTGGCTATGGGCGCGACCTTCGGTTCTATAACCGTCGCTTCGGCGAGCGTTCCGACCTTTTTTATACTTTGGGCGTATTATCTCGCGTTCGGTTTTTACGCGAAAGAAGTTAAATTCGAAGATAAAAGGAGTACGGTATTCAATTTGCTCCTGACGGGAATAGCGATAGGCTTATCTTTGTCTTGCGGAGTTAAACGCATCGTTTCGCTTGCGGGGATCCCCGTAATATGGGGGTTGTCGCTTAAAAACCTGTCCGCGGATTTCAAAAAAGAATACGAAGCGAGCAGCGGTATCAAAAAGGACAATATTTTCGTCGCTTATCACAAAAAGAAGAGCGCTTACGCGAAATTGATGCCGTTATGTTTCGCCATAATACCCGTATTTTTGCTCGCTGTGTTTTACGCCGTTTCGGCGAAACCGCTTACGGCGGAATACGGCTTCGGGTTTTGGCGGTCTATGCTTGTCGACGTCGGAAATTCCTTCAAAGTCGATTTCAGTTTGTCTTTGTTCGTCGAATTTATCGGCGTCGGGGGGGCGGCGAACGCCATTCCCAAATATATCGCTTTATTTTCGGTTCTGTTCGTAACGATAGGATTTTTCTTCGGGGACAATAAATTAAAGCCGGCGGCGCGGTCGGTCGGCAGGAAATTCGTCCTCGTAAGCGTCGCGTTTTTATCTCTTCTCATCTCTTATTCGCTCGGTTACGGCGACGGCTTTAACGCCTTCGGCGCGATTTCAGTATTTTATTCGGGTTATATTCCGCTTTTGATATGCGTCGTAGGAGAATTGCGGGGAGAAAAGGCGTACAGAGGTTTAATTATCGGAGCAATTATATTACTTGCGGCTTCTTTCGTCGCAAGCGACGCGGTTTTAAAACTTATTTTCAATATTTAAGGAGGGGTAGTCGTGCTTTCAAAAGTTACGGGGTACGTTTTGGACGGACTCAGCGGTTATCCTGTTACGGTCGAAGTCGATACGAATTCGGGGTTGCCCGTGTTCGATATAGTAGGGCTTCCTGACGCAGCCGTAAAAGAGTCTAAAGAAAGGGTGCGTTCCGCGATAAAGAACAGCGGAAAGTCATTCCCTAATCATAGAATAACCGTAAATCTCGCGCCTGCGGATATGCGCAAAGAGGGCGTCGGGTTGGATCTTCCCATCGCGGTGGGTATAGTCGTCGCTTCGGGGCAGGTCGCGGTCAAACGCGGAAACGATTGCGTTCTGATCGGCGAGTTGTCGTTGGACGGCAGCGTAAGGGGTATCTCGGGAGTATTGCCCATTCTCATTTCGGCTAAAGAAGCGGGGTTTAAAGAAGCGATCATACCCAAGGCGAATGAAAAAGAAGCGAGTTTTATAGAGGGGTTGACGGTTCGTCCCGTGGAGAAATTGTCCGACGCGATAAATTTCTTATCGGGAACCAAAGATTTGTTTCCCGTAGAAAAGCAAAATTATTTTGCGACGGCGAAGCGCGTGGTTTACGAAAACGACCTCAAATTCGTCAAAGGACAAAAACTTGCCAGAAGGGCGTTGGAAGTCGCGGTAAGCGGCAATCATAATATCATAATGACGGGTCCCCCGGGAGCGGGTAAAACTATGCTCGCGAAGTGTATTCCGTCTATTATGCCTGATATGGATTTCGAAGAGGCGCTCGAAACCACCAAGATCCATAGCGTTGCGGGAATACTTGCCGACGACGAGGGAATAGTTTATAAAAGGCCGTTTATGACGCCCCATCATACCGCCAGCCGTCCGTCGCTTGTCGGCGGAGGGTCGTCGTCCAATCCGGGGATCATAAGTCTTGCGCATAACGGAGTGCTTTTCCTCGACGAAATGCCGGAATATCCGAGATCTCTTCTCGAATGTCTGCGCCAACCGCTCGAAGACAGGGTAATAACCGTATCGCGCGTCAAGGCGAACGTTAAATATCCGGCGAGTTTTATGTTGGTCGGCAGTATGAACCCCTGTCCTTGCGGCAACTACGGTTCCAAAACGGCTCAATGCAAATGTACGCCCGCGATGATACAGCGATACAGATCGAGGATCTCGGGACCTTTGATAGACCGAATGGATATTCGTCTTACCGTCGGGAGCGTTCAATACAGCGATCTTATAGAAAAGGCGGACGGAGAGAGTTCGGAAGTCGTAAGGCAAAGAGTAAACAGGACGAGGCTTATACAAAGAGAAAGATTCAGAGAAGAGAACATAAAGACCAATGCCGAAATGAGCGAGAAGCATCTTAAAAAATATTGCTCGCTAAGCGAAAGTTGCGAGAGTATACTTCGCGATTCTTTTGAAATACTCAATATGTCGGCGAGGGCGAGGAGCAGGATACTTAAAGTCGCGAGAACTATCGCCGATATGGAAATGAGCAGAAATATATGCGAAGAACATTTGATAGAAGCGATAAGTTACAGAGGGCAAGACGATTAAAGTGGAGAATAAAATGAATATGACCGATGACGAATTTGCCGTCGTATTTATCGATTCGTTCGAATATCTCGAGTATTATAAGAAAAGGAAGATACTTTTCGAATTATACGCGTCGCCGAAGGATATTTTTAAGGATAACCGACCTATACGGCAATATTTTTCGTCAATAGGCAAAGAAAACGAGGGCGAAAAGATAATTTCGGTTATAAAAGACCAAAGAATGATATGCGATTTCGTCCGACGTTCGGTCGAAGGCGCGGACGGAGTAATAATTTTCGGCTCCGAAGATTACCCCGAAGAATTAAATCAGGTACCCGTTCCGCCGCTCGCTTTGTACTATAAGGGAAACAAAGATCTTTTATACGGCGAAAAATTTGCTATCGTCGGTTCGAGAAGGACTCTCCGTTCTTATGAAATAAAGACGGAAGAGATCGCGCAAACACTTGCCGAAAGCGGCGTAACCATTGTTTCGGGCATAGCCGAAGGCGGCGACGCCGCGGCGCTTAAAGGAGCGAGCAGATACAAAAAGGCGATCTCGGTTTTCGCCGGCGGGTTGGACTGCGTTTACCCCTCGATAAACGCCCGACTTATTGAAAATATGTCGGAAAATTGTTTAATCCTTAGCGAAAAGCCGTGCAAAACGCCGCCGAGGAAGTTTTATTTCCCGGTGAGAAACAGGATAATAGCGGGGCTTGGGAAAGGAGTTCTCGCGGTGAGCGGGAACGCCAAAAGCGGAGTAAGGTATACTCTCGATTACGCGTTGGGATGCGGTAAAGACGTTTGTTGTTTTCCATACGGATTGGGAGAGATAGGCGGGCTGTGTAAAGAATACGTCAAAAAAGGCGCCTTTATGGTAGAAAGCGCAGAAGAGATCGCCGAAATAATGGGCTATAAGTTGATAGATCACAAAAAAGCGAGTCTTGACGACGCCGAAAAGATCGTTTACGAACTCGTGCGAAAGGGAGCGGTCGATTCGGACGAGATCGCCGAAGAATGCGACTTGTCGGTTTCGGAAATAATAAGCGCGCTCACCAAACTCGAAATGAAAAGGTTAATAGTAAAAGAGGTCGACGCCTCTTATCACGCAATAAAATAAAACGGAGGGAATATATGCAACTTATTATAGTCGAATCGCCGTCGAAGGCGAAAACGATCGAAAAATATCTGGGAGGAAAATATAAAGTGGACGCGAGCGGCGGACACGTCAGAGATCTTCCGGAAAAGAGGTTAGGCGTAAACGTCGCGAAAAATTTCGAGCCGAATTACGTTGTCGCTCCCGACAAAAAGCCCGTAATAAAAAGGCTTAAAGAAAAGGTCGAAAAGGCGGATAAAGTTTATCTCGCGACCGACCCGGACAGAGAGGGGGAGGCGATCAGTTGGCACCTTCAGGAAGTCCTCGGTTTGAGCGATAAAGCGAGAAGGATCGAATTTAACGAAATAAGCGAAAAGGCGGTCAAAGAAGCGCTCAAAAATCCAAGGGATATAAATTATAATCTCGTTGACTCTCAACAGGCGAGAAGGGTTCTCGACAGACTTGTGGGATATAAACTCAGTCCGCTTTTGTGCAAAAGGATAAAAAACGGATTGTCGGCGGGAAGAGTTCAGTCTGTCGCGCTCAGGATAATCGTAGAAAAAGAAAGGGAGATAAGGGCGTTCGTTCCTTCGGAATATTGGAATTTGCGCGCGACATTGAAAAAGGGCGCGAAGGGGACCGAATTCGTAGGCTTGCTCACTGAAAAAAAAGGCAAGAAATTCAAGCCGTCCAACGAAAAGGAAGCGGAAGAAGCGCTTGCGACGGTCAAGAATTCGACGATCTTTGTCGACGAAGTGAAGAAAAGCAAAAATTCTTCGCACGCTCTTCCACCGTTCACGACTTCCACGATGCAACAGGACGCTTCCGCTAAACTCAATATGTCCTCGCCCACTTGTATGCAGGTCGCTCAACACCTGTACGAAGGCGTAGAAACCCCCGAGGGGCATCTTGCTCTCGTAACCTATATAAGGACCGACTCGGTAAGGATCTCGGCGGACGCGCAAGCGAGCGCGAGAAAATTCATAGAGGAAAAATACGGCAAGGAATACCTGCCCGCGAAACCCAATTTCTATAAGACGAAGAAAAACGCGCAGGACGCGCACGAGGCGATAAGACCTATCGACGTTACTTTGACGCCCGATAAAGTCAAACATTTGCTCGACAGAAACCACTATAATCTATATAAACTCATATACGAGAGATTTATCGCGTCGCAGATGAGCGAAGCGAAATACGAAAGCGTTACCGTCGTTGCGAAAGCGGGAGATTACGGTTTGAGAACTATGGGAAGGACCATTCTTTTCAAGGGATTTACCGCCGTATACGACGATTACAGATTAAACGAAGTTTCCGAAGACGACGAAACGGTAAAAGTGGTCCCGTCGGTCGAGAAGGGGGACGAATTGATACTCGTGAAAGCGGACAGCGAGCAGAAATTTACCAAGCCTCCCGTAAGATTTACCGACGCGAGCCTCGTCAGAGTAATGGAAGAAAAGGGCATCGGCAGACCTTCGACTTACGCCACTATAATTTCCGTACTCGCGAAGAGGAAGTACACTTCTAAGGAAGGAAAATATATAGCGCCCACCGATATCGCTTTCGCTATCACCGATATGCTCGTCAAGTATTTCCCCGAAATAATGGACGTTTCCTTTACGGCGAATATGGAAGATAAACTCGACGATATCGAGAACGGCGGCAAGGATTGGCATTCCATCATAGCCGATTTCTATCCCCCGTTCCACGAAAAACTCAACTTCGCCGCCACCGACGGCGACGAGATCACGGATATTCCTTGCGATAAATGCGGCGCGCCTATGATAAGAAAAAGCGGTCGGTACGGAAAATTCCTCGCCTGTTCGAGATATCCCGAATGTTCCAATATAAAGGGCGAAAACGAAGAAGTTTCCGACGTAAAATGCGAAAAGTGCGGGGCGTTTATGGTCTATAAGACGGGAAAATACGGAAAGTTTTTATCCTGTCCGAATTATCCCGAATGCGCGAACGTAAAACCTATCGACGAAGTGAAAGCGGAAGAAAAATGCGAAAAATGCGGCGGAGATATGGTAATAAAGACGGGCAGATTCGGCAAGTATATGCAATGCAGGAATTGTAAAGAAACCAAGAGCATCGTCGAAAAGGCGGGAGTTTGCCCCCGTTGCGGAAAGCCCGCGCAGAAAATGACTTCCAAAACGGGTAAGATATTCTACGGTTGTTCGGGCTATCCCGATTGTAATTTTATGAGTTGGGATCTTCCGATCGGCGAAAATTGTCCCAAGTGCGGAAACTATATGGTTCTCGGCAAAGACGGAAAGACCAAAAAGTGTTCGGATAAAGATTGCGGTTACAGCGAAAAACCCGCGAAAACAGAAAAAGGTAAAAAATAAAAATGGCTGAAATAAAAGTTATAGGCGGCGGACTTGCGGGAAGCGAAGCGGCGTATTACCTCGCGAAAAGAGGTCATTCGGTAATTCTCTACGATATAAAACCAAATTCTTTCACGCCGGCGCATAAAAACGCAAATTACGGAGAGTTGGTTTGCTCGAACTCTCTTAAAAGTAACGACGTTTACGGCAACGCTTGCGGTCTTTTGAAAGAGGAGATGAGAGCGCTCGGCTCAATGGTGATCGAGTGCGCCGATAAAACGCGCGTTCCGGCGGGCAACGCCCTTGCCGTCAACCGCGAACTCTTCGCGGCGATGATAACCGAAAAATTAAAAAGCGAGCCGAATATAACTTTCGTGTGCGAGGACGTCGGAGAAGTTGCCGACGGAGAAAACGCAATAATCGCGACCGGACCTTTGACTACTCCTAAATTGTGTGAATTTATAAATAAACTTACGGGAAACGGCTGTTATTTTTACGACGCCGCCGCCCCGATAGTTTCGGCTGAGTCGATAGATATGAACTATGCGTTTAAGTCGGACAGATACGGAGAGCCGGGCGAGGGCGACTATGTAAATTGCCCCATAGATAAAGAGGGCTACCTCGCATTTTATAAAGAACTGATTTCGGCTAAGAGGGCGGAACTTCACGATTTTGAAAATTTCAAGGTGTTCGAAGGGTGTATGCCCGTGGAAGTGATGGCTAAGCGCGGAGAGGATACTCTGCGTTTCGGCCCGCTTAAACCGGTCGGACTTACCGATCCTAAAACGGGCAGATGGCCTTACGCCTGTATGCAACTCAGAAAAGAGGATAAGGAAGGAAAAATGTATAACCTCGTAGGTTTCCAGACCAACCTTATTTTCTCCGAACAAAAGAGGGTGTTTTCTATGTTTCCCGCCCTTAAAAACGCCGAATTTCTGCGTTACGGGGTAATGCACAAGAACACCTATATCAATTCGCCCGAAAATCTCGAAAGCGATTATTCGGTAAAGGGCAGACCAAACCTTTTCTTCGCGGGGCAGATAACCGGAGTAGAGGGTTACGTCGAAAGCACGGCGAGCGGGCTTTGGGCGGCGATAAATTTGGATAGAAAAATAAACGGGAAAGAGCCTTTATACGCCGATAAAAAAACGGTCATCGGGGCGCTTGCGGCGTATATTTCCACCCCTAATTGCGATTTTCAGCCTATGAACGCGAATTACGGGATTATAGAAAACATAGTATACGACAGAAGAAAAAAAGCGGAAAAGAAAAAACTTATCGGCGAAAGATCGCTCGCCGAGATACAAAAAATAAAAGAAATATTATAAGGAGCGTTATGAGTAACGAATTTAAAGGAACTACTATATGCGCCGTCAAGAAAAACGGTATGACTGCGGTCGCCGGGGACGGGCAAGTAACTATGGGCGAATCCATAGTATTTAAAAACAATGCGGTAAAAGTAAGAAGAATTTACGGCGGGAATGTGGTAATAGGCTTTGCCGGCTCTGTTTCCGACGCCTTTTCGCTATGCGAAAGATTTGAAGCGATGCTCAACAAATTCGCGGGAAATCTCGAAAGAAGCGCCGTCGAACTCGCCGAACAATGGAGAAGGGATCAGGCGGGAAGAAGGCTCGAAGCGATGATGATCTGCGCCGATAAAAACAGCCTTCTCATCGTTTCAGGTTCGGGGGAAGTCATTGAACCCGACGACGGAGTGTGCGCGATAGGAAGCGGCGGGAATTACGCTTTGGCGGCGGCGAGGGCTTTGGTCGAGGAAACCGATTATCCCGCCGACGAGATCGCGACGAAAGCGCTTAAAATAGCGAGCAGAATATGTATCTTTACCAACGATAATATTCGTTGCGAAACGGTATAAGGGGGGGATAAAAATGAATTTGACTCCGAGAGAAATAGTCAGAGAACTCGATAAGTATATCATAGGACAGGACAAGGCGAAAAGAGCGGTCGCCGTCGCGCTCCGCAACAGGTACAGAAGGAGCAAACTTACCGACGAACAAAGAGAGGAGATAACTCCCAAAAACATAATAATGAAAGGACCTACGGGCGTCGGTAAAACCGAGATAGCGAGAAGGCTCGCAAAACTCGTAAAAGCGCC
>JAFVCP010000146.1 GCA_017479185.1 Clostridia bacterium
AGGTAGATAAAGCCGCCTTCCGCCTGGCCGGCGTACACTACGTCGTTTATGACGGCGAAGATCTCCCGGTCGGCGGAGCGCACGCCTACGAAAATACGGACACAAAGTTCGCCCGTCTTGGGTTTTTGGGCGACGACAAACGGACCGTCGCCCACCGTGGTTCCGTTTTCGAAGCCCTTTAAAACGGGTATCCTTACTCTTACGAGAGCGTCTTTTTCGGCAAACTCGACAGTGATCTTCAAATCCACGAAGGGGAAATTTTTATAGGCCTTATATTGAACGACAGCGTTCGATCTTTCAGACGCGTAAAACGCCTCGACCGAAGTCATTACTTCCCCGTCCTCTATCTTTCTCACGGAAGGAACGGGCGACGAAGCGCGAATAAACTTTCCGCTTTGTTCGTCGGTCATCGGGGCGAACGGTTTGGGATTTTTTCCCATACCTTTTAGTTGTTCTTCATTCATTCCCCAAGGATCGGCGTTATCTTCGTAAACTTCCAACTGAACGGGCGACTCCAAAATTCCCTTTTTGAGTCCTTCGGACAATTCTCCCTCGGTTATTCCCCAACTCTTCGCGGGAACGCCTTTTAATCTGACGGTAAAACGGGTTATACCCATCGGCTTTAACTTCGCCTCGAAAACCGCCTTCTTTCTCCAATCGAGATTGAGCGTCGATTCTTCCTTTACGGTCTGAGTTACGAGTTCGTTTCCCTCTTCGTCGTAAACGACGGGAAAATAGTGAGTGTTTTCATCCCAATTCTGATCGGCGAGCGAAAATTCGAATTCTACGGGAGATACGATTTCGAAAGGCTGATAGTTGAAAACGAAAACGGGATATTCTCCCTCTTTCGCCTTATCGTCGCCCACCGTGAGATATAAAAAGCATTTGGTGCGGTAATCTTTCATTACCTTTTCGCAACTCGATAAAAGCCCCAAGCCTTCCCTTTCGCCCTCTTCGACGCAGGTCCCGGGAAGAATATCGTGGAATTCGGAAAGAAGCATTTTCTTCTGCGCCCACTCATATTCTTTGTCGTCGAACTTCATACCCAGCCCGTTCGCGACGGCTATCATCTTTTCGGTCGCGAAAAAGAGATTTTCGGTTTTGCGGAACGCCTGTTTTACCCTCGCCATCGAAGAATAACAGCCGGGCATACAGGTTATAAGCGAAGTCCTTACTTCCCCTTTGGTCTTTATATCGTCTGAAAAGAGGTTTTCGGGGTAACTGTGAAAAATATCGAAGCCGTCTATTTTAAGTTCTTTTATCTCCGCGAGATCCTTCCTCGACGGTCCGCCGCCGTGATTGCCCACGCCCCAAAGGACGTAATCGACCTCGCCGACCTCGTCTTTACTCTCTCCCTTTTTTTCGGAACCGAGCATACCCGCGGCGACTCCTTCGGTGCCCTCTTTTATCTTATCGACGGCGCGACCCAACGGCGAATTATACGAAAAAGTCTGCGTAACTTTTATTCGGCTGCCGTCGGGAGAAACCCAATCGAAAAATTTCGAAGGATAGGAAAACTGCTCGGAATTAGGTCTGCATATCATATATCCGTTATAGCCGTTTTTAGCGAGTATCTGAACCAACCCGAGGCTATGACCGAAAGAATCGAAATTTACGGCGACGGTAGGTTCCGCCCCGAATTTTTCCTTAAAATAACTCTTTCCGACAGATATTTGTCTGACGAAAGATTCGCCCGAAGGCATAAGGCAATCGGGTTGGAGATACCACCCTCCCGCGATCTTCCACTTGCCCTCTTTCACGAGTTTTTTTATCCTGACGAAAAGTTCGGGCGCGTAATTTTCTATCGCTTCGTATAACAAACTTTCGTTATGACAGAATACGTAGTCGAATTCGTCGGCGAGTTCGACCGCGCTTTTAAAGGTAGAGATCGCCGAAGCAAGCCCTTCGTCCCAAGTCCATTGCCAGATGGGATCTATATGGGCGTTGCAGATAAGATGAAGTCTTTTCATAATTATTTATCCTCCTCTATCTCGTGATTATAGCCCTTTTTATCTATAAGAGCGACCTGATAGAAATCTTCGGGATCCTCTAAAATCACACGGGTTATAAGCGAAGAGATAAATCTCGAAGTGAGATAATATCCCGCGGGATTGAGATGGTTATTGAAATAAAATTTTCTCTTGAAATCTTCGTCGTATTCGGGCGCGTAAGCGTTAAGATCGACGACGTGAGTATGGGTAAAGACCTTGGCGAAATCGTACATAACTTTTGCAAATTCGACCTTCTGAGCCTCTTTTGCCTCGCCGTCGCCCGCTTTGGGCATAGTTACGAGGAAAAATCTCGCGTCGGGCGAAATCTGCTTATATCTCTGTATGATCTGCGCGTAATAGCCCGCGATGGTCTGCTTATTTTTGGTATAGTCGTTAAAATCTATATCCTCTACGCTCCCGATCTCCTGATTACTCCCGAACATATCGTTGACGCCAAGCGCGATAACGTACGCCTGACAGGCTTTGTCTTTATCCCAAAAGCCGTTTTCGTCGGCGTAAGTGTCGATATACCATTTCGCGGACATTCCGCCCCTTGAAAAGTTATATACCTTGCACCCGGCGGAACGCGCGATGAACTGTCCCCAGGAGTATTCGTAAAGATCGTGATAAGATCTGTGTCCGTCGGAATAAAGTTGTTCCAGTTCTCCCGAAGAAAGGCTGTCGCCCACGCAGGCAATGGTACGGAATATGCTTATAAGACCGCCGTCGTCTACGAGCCTGTCCATAACTTCGGTTTTCAAAAAAGTATCGTTTGACATAAATTTCCTCCAATTCAAATTATATATTTATTTTCGGGTTAAGTCAAGTTTATAGCGATATTTTCAGGAAAATGCGAGAATAACTTTTTTATCGACTTCGTCGCGATCCTCTTCCCTTACGGCGAGGTAAAAACCGTCGCGGGTATCGACGGCGAGAAGGCAGGCGACCTCTTTCCTCGCCCGCTCGTAAGCCGACCTCGATTTTTCCCCTCTCGCGAAATAATACAGCGAAACCTTATCCGTCGCCGTATAATTTCTGAATTTTCCCGCGGAACTGAGCGCGAACAGATTTTCACTCCCCGAAACGACAGCCGAAACCTTATCCGCTCTGACCGAAAGAGCGACGCTTTTCAGGTCTTTTATTTCGCTCAATCTCTTTAAAAGGTCGTAACCCTCGTTTATGCCGTTGAGTTCGAGATAAGCGCAATTATTTCTCTTGGCGACAGCCGAAACCTCTCCTTCGCCGTCCTCGCAGACGACAGTTCCTTTTAAATCGGGCGAAAAGGTGTTTTTGACGGTAATGGTAAGCCCCGTCCCGACGAGAGGGAGAACGCTGTCGGGGTGCAGAACGCCCGCCCCGAATTCGGAAATTATCCTCGCCTCGTTGAAACCCATTCTCTCTATCGGGCTAACGCTCGCGCAAATTTTGGGATCTATCGGGTAAAACCCGTCCACGTCGGTAAAGTTGACGTAATCGGTCGAAAGCGCCGCCGCGACCACCGCGCCCGAAAAATCGCTCCCGCCCCTTCCGAAAAGTTTTATTTTACCCTCTCCGTCCGACCCGTAAAAACCGCCGCAGACGAATTTTCCGTGTTTCAAATAAAAATCTTTTATTAAAAATTTGGAAAATTCCAAGTTGAATTTTCCGTCGGCGTCGAATTTCATCACTTCGCCCGCGTCCAAAAAGGCGTACCCGAGATATTCTGCGACGAGGATCGCAAAGCAATATTCTCCCCTCGAAACGAGAAAATCGAGCGTGGGTTGTTTTTCAAACCCTCGCCCGATCTTCATTCGTAAAATATCTATATCCGTTTTAAGCCTCAGTTCCCTTTTTATGCCGCATAGCCTTTCGTAAAAAGGAGAGATCGCTCGATAGAGATCCTCTCCCTTTTTGACCGAAAAATACGCTTTTATGAGAACGTCGGTTATTTTGTCCTGTCTATCGGTCTTGCCGCCCGCCGAAACGACGATCGCCGCAACCTCTTTTTGCTTTCGCGTCGCGTCTGCCGTCAAGGAAAACTCCCTCGCTCCCGCAAGAGAACTTCCCCCGAATTTCAGCGTTTTCAATAGTTCATCACCACATACACGAAAACCGCGAGAGCCGCCGCTAAAAGCGCGGTCATAATAAAGCCGAAAACCTTTGACGAAACGCTCGTCTTTTTATCGTCGTTCATGATCCGATCTCCTTATTTATACGTTTCTCTGACCGAGAAGTTCTTGCCAATAATATTCTTTAAGCGCCTTACGGAGCATTTCCGAATCGGCGTATCTCTTTATCTTGCCGCCCTGCGCTATCGAAATGATACCCGTTTCTTCGGAAACGATGAGCGCCGTAACGTTTATGGTTTCGGTAATACCGATACCCGCTCTGTGCCTCGTTCCGAGTTCCTTGGGAAGATTTACTTCCTGCGACAGCGGAAGGAAGCAGCCCGCGGCGTGTATCTTCGTGCCGTTTATGACCATAGCCCCGTCGTGAAGAGGGGTTTTCGGGAAAAATATACTCTCTATCAAAGCCGACGAGATGGCGGAATCTATCGTAACGCCGCTCTCTATGACCGATTTGGGAAGGTTGCCGTTCGCGAGTATGATGATCGCGCCTACGTCGTTTTTTGACATATTTTGAAGGGCTTTTACGATCTCGTCAATACACTTGGTCGCGTTGGGATCGGACACACCTCTGTCGACGTGTTTGGTTTCGGAAGAGGTCTTTTTAATACCGAGATCCCAAATATCTCTCTTTATTTCGGTCGCGAACATCGAAATGACCGCTATTACGAAAAGCATCGGCACCAAAAAATAAAATTTGCTTTGAAGCGCCGTGGTTTCGAACGAAATAAAGACTATTCCCGTTCCCAAAACGTAGACGACGAACACGAAAACCAACCATTTCGCATTGTTTTTAGCCATTATCCTTATCGCGTAATAAAACACGAAAAACAATATGACTATCGTTAAAATGGAAGATAACACGGAACTTTGGAAATTGGTTCCGAGTTTCGTGAAAAACTCCGCAATTTTTTCCAACATATTTTTCTCCTTATATTCTATGCCGCATTCGGCGACGATATTCTTTTTACTTTCAACGGTTTTTGCCGTTTCCGCCCGCCAGAACGCTCATTATAGCGTTCCACACGGCGTCCTGCTGTTCGAGCCGCCCGCTTTTGAACATAACGTCGAGGCTCGCAAGTTTATCGGTTATCTCCTTTATTCTTTTGGGCGAAAATGAAGCGGCTTGGATCTTAGCCTTTTTAACGGCGTATTCTTTGACTTTCAGATTTTTGGCGATCTCCGAAACGCTCATCGAAGTCGTAGTAACCGAAACGTACAAAAGTCGTCTGAAATAATTATACAACGAGGTAAATACGCGCAGTCCGTCGCCGGCGCTTCCGACCATTCCCATAAGGGCGTCGTATGCTTTGTCGTACTTCTTGCCCGCGATATAGTCGACGACCTCGTACAACTCGTAATCGGTTTCCTTATGACATATCGCGCTCACGTCGTTTTCGCTTATGATTCCGCCCTCGTCGCAATAAGAAATCAGTTTTTCGGTTTCGCCGTTTATTCTCGTCATATCGTAAGAACAGTAGTCTATAAGTCGATTAACCGCCCCTTGCGTTATCGTAAGCCCGTTTTTTTTGACCTCGTTTATAACCCAACTCGACAAAAGAGAAAAATCCCCTTTCGAGCAGTCGACGACGCAAACGTTCTTCTGTTTTTCGAGGGCGTCGCAAGGCGAAGAATCCACGACTATCAGAACCGTCGTTTCGATAGGCTCGGAAAAATATTTTTTTAATTTATTAAGGTCGGCGGCGAGAGGATAATATTCCTTGACGACGACCACCCTTTTATCGCTTAAAAAAGGGTAACTCGAAAGGGCGTAGATAAGTTTATCGACGTTGCCCTTCAACTCCGCCCCGTCGAAACGCGAAAGATTTATATCAGGCTGTTTCAAGCAGGCGTCGCAAATAAGTTTTTGCGACCTTTCGAGAAAAAAAGCGTCCTCGCCCGTCAGCAAATAAATAGGGCGAACGTCTACGTTAAGGCTTTTTTTAAGTTCTTTAAACAGCATACGCTCACCTCTCGGAATATTTTATCATTTTTTCTCATAAAAATCAAGGGATTTGTTTTACAAAATCACATTATCGCGGAAAATACGGCGCAGACCGCAAAACATAGCGGGATCGACGCAAACGCCGCCCTCTTCGCCGCCTTACTCGCGTTCACTCCGTCCGAATAGACGATCGCGCCGCCGTAATACGCGAAAGCGAGCGCCGGCGGCATAATATCCACCGACAGTTTAAACGACGACAAAAATGTCGTTATCCCGTCTATCCCCGTTATGAGGATATTGGGCAAAAACAGGGCTATAGGTCGAATAACGGGTATTATCGCGGAGATAATAAAGGCGACCCAAAGCATATAATACACTATCGAAACTATCGGAACGAGCAAAATATTAGTCAATATTCCCACGATCGGGAAAAAGCCGAAAGAGTTTACGCTTATCGGCAGCGCCGCTATCTGCGCGGACAAAGTTCCGGATAAAACGTCGGATATCTTTTCGCCGAACGCCATTTCCCTTTTAAGAGGCGGAGCCAACAATATAAGCGCGAGAGATATCAAAAACGAGAGGGCGAACCCTATCCCGAATATTTCGGAAGGGAACAAAAAGCAAACTATTATACAAGCGAGCGAAAGAGCGGTAAGATGATCGCCCTTTTCGCCGAGGGCTTCGGAAAAACATAGCGCCGTAAAGGTTATCGCCGCCCTCATAGAAGAAGCCGAAAAGCCGCAAACGCCCGAATAGGCTATGAGCGCTATCGAAATTATAGCGCATTTTATCATTCTTTTTCCCTTTTTCCTGCGAAGTATGAAACCGAGGGCGACGTATAGCATTCCGACGTGCATACCCGAAACGGCGAAAACGTGCGCGATCCCGCCGAAGCGGTAGGCGTTCAACGTTTCCGCGTCAAAATACTCCGTATCGCCCGTAAAAAGAGCCGTGATGACCCCGCCGTTTTCCTCTTCTTCGACGGCAAAAACGCTATCGACGAAAAGTTTTATCTTCGCGAAGGGATCTTGACTTTTCCCCGTGATATACGCCGACGCTTTCCCGAACGAAATGTACGAAACACCTTTTAACGCAAGGTAAGAATAGCGGAAGCCTTCATCGTCGGTCGGATCGATCGGTTTTAAGTTACATCTCACCGAAACGGTATCGTACAAAGAAACTCCCGACAAAGAATAAAAATAAATATCTCCCGTATTTTCCCCGTTGCAAACGCAATCGGAAAGTCTTACTCTCGCTTCTTTCCCTGAAATCGACTTTTCGACGACTACTCCCTCGACCGTATATTCGCCTTCTTTGACCGCCGATCTTAAAGCGCCGTCAACGTAGTCGTACACTCTTAAAAAACTCAACAGTATGACGAAGAAGAACAGAAGATCGGATAAAATTATTTTGGAAAAGGGAGTATCGAAGCAAAGAAGTTTGACTATAATGGGATATATCAACCCCAAAACTCCGACGATAATAAAAGCGAAAAATCCAAGCGCGGGATAATATGAAGATATAACGGCGCCAACGATCGCGCCTACCGCGGCAAAGGCTATCGGTCGGAAGTTTATTATTCTTTTCATATTTCGAATACTTTTCCTTCTTTCGCCATCAAAAGCCCTCTCTCGGATATTTCTTTTTCGAGCGTTTCGCCGTCGTAATCGGGATTTAAATGCCCCACTATCGACCGCGCTCCCCATTTAAGCGAATAATTTTTGATAATATCTATACTAAGATGCGGCTTTATTTCCGACCAATCTTCGGGCAGAAAACAGCCGTCGGCAAGAACTACGTCGCTTTTAGAATAAATAATATCGAGCGCGTCGCAATCGTTGGTGTCGCCCGTATACGAAAACCTTCTCACGCCGTCGCAAACGGTGATCGAATGAGTGATCGCGGGGTGTTTTACTCTATGAAATTCAAACGACAGCCCGCCCATATTTAAAACCGCGCCGTCGGAAATGGCGAAAGGAACAAAAAAAGGAGAATTTTTTATCACAGAAACCGATGAACTTCCGTCGTCAAAGTATGCGATAATCGACTTATCGAAGGGCTTCCCTTTTTTCGACAAACTCTCGAAGTAATAATTATACACGCCGACATCGGCGGTATGGTCGAAATGAGAATGGGATAAAAAAATCATATCCAACTCTTCAGGCGGTATAATTGCGGACAGCCTTGAAAAACTACCCTCGCCCGCGTCGAGAAGAATATTTTTATCTCCCGCTTTCAATAAATAAGAACTCGTTCCGCAATTTTTTTTCGGATACGGTCCGTAAACGCCGAGCGCAGTCAGATTCATAGCAAACTCCTTTTTTATAATATATCTAATATTTTAAAACATAATTATAAATATGTCAACTAATGCCTTCAAATATTTGCAAATAAGAATGACCTTTGATATAATATATATAGAAAGTATTCTGATTTGAACCGAAGAGAAACTAAAATTTTTAGCGGTTCCGAAATTCCTGCGGTGTTCGAAACGGAGTTTAATTCTTTCCACAATAATAAATAAGGGAGCAGGCAGTCCTTTGCGATACGAAATGCTTGTGGTCATTGTCAACGAGCAGACCTATATGACAAGAAGAGGATTCGCAAGGCGCGGCGCCCACCTGCAATAAAGCGGGTTGATTTTTTCTCACGAACGGCACAGGCGGGAATAAATTTTTAAAATCAACGCAAAAATTAAAAAATTTCAAAAAAAGTTTTGAAATCCCTTGCAAAATTTGCGATAATATGATATTATATACGAGCGTTGGATTTGATTTTCTCATCAAGCGTACGCAAAATTTTAATACGGCCTCATGGTCAAGCGGTTAAGACGCTGCCCTCTCACGGCAGAAACTGGGGTTCGATTCCCCATGGGGCTACCAACGATAACCCACATTCTTCATCGGATGTGGGTTTTTCTTTTTGCCCGTTTTCCGTAAATTCTTCTTTTCCGAACACGCTTTCAATCATTACCGTAAAATCTTTCTTTCCTTTCCCGTTACAAATTATTTCAACCTTTCTGACAAGCGACCTTATTATTCTTGCTTGCCTATTTAAGTCATACCCCCTTATATTGGAAACGGATTTAATATAGCCGTTTATTTTATTGCTCAAATCATCCTCTTTCGCCAATACGGTTTTTATTTCGGCAATCTGCAATTCGGCTGCTTCATATTTTTCCTTTAATTCCTTTAATTTCGTGTTGAAAATATCCTGCAAACTCCCGTTTAGTCCCATGTTGACTAAATTATCTATCTTTTTGGTTATAGCCGATTTCTCCGCAACGAGCCGTTTTATTTTCTCATTATAAGCCGAAACGTAATTGATTTTATTTTCTTCAAGATATCGAATCATATTGTTTATCGCATTATCGGAAAACTGCTGTTCAAGATAAGATAAAACCACGTCTTCAACCACTTTTTTGGGGATATTGTGAGTATCGCAAGTCCGCGCCTTCTTCCTTGTAGAACAAATATAATATGCAAGCGTGTCGTTTCTGTTCCCTATCATTATGGATCCGCATCTCCCGCATTTTATTATTCCTGAAAGCAAATAAAGTTCTTTTGCGTCTCGTTTATTTTTATATCTGTTAGGATCGTCCATAATTGATTTTACCTTCAGATACTTTTCTCTTTCTACAACGACAGGCATTATTCCTTCTATCCGTTCTTCTACAAGTTGGTGCTTTATCTCTTTTCTGTATTTGTCGTAAAATTTATTAGTCGGATTTGTTTTATGTATAAAAACTCCCGTATACGGCTCGTATTTTAATATTAACCTTACGTTATCTACCTTAAACGGCTCTCCTTTCTTGTTGTATAGCCCTTTCTTGTCCAATATCCTACAAATATTTTGATAACCGTTACCGTTAATAAATAAATCGTATATATAATTTACGGTAGTCGCTTCTCTTTCATTTATAACGAACTCGTTATTACTGTTCAAATCATACCCGAACGGAATCTTTCCTCCCATAAATTTTGCCTTGCCGGTTACTTTCATTTCTTCTAACATTCCTCTGAACCCCTTTTTCGTTTCTCTACTTAAATTAAGACTGTAAAACGATGCAAATCCACTTATGATATTCATCATAAGTTTACCTTCCGGAGTGTCGTCGCATCTTTCAACGACGCTCACGATTTTAATATCGCTTGCATTTGCAATCTCTTTTACTTTCGCCATCACGAAATCATCTCTCGCTATACGATCAAGTTTATGCACCATCAAAACGTCAAATTTCCTGTCTCGCATATCCGATAGTGGTCGGCAAAACTCCTTAAAAAATTCCCCTCACCGTATTGTAAAATTTTAATCATAATTACCTCGTTTGTTTTATTACATCATCAAGTATAAAATCGTCGCGCGCATCAAAATTTTCCGTAGTAACATTTACATTTTCAATCGTTAAACCGTGTATATGCCTGAAATATATTCCCTTTTCGGGCAGTATGCGTCCATAAACATATACTTCAGGATAGTCTTGCGCATTTTCAGGTACACTTCTCTTATAATTACTTATCTTTCCGTATATCAGTTATGAAACATATCTCGGCACAGTTTATGCCGTTGTTTTTCAAGGCGTTAAGCACTTCCGTCCTTTCTTCTACTTTTTTGAAAACTACAACAGGAATAATTTTATCCATTTTTTACACTCCAAAATAATTTATTGCATAATCTCCGCCGATTATAATTATATGCTTGTGATTTTATACGTTATAGAATAATATCCATCTTTAAGTTTAGGCTTCCAACCGATTAGTTTTTTCCTTGTACTGTCTGCATTAAATATCGGATATTTTTTTTCTTGAATAATATACCCATTTTGGTCGGCAATATCTATTATAACAGCATATCTTTTACCAACAATCAAACCGTAAACTAACGGATGAATTTCATAATTCTCACTCCAAATAACATCTGGATGCTCATTAAAACATATGGTTTCTTGAAATGCCTGTTGCAATGAATAATATGCCAACTTTTTATAGCCATAAAAATCGACAATAGGTTTTAAATAACTTGCATTGTTTGCTCCACCCCATAAACAACACCAAAGCATACCATCTGCATCGTATCTTAACAGTTGTTTTGTTGCAACGTCACAGCAAAGAGCCTGAAATGCTTGTGAAATGTCCCATTCGTCATCCGTAAAACATTTACCAAACGCAGATTTTTCATCTGGCAATTCATACGAATCTTTATTGATAAACTCTTGAGCCTCTTTCGTGTTGGGATTTTGTCTCCCGATAATTGCATATTCGCTTACTAAATATGCCTTTTGGTCATCATTAAACAATTCTGGTTGTAAACGCCAATTCTGGTTAACCATATCTTGCCACGGCGCACCATAGCCTAACAGTAAAGCATAAGTATGAGCGCTTCTAACCACACTATTATCTCTCCAACCGAAAGAAGAAATAGCGGGGCGCAATTGTTCATCCCTTTCCCCTTTCGTATCATAATACTCGCAACCGTAATCATATAATCCCCCGCCATAATATAAATGTGAAACGGGCGACAATAATCGTGTGTTATCAATTTCTTTTATTGCTGTAACAAACTCGTCATAAACTCTATCCAAAGTTTTTCTGTCAGTATGAAGTTCGTTTGAACCTTCCCAAATAATAATACTTGGATGATTAATAACATATTGCATTTGCTTTTGATATAAACACTTCTGTTTCCAAGATTCTGTCCACATCATATTTTCAGCACTGTCTATAAGCCTTGTTGTCCAAATAAGCAATATGCCTAAACGATCACAAATTCTTGCAAACCGCTTATCGTTGCATCCATAACCAAGTTGATGCATACGCATACAGTTGCCATTCATCTTTTTTATTGCCAAAACCTGTTCGATAATTTGTGCATCGGTAGGACATAAATGGTTAAGCGGAATCTCGTTATATGGCGGTAAGAACTGCATATTTAAAGCGCCTTTTAAGACAATTCTTGCCCCATTTAAATAAATCGCGCCGTTATTCTGTTCAATAGTCCTAAATCCTGTTTCAATTTCACTTTCAATAACAATACCGCTTTTATCAAATATTTCAGCGCGAACGGCATAGAGTATAGGCGTTTCTGGTTGCCATTTTTGAATAGAAACTTTAAATTTATCTTCGATTATACCATTAAGCGACCTTTCAGTTAAAACAGTCCATTCGTTTTCAATAGGATAGGACTTCTTCAATAAAACACGATAAAAACATCCATTCCTAATAACGCCGTGATCCCATTTAACATTTATTTCGGAAGTTTTACTTATTTTTGTTGCGTATGCATTTAATTCAGACTGCTTTGCAACTTGTCCTTTATGCAATTTAACTTCAAGCGCGAACCACGCATTATAATAATCATCGTGTCTATGCCACGGATATAAGACTTCCGGCGCTCGCGGATATATTTCCAATTTTAATTCGTTTTCGCCGTTAATCAGAAACGGGGTTATATCGACAAATGTCGGTTGAAAATTGTCCATGTGTAAAGCAAGTGTATCATTTATAAAAACATCCCCACAAGGATCGAGTGCGCCGATTTCTAAAGTATAACACTTGTTTTTTTCAGCATTAAATTTTCTTTTTAATATTAAAATCTCATCTTTATTTTTTTCTGTACCTATACCGAATGGTAAAGAAACTTCACCTAAATACTCTTCAGAACTCTCTATTGCGGAAATTGATTTAAATGTTCTTTTTTCACCACTCAAAAAATGAAATTCGGGTTTTATCTGCCAATTACCTACAGGTTGCATCCCGCCACTAAAAAATATATTGTCGGTGTTTCCACAGCAACTAAAAGAAAATTGATGTTCTTCTCCGTTATATTCAATAGAAACTCCTGTTTGTAAAATACGGATCGTTAACTCAAACCACTTATCAAAGGGATAATCCCCAATTTTCCTGATTTCGTAGTGATATTTTTTATTCCTACTATCCTTAAATATTATTTGTCCGTCAGGCGACAAAAAAAGTTTTATAACTTCCTTACAACCACAGCGAAGTTCTACAACTCTTCCCGTTGTTGTCGGTAAAATTCCTTCTGCCGATTTATGGTAATATTCGCCCGACACTTTTATATTCAATGTTAAAGATTGAAGTGCGTCACAAAACTCATATTTCGCGCAAGGTACGGGAAAGCAATAGTTATCCGTTAAAACCAAAGTTTGATCATTTATAGTCGCCCTATCGGTATAAAGTTGCCACCCCTCATATTCAGTCGTTTTTTTACGCTTATACGCCGAAAACAAAACGACTTCTCGCCCGGTTTTTTTTGCGCAATCTTTGATTTCCGAGTCGCTGACCGCCTTTTCTTCTAAACAATTTTCGCCAAGAATTTTTTTTGAATTACGAAGATATGCTCGTAAAAAATCTTTTTGTTGATTAAAAGAAAATGGTGATTGA
>JAFVCP010000147.1 GCA_017479185.1 Clostridia bacterium
GCTCTTCCTTTTCCCGAAAAGTTCTTTGATACTTTTCGGGAACCCTGATATTAGCAAGGCTTTTTGGTCTTGCTCTTTTGCTATGCGAAAAGAGCGAATACTTTACAGCCTGCTCTTCCTTTTCCCGAAAAGTTCTTCGATACCTTTCGGTCTTTATTACCCAAAGATTTACGCTTTTTTTACAGTCGCGCTTTATATCGCTTGACTTCTTTTAGCGAAAGATCACGCTAAAAAAATATATGTTATAAACTTCCCCTTATAACCCTTTTATTTGTCTTTTTTAAATATGCCCTTGCAAGTATTTTTTACTTATGCTATAATGTTAATATGTTTATTTATTTTGAGCGTTGGAGCAAAAGGCGAGCAAGGAGAAACAAATGTTGTTATTCCGACAGAATATAATAATATTCCTGTAAAAGGTATATCTGCAAACGCGTTCTACGAGCGAGATGATTTAATGAGTTTAACTATTCCGGACAGTATAACTTCAATCGGTAATGAAGCGTTCGTGTTGTGTAGGAATCTGTCGAGGAGCGAAATATCAATTTTCTGCATTACGATTTTAAATTCTGTTAAACGCTATTATTACAGCGAAACAAAATATCTCCGGCGATATTCGAGAAAATTCTGCGTGAACACTACGGACTGTCGTTGGACGGTTACGCCGATATGATAAGCGAATGCCTTGTTTGATCGTTTTCTGATAGCGGGTTCAACGTGAGTAACGAAACCGCTATCCTACGACAAAAATTCTATAAAAAAATTAAAAGGAGAATAAATATGATAGGAAATTTCAATTATTTTACGCCGACAAAACTTTTTTTCGGCAAAGGCGTTATCAAAGACTTGCCGGGCGTCGTCGGTCAATACGGTAAAAACGTTCTTTTGACTTACGGCGGCGGCTCTATAAAGAAGATGGGTCTATATGACGAGGTTTATAAACTTCTCGAAGGTTTTAATATCATCGAACTTTCGGGTATCGAACCAAATCCCAAATACGATCCGTCTGTTTTAACGGGCGCTAAACTCTGTAAAGAAAACGCCGTCGACGTAATACTTGCCGTCGGCGGGGGATCCGTCCTCGATTGTTCGAAAGCGATCTCGGCTTGCGCTAAATACGATGGGGACGGTTGGGATCTGATTTCCGGGAAAGTAAAAACCCGAGCCGCATTGCCCGTAATAGACGTAATTACGCTTGCGGCAACGGGCAGCGAATACGACGCGGGTTGCGTTATTTCCAACACGGCTATTAACGACAAGCGGGGATATATGGACGATCATCTCTATCCCGTCGCGTCGTTTTTGGATCCCGAATACACTTTCAGCGTTTCCAAATGGCAGACAGCCTGCGGAACGGCGGACGCGATAAACCACGTTCTCGAACAATTTTTCGCAACGCCCGCTTCTCTGTTTAACGATGGCATTATGATAGCCGCGCTTCGTTCGCTTATGACTAACGTCAAGATCGCTTTAAAAGATCCTGCCGACTATGCGGCGAGAAGCGAACTGATGTACGTTTGCAGTTGGGGTTGTAACGGCATTTTATCAAACGGGGCAGGATATTCGGGCTGGCCGATGCACTCTATCGAACACGCTTTAAGCGCTTATTTCGATATTACTCACGGCGCCGGGCTTGCGATAATCACGCCGCGTTGGATGAGGGAGATATTGTCCGAAAAAACGGTCGAGCGTTTCGTTACTCTCGGCGTATCGCTGTTCGGTTTCGACAGATCGCTGTCGGATAGCGAGATCGCCGATAAAGCGATAGACGCGTTTTATAAGTTTTTTGAGGAGATCGGCATTCCTATGAGTCTCGGCGAACTCGGAGTCAAAGAGGATAAAATAGGAGAAATGGTCGACCATATTCTCGAAAACGACAGTACCGACGAGCCGTGGATGTACGCGCCGATAGGCAGAGAGGCTCTCGTTCGTATTCTTAAAGCGAGTATGTAAGCCTATTTAAGTAATTCTATAAATTTAAGGACTTCGGGGCGGCGTTCGCCTTCGCGCGATAATAAAGATATCTGAACGTACGCGTCGGTATCGTAATCGAGCCAAGCGCAATCGCCGCCTTCCGCTTTATAAAATTCAGGAGAAAGACAGATGGCTTTTCCCGCCGAAACGAGCGTCAGCGTCGTATCGTGCGAGTCGCTGTTCATAGTTTTGACAACGCCTTCGTTTTCTAATGCGAGTTGGAGTTTACGAAGGTTTTTTCTTGAAACGGAGCCGACGAGCAGAGTTCTTCCCACAATGTTTTCTTTGGTTACGACAGGTAATTTTGTCAGAACGTCGTCTTTTCTCGCGAGAAGTTTGATCGGCGAGCGATATAAAGGGATCTGTTTTGACCCCTTTACGCCCTTAAAGTCCTCTTCATCTCCTATAACGAGGTCAAGATCGCCTTTAAGAAAGCCGTCTGTCAGATCGTTCGGAGAAAAAACGGGCGCGATAGCGACTTCGGGATAGACCTCTCCCATTTTTTCTATCGCGATAGGCAAATCGCTATAATACGCTCTTCGGGGAAGTCCGATACGGATCTCTTTTTCATAATGCGAGGAAAAATTTTGCCCCCGTTCGATCGCGAGTTGTAACTGTCGATAAATATTTTCGACGTCTTTTACAAACACTCTGCCTGCGGGCGTGAGCGAAACGGCTTTGCCGCTCCTTTCGAAAATGCGAAATCCTATTTCGTTTTCAACGTCGTTTATCTGATACGAAAGGGCGGGTTGACTTATAAACAGCCTTTCGGCGGTTTCTCTGAAAGAAAGACTTTTACTTAATTCAATTATCGATTGCAATTCTCTTGTATTCATAAAAATATTTTATCACAAATAAAAGTTTTATGTCAACTTTTTTTATCAAAACGTGTTATAATATAGACGAGATAAGAACGCAAGGGTTTTCTATCTAAAGAAACGTAAAGAAAAACGCGTGGCTCGGTATGAATTGTACGATATGCCCCGGCGTAACGATAGGAGAAAACGCGGTCGTCGCGGCGGGCGCGGTGGTAACCAAAGACGTTCCCGATAACGCCGTGGTCGGCGGTTGTCCCGCAAAAGTTATAAAGACGCTCGAGCCGAGCGAACAAAGAGAGGTGTGGTAAAAAATGAAAAGTTTGGTAATATATTTTTCCCGCCCGGGAAATAATTGGGCGGTAGGTTATATAGAAAAAGGCAATACCGAAGTCATCGCGGAGTATATTCGTCAATTTACGGGTGCGGATCTTTTTAAGTGCGATCCCGTAAAACCCTATTCCGAAGATTACGCTAAATGCACCGAAGAGGCAATGGCGTATAAAAAAGCCGACGCTCGTCCTGAGTTAAAAAAATACCTCGACGATATATCGGGTTACGATGTGATCTATATAGGGGGACCTATATATTGGGGAGAACTTCCTTACGAAGTTTATACCGAACTCGATAGATTGGATTTTAAAGGAAAGACAGTAAAGCCCTTTTCGACTCACGAGGGTTCGGGGCTGGGAAACGTGGAATCTGTTCTTAAAAGAAAATGCGTTGGCGCGTCGGTTAAGAAAGGTTTGGCGATACAGGGCGGTTCCGTAAATTCGGACTTCGCTAAAAAGCAGGTTAAAAATTGGGTGGAATAATATGAAAAAAGAACTTTCTCAATTCCCGATGGGGGAGAAAAACGATAAATTCGCAAAATACTTCGTCGGACAGAGTTATCTCGCTCCCTTGACTTTTGAACAGATACCCACGTTTAACGTTACCTTCGAGCCTTCTTGTCGCAATAATTGGCATATTCATCACGCAAAAACGGGCGGAGGACAAATGCTCGTCGTCATTGCGGGAGAAGGTTGGTATCAGGAAGAAGGAAAACCCGCCCGAAAACTCAAAGTCGGCGACGTGGTAAATATTCCCGCGAACGTCAAGCATTGGCACGGCGCGGCGAAGGATTGTTGGTTCCAACATATCGCGCAGGAAATACCCGGTACCGAAACTTCCACCGAATGGCTCGAAGCAGTAACCGACGAAGAATCTGAAAAATTATAAAAATTTAAAGGAGATATCACAATATGAAATTAAACAACCGAATCGAGATCCCTTCCGTGGGTATAGGAACTTTTACTCTTTCGCCGGAAGAGGCGTATAATTCGGTAAGAGAAGCGCTTAAACTCGGCTATCGACTTATCGACACGGCAAACGCTTACGTCAACGAAAAAGCCGTTGGAAAAGCGATAAAAGACAGCGGCGTAAAGCGCGAAGATATTTTTCTATCGACGAAGATATGGCCGAGCGAATATCTCAACGACAACGCCGTAGACGAAACACTTTCGCGGCTCGGCGTCGAATACATCGACCTTTTATTCCTGCATCAACCCTGCAAGAACTATATTCACGCCTACGAAAATCTCGAAAAGGCGTATAGAGAAGGGAAGATCCGATCCATAGGTATTTCGAACTTCGAAGGAGAATATATCGAAGAAATTCTTAAAAAATGCGAGGTGGCGCCGCAGGTCATTCAGGTCGAAGCGCACCCCTATTACCCGCAAGAGGAATTGCGTAAAACGCTCGATAAACACGATATAAAATTGATGAGTTGGTATCCGTTGGGACACGGTGATAAATCGCTTATAGAGCAGCCTGTTTTCAATGAACTTGCCGAAAAGTACGGAAAGACTCCCGCGCAAATTTGCCTGCGTTGGCACGTCGATATGGGATTTATAGTAATACCGGGAAGCAAAAACCCGAAACATATCGCCGATAACTTCGATATTCTCGACTTCTCCCTTACGCAGGAAGAAATGAAAAAAATAGCCCGTTTAAATAACGGGAAAAGGTATTATCACAGGACCGAAGCGCAACTCGAACAGTTTTCTTTGTGGAAACCCCATTTCGAGGATTGACGGTCGGGTGAACTCGCTGTTTTTCAAGCGATCTTTTCACTCAAAAAAACGATTTTGTCCGATTATACTTGACTTGCGCGTCAAACATTTTGTATAATTAAGAAAAAAAGGAGTTTTTTATGGCAAAAAGTATCAAAGTAAATCTCGGAACCATTATGGTTTGCTGCTCTGTCCTTTTCGGTTTAGCCGCATTCTTTATGATGTTCGCGCCCGCTGTAAGCGGAGAGGGTAAAATTATAGGTACCGCGCCCGTATATAGCGGAGCGCAGGTTATTTTCGGCTATTCGGAAAACGATACCGCTATCCTCAATTTCAATTTTCTCGCTTTTCTCGGGCTTTTCTTATTACCTCTTGGGGGCGTGATCTGCGCTTGCGCTTCGCTCTTTACGGGAAATAAGGCGTTGTCTTACGTCGCCGCGGTCGTGTTCGTGGTCGGCGCCGTTCTTGCTTTCTTTACCGTCGCTTCGTTTAAGTCCGGCGTTGCAAGCGGCACTTTTTACGATCTCTATAATTGGAAACTTGCCGTCGGCCCCATTCTTTCGGGTATTTTCGGCGCCGTCGCGGGTTGCCTTATAGCGGGTAAAGAAATCTTGAAGAAATGATTATAAGTGGCTGTATAAGTCGATAAAACGAAAAAACGCCTTCGGAACGGTCGTGTTCCGAAGGCGTTTTTAGCGTTAATTTTTCTCGGCGGGTATATCGTTTAAGGTTATCACTCTGTCTAAATCGCTCGCATTGCATAAAGTATGAAGATATTTTTTGCCGATCTTGTTCGAAGTGATTATCGCGATTTTCATTTTGGAATTTTTTATATAGTATTTTCTTATCTGCGTTTCGGCAAAGGAAGTATCGGTAAGTTTTCCGTCGTCGCTCATTCCTTTACAGGAGATGAAACACAGGTCGGCGTTAAAATCGTCGATAAATTTTTCGGCGTATTGTCCCGTTAGTACCGAAGAGTTTTCTAAAAGCAGTCCTCCCGAAACGAAAACTTTTATATGCAATTCGCTTAGCATAGACGCGATCTTCATACCGTTGGTTATAACAACGAGATCTTTGAACTGTCTTAAAAAGGGGATCATAAACTGAACCGTGGAAGAACCGTCGATAAAGATAGTATAACCGTCTTTAATAAACGTAGAGGCAAACTTGCATAGTTGAGTTTTTTCCTTTTCGTTTTCCCTTTCCCTGACGAATAAAGGGACCTGCTTGTCCGGAGCGATCGCTATCGTCGCTCCGCCGAAAACCCTCATTATCTGTCCGTTTTTTTCGAGAACGGACAGATCTCTTCTCGCCGTCGCTTCCGAAACGTAAAAGGTCTTTACTATCTGCCTGACGCTTACCGTTTCGTTTTTTTTGATATAATTTAATATTTCGCGCTGTCTTTCGCTTCCTAACATATTATCTCCTTTGATCGTTTTATCGGGTTTGAATGATTATGATTGAATTATACGATAAAATTGATCGTTTGTCAATCTTTCAGACGACTATTGACAAAAAGACTGTTTAATTATATACTTAAAAGGAATATAAAGTTCGAAGGTACGTTATGAAATTGGTAATAAATAAGGACGCTCGTATCTCGGTGGAGAAAAGCGATCGTCCCGTTATGAAAGAAGGTGAATCCATAGTAAAAGTCAAAGCGTGCGGAATATGCGGAAGCGACGTCCCGAGGTTTTTTGCAAATAAAGCGTATTTTTATCCCATAGTTCTCGGACACGAATTTTCAGGTATAGTCGAAGAGAGCGAAAATAAAGATCTGATTGGCAAAAGAGTCTGCGTTTTTCCCATATTGCCTTGCGGGAAATGCGAATTTTGCCAAAAAGAGCAGTACGCTAATTGCGAGCATTACGATTATTACGGTTCGAGAAGATGCGGCGGAATGCAGGATCGTATCGCCGTGAAGAATTTTAATTTGGTCGAACTTCCCGAAAGAGTATCTTACGAGGCGGGCGCTATGACCGAACCTTGCGCGGTCTGCTTGCACGCTTTAAAAAAATTGAATATCGAACGGGGAAAGAACGTGGTGATCTACGGCGCCGGAACGATCGGTTTGCTTTGCGGAAATTGGGCGAGATCTTTCGGGGCGGGCGAGGTTTATTTCGTCGATCTTGACGAGCGTAAATTGCGTTTTGCCGAAGATCTCGGTTATAAGAGGTATAACGGCGAAAGAGTGGGGTACGCGATCGAGGCGAGCGGCGCGGGCGCCTGTCTGAATTCGGCGATATCGAGCGTTGAGCCGTTCGGCAAGATAGTTCTGGTGGGAAATACAAGCGGCGACGTTAATATTTCCAAAGATAATTATTCTAAAATACTTCGTAAACAATTATCATTGTTCGGCAGTTGGAATTCGGATTTCGCGAGTTATTCAAACGATTGGAAAGAAACCCTGTCCGCTATGGCAGCAGGGATCATACAGCCCGAAAAAATAATCACTCACAGATTTTCTTTACGAGAGGGAGCGACCGCCTTTAAGGTTATTGAAAACAGGGATTTTTATAATAAGATAATGCTTTTAAGCGACTAAGTCGCTTTGCGAAAAAAATCGCAGCCCGCCGATCGCGTCGGCGGGCTGCTTTTAGGAGGAAAGATCCGAATACTTTAACGATTATTGTTGTTCGGAGTTTGAATTTTTTTCTTGATTTTCGTCGGACTTTTCTTCGGTCTTATTTTCGTCCTCGGACGCTTTCGGCTCCGCGACGGGTTCTTCCGAAGATTCGGGCGCGTTTTCATTCGCTTCGTCGCCTGCTTGAGATCCCGCGACGGGTTTTTCCGTAGGCTCGGACGCGTTTTCAGTTGCTCCGTCTGACGCTTTTTGTTCTTCCGATTCCGGGTCAGACGAGTCGTTTCTTACGGAATTATCCTCGTCGGCGCCTTTTGCGGGAAGTTCGGGAACTTCTTTATTCGCTTTGTTTTTCTTTTCTTTTTTAGATTTTTTGTTTTTACTTTCCGCGTCGTCAAGAGCCGCCGACTTGATCTCTTCTTCCGAAGCCTCTTTAGCGAAGATCAAAGCGTTATAATCCTCTTCAAGCGTGCGCAGTCTTCTTTTTTTTGTAACCACGTTGATAGGCATAGAGGAAACCAATTCCCATCCGCCGACAGATTCTTGCGCGATCATTTCAGCAAGATAATTAAAAGCGGAAGTCATACTGTCTTTAGGTTTTACGACGACCTTACCGGGTAATGGAACTACTTTATAAATTTTCATAAAAATACCTCGCGAAAAAATAAAGGTAGAAAGAAATCGGAAATGATAAAATAAACGCATTATCTACCGATGAAAATATTATAACACATAATTTTGACTTTGAAAAGGGAAAAAGGCAAATTTTCTCAATAAAAATTTTAAAAAAGTAAAAATAAACGAAAAAAAGGGAAAAAAGTTGTTCGGCGCGATTGACAAGATAAAAGAAATATAGTAAAATAAAAGGCGTTTCAGGGCAAAAGACGATTTGTCGCGAAAAAAACGAAACGCTTCCGTAGTTAAATGGATATAATAAACCCCTCCTAAGGTGCAGGCATATCCATATTAAAACACAAAATATGGTGGTGTAACAAGTAAAAAGGTACTATATATTGTGCCAAACACACATAAAATGCGAAATTGGTATTAAAATTGGTATTAAAATCTATCTTTTTTAACTTTCGTTTCGCTCAATAACTTTCCGTAGTTAAATGGAGATAACATGCCCCTCCTAAGGGCAAATTTCGGGTTCGACTCCCGGCGGGAAGGCCACAAAAAGCCGCTTTCTTATTAGGAAAACGGCTTTTTATTATTTCTTATTCGTTATATTGTCGAGCGCAACGATTACTCTTTCTTGAGTATCAGGGATAAAGTGGCTATATACTTTCAGAGTTATCGTTGAGTCGCTGTGCCCCATATATTTAGATACGGTTTGAATAGGCACGTTTTGGGATAGTAGCAACGAACAATATGTATGACGTAAGCCGTGGCAAGTCACATTTTTCAGTCCGTTTCTTTGTTCGAGTCTGTGTAGGAAGTTCCCGACTGTTTGTGGGTATAAAGGTTGTCGGTCTATGCCTACTGCAAGATAGTATTGGTCGTGCTTATCGTCAAAGTTGTCATCAGCAAGTCTGAACCATTCTCTATATTTTCTTAGTTCTTCTAACAGTTCCGTCGGGATAGGAATATCCCTGACGGACGTTTTTGTTTTTGGTGATTTTTCATATACGCCCGTTAGTTTGCTGTAAAAAAGCCGATAGAATAGCCGAATATTTATGCGCGGGAATCAAAGGGCTTGAAAAATTTACGATAAACGATATAAAGGAAGGAACCATAGGCGCGGGCGCGTTTGAAAATTGTTCGTCGCTTACTTCCGTTTCTTTGAA